>NZ_JBEOVW010000007.1:0-312951 GCF_040295705.1 Micromonospora sp. NPDC002717 | reverse complement strand
ACACCCGGTCGGCGTTCCGCTGGCGGGACGGGCAACTGACTCTCGCGAAGATGGACGCCCCGCTGGACATTGTGTGGTCGCGTCCGCTGCCCGACAGCGCCGTACCGTCCACCGTCACCGTGTCCCGAGACGCGGCCGGCCGCTGGTACGTGTCCCTGCTCGTCGAAGATTCGACCGTCGAGGCGCTCCCGCTTCTCGACACGGCGGTTGGCGTCGACGTAGGCCTGACCAGCCTGGTGACCCTGTCCACCGGGGAGAAGGTCACCAACCCCCGTCACGAGCAGGCCGACCGGCGGAAACTCGCCAAGGCACAGCGGGACCTGGCCCGCAAGGAGAAAGGCTCGGCCAACCGGGCCAAAGCCCGACTCAAGGTCGCCAGGATTCACGCCCGGATCGCCGACCGGCGCCGGGACCACCTGCACAAACTGTCGACTCGACTCGTCCGCGAGAACCAAACGGTCGTGATCGAAGACCTGACGGTGCGCAACATGCTGCGCAACCACCGGCTCGCCCGCGCCATCTCCGACGCGGCCTGGTCGGATCTGCGAGCCATGTTGGAGTACAAGGCCGCCTGGTACGGACGCACCCTGGTGACGGTGGACCGCTGGTTCCCGTCGTCCAAGCTGTGCTCGGACTGCGGGCAACTGACCGAATCCCTGCCGCTGAACATCCGGTCGTGGCAATGCCCGTGCGGCGTGACCCATGACCGGGACATCAACGCAGCGAAAAACCTTCTGGCCGCCGGGCTGGCGGACAGGTAAAACGCCTGTGGAGCTGATGTAAGACCTCAACGGACTCCTCCGGGCGGGCAGTCGGCGACGAAGCAGGAAACCCCCACGGGCGACCAGGGGGAATCCCGGCCCTTCAAGGCCGGGAGGATGTCAAGACGGTTCTCTACTTCCTTCCTTCCCGTGCCGGGCGCGCCGGTCACCCGTCGCGCCCGGTCGTCAGCCGGTCAGTGGTCGAGGCCGAGCAGACGCTCGGCGTTCCCGGCGAAGATCGCGCGCAGGTGGTCGTCGGGCAGGCCCAGCTCGCGGCAGATCCGCAGCTGGTCGTCGAGGTAGCGGGTGACGTAGCCGCGCGGGAACCACGACGAGTCGCTGCCGAACACGATCCGATGCGGGCCGATGGTCTCGTAGCAGCGCCGGAACAGCTCGTCCAGCGTCAGCTTGTACGGCATCCAGCGCACCCACTGGTTCGACCCTGAGGTGTCGACGTGGATGTTGGGGCAGCCCCAGGCGGCGAAGAGCAGGTCCTGCACGTGCTGGACGCCGAAGTGCGGCACCACCACGGCAAGTTCGGGGAAACGGCGGGCCATCCGGGCCAGCTCGTCGGGGCCGCCGTACCGGCCGTGGGAGAGGCCGCCGGCGCTGCCGTAGTGGCCGATGTGGATCAGCACCGGCACGCCGAGGCGCTGGGCGGTGCCCCACAGCGGGTCGAGGGCCTCGTCGTCGAGCGGGCCGCGCAGCAGCGGGGCGAAGAGCTTCAGCCCGCGCAGGCCGCGTTCGACGACCGCGCGTTCCAGCTCGGCGGCGGCGTCCGGGCCGTACGGGTCGTGGTGGGCGAAGCCGAGCAGCAGGTCGGGGTGGCGGTCCACCACGTCGGCGACGGTGTCGTTGCCGCCGCCGGTGACGAAGACGGCGCGGCGGATGCCGACCGCGCGCAGCTCCTGCGCCCACCGGTCCGCCTCGTCCTCCCACCGCGACGCGGGGGGCTCGGGGTCGGGGAAGCCCCACGCCTGCCGCCACTGCGCCGCGTACGGGGCGGAGCCGGCGGCGCGGACGGCGCGCTCGTGCTCGCCGCCGGGGTGCATGCCGGCGGCGTGCTCGCACGCCCGGATCGTCTCGTCGGCGCCGATGCGGAAGTGCAGGTGGAAGTCGACGACGTCGAGTCCGCGGTCGACGGTCACGGTGCCTCCTCTGGCTGGGGCCCGCCGGCCGGCGGGGTGCCGGCGGGCGGAACGTCCGTGGGCGGCGGGGCGGCGCCGACCGGGGCGTCGGCGGGCAGCGGGGCGTCGGTGGGCGGGGCGGGAAGCGGGGCGGCCACCCAGGCGGCGACGACCTCCCGCAGCCGCGTCGCGGCCAGCTCCCGGACCCGCCGGCCGGTCTCCTCGCCCGCCAGCGAGACGTGCCCCGACCAGCCCTGCCACGGGTCGGGGCGGGACTCCACCAGCACGTACGGGTGGGTCACCGGCAGCTTCGGCCTCGGCGGCAGGTCGGCGACCGCGTCGAGGCGCACCGCGCCGGGGTCGAAGCCGAGCACCCCGTCGGTCTCGTACGCCCCGCCGTGGCCGCGCGCCGGCAGCGGCCCGTACATCTCGGCGGTCTCGGCCGGGGTCACGAGCTGGAACCAGTTGACCAGCAGCAGGCTGGCCGTGCGCCGCCCGGAGACCCACTCCATGGCGGCCCGGACGGTGGACATGTTGGCGTCGTGCCCGTTGACGATCAGCAGCCGGGGGAACCCGGCCGCCACGATGCCCTCGATCACGTCGGCCAGGTAGCCGACCGCGATCTCCGGCCGGATCGCCACGGTGCCGGGCCACGGCCGGGTCTGGCCGGGGCACGCGGCGTACGGCACGGCGGGGAAGAGCACCCCGCGCGGACCCGGCGTCGTGCCGGGTGCGCCGGCCGGGGTCGCGGCGCCGGGCGGCACCGCGGCGCCGTTGCCGGGGACCGCGCTCTCGGCGGCGAACCCCTGGGCGAGGATCAGGTCGGTGCCGAGCGGCAGGTGCGGGCCGTGCCACTCGACCGCGCCGACCGGCAGCACCGCGAAGTCCGCCGCCTCGGCCACCGCCGCCAGTTCCCCACCGGTGATCCGGGCGGCGGGGACCAGCCCGCCGCCCGCCGGCCAGGCCGCGCTCACGCCGTCCACCGCGCGGCCTCCCGGCTGGAGCGCCGGCCGCCCTCCAGCCGGCCGGAGACCACCATCACCACGAAGATCAGGACTACCTGGAGCATGCCGTACGCGGCGGCGGTGCCGACCTCGAACGAGTACATCCGGTTGTTGATCTCGACGGAGATCGGCGCGGTGTCGGAGGTGTAGATGAGCACCGAGGCGACGAACTCGCCGACGCCGTGCACGAAGGCGAGCAGCGCGCCGGCCACCACGCCGGGCAGCATCAGCCGCAGGGTGACCGTGGCGAACGCCCGCCACCAGGACGCGCCCAGGTTGCGCGCGGCCTCCTCCAGCGACGGGTCGATCTGCGCCAGGGTGGCCGAGCTGGACCGGAACACCAGTGGCAGGAACCGCACGAAGTACGCCAGCGGCATGATCCAGAAGGTGCCGATGAGCACCTGCCCGAAGCTGAACGCGTTGCCGGTGCTGAACGCCGAGATCAGGTTGATCGCCACCACCGTGCCGGGCAGCGCCCAGGCCAGCATGACCGCCACGTCCAGCAGGCCCCGGCCGCGGAAGTCCAGCCGCCGCACCGCGTACGCGATGAGCACGCCGACCACGACGCAGCCGACGGTCGCGATCAGGCTCATCTGCAGCGAGTTGAGGATCGGCTGGAACGCCTCGGGGTCGGAGAAGATGGTGACGAAGTTCTGCGTGGTGTAGGCCGCCGGGATCACCTCGGTGGTCCAGGACCCGTCGGCGGAGAACGCCACCAGGGCGATGGTCGCCACGGGGGCGAGCAGCACGGCGGTGGCCAGGATCGACGCGACCAGGGCCAGCCACTTGCCGAACGGGTTGGTGATCTCCCGCCGGTGCGCGGCGACCCCCTTCGACTGGGACCGGTAGCTGCGCCGCCCCTCGTACCAGCGCATGCCGAGCAGGAACAGCACCGACACCACGCCGAGCACCGAGGCGTACGTGGAGGCCATCGGCAGGTCGCCGTTGGTGCGGTTGATGTAGATCTGCATGGTCATGGTCTGGTCCACCCCGAACAGCAGCGGGGCGGTGTACGAGGCCAGCGAGGTCATGAAGACCAGCAGCGAGGCGGAGACCAGCGCCGGGGTGAGCATCGGCAGCAGCACCGTGCGCCACACCCGCACGCGGCCGGCCCCCAGGTTGTACGCGGCCTCCTCCACCGAGGGGTCCATCCCGCCGAGCGCGGCGGAGGCGGACAGGTAGAAGTACGGGTACATGGTGAAGGTGTGCACCACCAGCACCCCGGCGATGCCGCTGAACGGCAGCACCGGGTTCTCGGTGCCGAAGAGTTGCTGGAGCCCGCGCGGGAGGATGCCCGTCTCGCTGTAGAGCAGCTGGAACGAGATCGCCCCGATCAGCGGCGGCAGGGCCGCCGGCACCAGGATGATCGCCTCGATCAGCCGGCGGCCGGGGAACGAGAACCGCTTGAGCAGGAAGGCCATCGCCACGCCGACGATGCCGCAGAGCAGCACGCTGGCCGCGGAGATGATCAGCGAGGTGACCAGGGACGAGCGGGCCACCCCGTCGCCGGAGAGGAAGGCGCCGTAGTTCTCCACCCCGTCCACGCCGACGCTCTCGGCGAAGGTGGCGAACATCGGCTGCACGACGTACCCGAAGAGGATCAGCGCGAGCGGGAAGACCAGGACGTACGGGAACCAGCGGGAGCCGGTGCCGCCGGCGAAGCGGTCGGCGAGCCGGCGGCGCGGCGCGCGCGGCGGCGTCGGCTCCTGGGTGACCGGGGCGACGGTGGCCGGGCTGGGGGTGGCGGGAATGGTGCTCACGGGCGCACCACCCACATCCGCTCGCGGTTGAGCCGCAGCCCGACCTGGTCGCCGGCGGCGATCCCGTCCGGCACGTCGATCGCGGCGACCTGCACCGACTCGCCGGCCACGTCGACCACGAGGTTGGTGGCCATCCCGGTGAACTCCACCTCGGTGACCCGGCCGGGCAGCGCGTCCGTGTCGGTGGCCGAGGTGAGGCCGATGTGCTCGGGGCGGACCGACACCAGTGCGGTGTCGCCCTGGCGCAGGCCGTGCCCGGTCGGGGCGGGGACGGCGATCTCGCCGCCGGCGGGCAGCTTCACCGTGACGGCCTGCTCGGCGGCGCCGGCCACCGGCAGGGAGAGCACGTTGCTGCGGCCGATGAAGCGGGCCACGAAGCTGGTCGCCGGGCGGTGGTAGATCTCCTGCGGGGCGCCGATCTGCTGCACCCGGCCGGACTGCATCACCGCGATCCGGTCCGACATGGCCATCGCCTCGGCCTGGTCGTGCGTGACGTAGATGGAGGTGGTGCCGGCCTCGCGCTGGATGCGGCGGATCTCCACCCGGGTCTCCTCGCGCAGCTTGGCGTCGAGGTTGGACAGCGGCTCGTCGAGCAGCAGGGTGCGCGGCCGGATCACCAGGGCCCGGGCGAGGGCGACGCGCTGCTGCTGGCCGCCGGAGAGCTCGTCGATGCGGCGGTCGCCGTAGCCGGCGAGGTGCACCTGCCCGAGCGCCTCCTCGACCCGGCGCCGCGACTCGGCCCGGCCGACCTTGCGGATCTTGAGCCCGTACGCGACGTTCTGCGCCACGCTCATGTGCGGGAAGAGCGCGTAGTTCTGGAACACCATGCCGGTGTCGCGCTTGTTCGGCGGTCGGCGGGTGACGTCCTCCGCGCCGAACCGGATCCGGCCGGAGGTGGGGAAGTAGAACCCGGCCACCATGCGCAGGGTCGTGGTCTTGCCGCAGCCGCTCGGGCCGAGCAGCGTGAAGAACTCCCCGGCGGCGATGGTGATGTCGACGTCGTCCACGGCCGCGGTGTCGCCGCCGCGCGCGAAGCGCTTGCTCACCGACTCCAGCGTGACATCGATCATGAGGTCCTCTCCTTCGTGCGGTACCGGACCTGTCGGTCGTGGGATGGGGGGCGGGAGACGGGAAGGGCACCTTCCTGACGCCTCCGGCGGAGAGGGGCTCGCCTCTCACACCGTGCCGGCGCCCCGGGGGCGGGCGGCGGGGCGCCGGGGACGGGACGGGCCCGCCCCCGGCGCCCGGGCGGTCAGCCCTTGTTCTTGATCTGGCTGTTCCAGTGGTTGATCCACTCGGTCTCGTTCTTGCCGATCACGTCCCAGTCGACGTCCAGCGGCTTGAGCTGGAGCTGGGCCAGCCACTCCGGCTTCTCGGCGATGTCCACGGCCGGGATCTGGTAGTAGTCCTTGGCCAGGTCGGCGCGGAGCTTGTCGTCGAAGAGGAACTCGATGAACTTCTGCGCGCCCTCGCTGTTGCCGCCCTTGACCGCGGCCAGGCCGTCGACCAGTACCGGGGCGCCGGAGGCCGGCATGACGTAGCCGAACGGCATGTTCGACTGGTGGGCCTGCAGCAGGATGTCCTGCAGGTTCCAGGCGCTGAGCGTGCCCTGCTGGCGGGACAGCTTCAGGTAGAGGTCGGTCGGGTTGGCCGCGTACGCGCCGGTGTTGGCGTCGAGCTTCTTGAGCCAGTCGTAGCCGGGCTGCGGGTTGCTGCCGTCCGCGGACTGGCGCACGATCATCGCGGCGTAGATCGACCGCATGGTGCCGGACGCGGCCACGTCCCGGATGATGATCTTGTCCTTCCACTCCGGCTTGAGCAGGTCGTCCCAGTCCTTCGGGGCCTGCTCCGGAGTGAGGGCCTTGTTGTTGTACATGATGACCTCGGGCAGCAGGATCTCCCCGAACCAGCGGCCCTCGGCGTCCTTGTACTTGGCGTCCATCTTGCTGGCGAAGGTCGGCTGCCAGGAGGTCAGCAGGTCCTCGGACGCGCCGGCCGCGAGGCCCTGCTGGGTGCCGCCCCACCAGACGTCGGCCTGCGGGTTGGCCTTCTCGGCCCGCACCCGCTCCAGGATCTCCTGGGCGCCGAGGTTGAGGATCTCGACCTTGCCCTTGTACTCGGGGTACTTGGCGGTGAACTGGTCCACGACGTAGTCGGAGACCTTCTTGTCGCGGGCGGTGTAGATGGTCAGCTTCTCGGCGCTGCCGCCGCTGGCCGCGTCGTCACCGCCGCCGCCACAGGCGGTGCCGGCGGCGAGCACGGTGGCGAGCGCGCCGGCGAGGAGAAGGCGACGTTTCATGGGGTACCTCCGAGGGGTGAGGGGAACTACGTTGTTCGGGGTGTGAGGTCAGGGGGTCGGCAGCAGGGTGGGCAGGCCCGCGGCGGCCGCGGAGAGGGCGTAGCTGACGGCGCCGTGCAGCACCGCCCGGTCGCCGAGCACCGCCCGGCGGACGTCGGTGGCGCTCGGCGCGGCGGCGCTGACGAGCGCCTGGAGCCGGTCGACGGCGGCGTCGTCGAGCTGGGCGGCGGCGCCGCTGAGCAGCACCCGCCCGGGGTCGACGACGCAGACGCAGGAGACGATCAGCCGGGACCAGGCCGCGAGCAGCTCGTCGAGGTACGCGGCGGCCCGTCCGTCGGTGGCGGCCAGCTCCACCAGGGCGGCCACGGGCGAGTCCGGGCGCCGCCCGGGGGCCAGCGCCACCACCCGCTCGGCGATGGCGTTCTCCGACCAGCGGGCCTCGAACGGGCCGATTCCGTCGTGGCCCCGGTCGGCCGGGTCCAGCGGCAGGAAGCCGACCTCGCCGGCGGCCCCGCCGGCGCCCCGGCGGACCTGCCCGTCGAGCACGAGGCCGGCGCCGATGCCGTCGGCGACGTGCAGCAGCAGCAGGTCGGCGACGTCGCTGCCGGCGCCGACCGCGTGCTCACCGGCGGCCATCAGGTTCACGTCGTTGTCCACCAGCACCGGCACCCCGAGCCGGCGTTGCACCGACTCCCCCACCGGCCGCGCCTCGACGAGGCCGACCGAGGGGGCCAGGCGGACGGCGCCGCCGGTGGAGATGCCGGGCGCGGCGACGGCCACCCCGCGCAGCGCCGGCAGGCCGTCGCCGACCAGCTCGGGCACCGAGCGGCAGATGGTGTCGACGATGTCGCCGGCGAGCCGCACCGCGCGGTGGGCGATCACGGTCCCGTCACTGTCGGCGATCTCGCAGCTGAGCCGGGACGGCTCCAGCGAGACCGCGGCGACCAGCTCGGCCCGGGGGTTGAACTCCAGCATCGCCCGGGGACGGCCGGCGCGCGACGCGCCGGGACCACGCTCGATGAGGTAACCCTCGGCGATCAGCTCCCGCACGAGCGGGGTGAGCGTGGCGGGGCTCAGGCCGGTGAGCTCGGTCAGCTCGGCACGGGAGAGCACCCGCACCTGGCGGGCGGTCGAGATCACGGAAAGCCGCTTGATCTCCTTCGACCGCTCCCGGCTCACCGGGCTCGTCGGTGGCGTCACCACGTCAGTCACACTTCCTTCCTACGGCGAACGAACTATTGAGTCAAGTAACGAAACCGTCTCGTTACCTTGCGGCCACCTTCACGAGCAGCAGAAACACCCTTCGCGGATCCCGCCGGAGTCGAGCACGCACGCCGCCGGCCGAGGCGTGGAAGACCGCCTGACCCCTTGTTTGTTTCTTTCGCAAATAAAGAAAGACCTTGCAAAGCATTGACGGGCCGCCGCACCGGTCCCTAGCGTCACCGGGCGAAGGCCTTCCAGTGTGTACGGATCTCCGTGCCGCTGCGTACCCCGGTGCCGTGGCGCCCCTCGCGCCCCGCACCCCCGCACCCCCCACCTCCGCCGTCTCGCCGTCCGACCACGACCCCGCGTCCGCGCCGCCGTGCGCCCGACGTCGGTGGCCGCTGCGCGGACCTCGCGTGTCGCGAAAGGACCTGCATGCGACTCAAGTCGTTCCTGCTACCCACGGCGCTCGCCCTGGCCCTGTCCGGGGCGCCCGCCGCCGCCCTAGCCGCCCCCACCGACGCCCCGCCGACCGACACCGTCGACCTGGACGTCCTCTTCGTCAGCGCCCACCCCGACGACGAGGCCGGCAGCCTCGCCACCCTCGGCCAGTGGAAGGAGAAGCACGGCGCCAAGGCGGGCGTCGTGACCATCACCCGCGGCGAGGGCGGCGGCAACGCCGTCGGCCTCGAGGAGGGCCCGCCGCTGGGCATCATCCGCGAGCGCGAGGAGCGCACCGCGATCGGCCGGGCCGGCGTGGAGAACCTGTACAACCTCGACCGCGTCGACTTCTGGTACACCGCCTCCGCGCCGCTGTCCGAGCAGATCTGGGGGCACGACGACACCCTGGCCCAGATCGTCCGGGTGATCCGGCAGACCCGGCCCGAGATCGTCATGACGATGAACCCGTCGCCGACGCCCGGCAACCACGGCAACCACCAGCAGGCCGCCCGGTTCGCCGCCGAGGCGTTCCACGCCGCCGCCGACCCGGCCGCCTTCCCCGAGCAGCTCACCCAGGAGGGCCTGAAGCCGTTCCGGGCCGCGAAGTTCCTGCGTACCGGCGGGACCGGCAGCTCGGCGACCGGGGCGCAGTGCGCGTCCAGCTTCGTGCCGACCGTCCCGACCGACCAGGTGTTCGGCGTCTGGGAGGGCACCCCGAGCGCCGACGGCAGAACCTGGGCCGAGGTCGAGGTCGACGCCCGCCGGGACTACGTCACCCAGGGCTGGGCCGGCACCGCCGCCGCCCCCACCGACCCGGCGAAGATCCGCTGCGACTTCTACACCCTGGTCGACAGCCGCGTCCCGTACGACCCGGCGGACACCTCGCCGGAGGCCATCCTGCGCGGCTCGGTGCTGCCGGCCACGGCCGGCGGGCTTCCCCAGGGCACCGAGCTCTACCTGACCGCCGACCGGTTCGATCTCGCCCCCGGCGAGACCGTCGAGGTCACCGCGCACGTCCGCGCCCCGCACAACCGGGCGCTCACCGCGCCGCGGGTCTCCCTGCGGCTGCCGCAGGGCTGGACCGCCACCGGCTCCGGCGCACTGCGCGGCGCCGTCCCCGCCGGCACGGAGCGGACCGTCACCTTCACCGTGACCGTTCCCGCCGGCGCCGACACCAACGAGCAGCACCTCGTCGGCGCGAACCTGACCACCGGCCAGGGCGCCGGCCGCACCGACCGCGCGGTCCGGGTGGTCGCCGACGTGCGCGGCACCCTGGAGCCACTGCCCGAGGTCGGGCTGTTCCGCACCTGGGCCGGCGACAGCGGCTACCCGCAGCTGGACACCCTGATCAAGCCGGTCCTCACCCTCGGCTCCGGCAAGAACCGGACCGTCCGGGTCGACCTGCGCAACCACGGCGAGGCCCCCCAGAGCGGCACCGTCACCCTCGGCCTGCCGGCCGGCTTCACCGCCGACGCGGCGACCAAGAGCTACGCCGAGCTGGCGCCGGGCGCGACCGGGGCGGTCACCTTCACCGTCACCAACAGCGACGCCACCCTGCCGACCGCCAACGAGGGCGGCGACGGCGGCGACTACGGCATCACCATCACCACCACCAGCGCCGCCGGCAGCACCGTCGAGACCGGCGCACTGGAGATCGTGCCCACCAGCGAGGTGCCGCACGCCGGGCACGACCACGCCGTCGACGGGGTGGCCTCCCCGGGCGAGTACCCCGGCGAGGAGCTGGACCTGTCCCGGATCTGGGAGGGGCAGGCCACCACGCCGCAGGACGCCTCGGCCACGGGCCGCGTCGCCTGGACCGAGGACGCGCTGAAGGTGTTCGTCCAGGTCACCGACGACGTGCTCGGCAAGAAGGTGGTGCCGCAGGACTGCAAGCGGCAGCGGCGTACCGACAGCGTCGAGATCATCGTCGACCCGAAGGGGAACTCGACGGACACCTCGACGGTGTTCAAGGCCGGCATCTTCCCGGTCACCGACGACCCCGCGGGCGGCAACCCACCGTGCTGGCAGCGCGACGCCGACAACCGGCAGGGCCCGGGCGCCACGACCGCACCGGGAATGACGGTGGTCAGCAAGGTCACCGCGCCGTACGCCGGCTACACCATCGAGGCGAGCATCCCGTTCGCGGTGCTGCCCGACGCCGTCGACCCGGCCCGGATGGGCTTCAACGTGCTGGTCTACGACTCGGACACCCAGGACCTGACCTCCCAGTCCCGGCTGGGCTGGTCCACCTTCACCGGCGTCCGCGCCGACCCGTACCGGTACGGCCTGATGACCCTGCCCGGGTACACCCCGACCCAGCGGCAGCCCAGCGCGCCGGTGTTCCCGGACACCGCCGCCCGCAGCGTGCACAGCCCGCAGACCATCGCGCAGTCCGCTGTCGACGGCGTCGCGCCGGCCGCCGTGGCCCGGCTCCCCGAGCGGGCGCTGCGGCTGACCGGCCAGCGCCAGGTGGCCGGCGGGGTGCAGGTGACGGTCCTCGCCGACCGTGCGGGCACCGCGTACCTGCACGCCTGGGACGGCGACCGTTCGCTCGGTGAGCGGACCGTGCAGCTGCGCCCCGGCGACCCGGTGACCGTGCTGGTCCCGGTCACCGGCGGCACGGCCGACGGCCTGCTGGCCGCGTTCGAGGCCGGCGGCGCCGCGCTGGCCCGCCACGTGCCGCTGACCTGACCGGCGACGGCCCGGCCCCGGTCATCCGACGCGGATGACCGGGGCCGGGCCCACCCGGCGGGTCCCCCGCGCCCGACGGACACCGGCCGCCGGGCCACGCCGGTACGCGCGCGGCCGTACCCCGACGGCCGGCACGCCATGGCGTTCGCGCCGCCCCGGGTCGACGCGCCGGCCTTCCGGCACAAACGACGCACCGCGCGGGCGGTCCTGCGACACCTCGCCGGCGCCGAGCCGCCCCGGCCGTCGACTGACCCGGTCTACAGCACGTTGCGCCACAGCAGGACCAGGCCGAAGACCACCCCGAACGTGACGACCACGGCTTTGAGCGGGGCACCGGGGAGCCTGCGGAGCAGCCGCGCCCCGACGTAGCCGCCGACGACGGTCGCCGGGACCAGGATGGCCGCCCCCGCCCAGCTGACGGTGCCGAAGAAGACGTAGAGCACCACCGCCGTAAACGAGATGACGGCCGACAGCAGGTTCTTCAGGGCGACCGTCCTGGTGAGCGGCTCTTGCTGCAGGAGAGCCAAGCTGGCGACCAGCACGATGCCGAACCCCGCGCCGATGTAGCCGCCGTAGACCCCGCCCAGGGCCACCAACACCTGCAGCGTCGCCGGGTGTTTCTGTCGGCCACGCAGCACGGAGCGCCTGACCAGCTCGTTCAGGCGGCCCTGGAGGCCGAGGACGGCAGAGGCGGCGAGCACCAGGAACGGCACGATCATGTCGAAGACGCGGCTGGGCGTCAGCAGCAGCAGCGCCGACCCGGCGACCCCGCCGAGCACGGCGGCGGGCAGGATCCGCCTGATGTCTCGCCGGGGTGGCAGATCCCGGTAACCGCCCACGACGCTGGCCACGTTCCCCGGGAACACCGCGACCGTGCTGGTCAGCTTCGCGGTCAGCGGCGGTATGCCGGTGCCGAGCAGCGCCGAGAAGGCGATGAGGGAGCCGCCGCCCGCGACCGCGTTGAAGGCGCCCGTGGCGACACCGGCGGCGAAAAGCAGCGTTGCCTTGATGGGATCCATCGGGTCCCAGGCTAGTGGCGTCGCCCGCCGGCCGGGCCAGGGTCCGCCGGCCGGGCCGGGCCGGCGCGCCGCGACGCGGACGGCCTGACGGTGGCCGGCGGCGTAGCGGCGTCGAGGACGCCGGGGTGGCAACAGCGGCGGTCGGCGGCGGGGAAAATTCACCTCTTCCGGATGAGGCGGAAGCCGCGATTCGCGGGAATGGTGGCCCTGAGGAGGTGGCGCGATGGGGGATGCCACCCAGGCCTTCTTCCGCAGCCTGGCTCAGCGTGGACACGACCGCCGCCTGACGGCGATCGACGAGGGCAGTGTCCGCTTCGAGATCAGCCGGGACGGGCGGGTCGACCGCTGGCTCGTCTCCATCGACAAGGGCAACGTCACGGTCTCGGAGCAGGCGACCGGCGGAGACGCGGTCGTCCAGGCGGACGCGGCGGTGTTCGACCGAATCGCCAGCGGCGAGGCGTACTTCCTGACCACCGTCCTGCGCGGCGAGGCGACCGTGGCGGGCAGCCCCCGGCTCTTCGCGAGCCTCCGTAGGTTGTTCCCGCCACCACCCAGGTCGGCGGGGACCGAGCGCCGAGGAGGTGACCATGAGTGAGGATCAGGTGGGCATCCTGGACGGCACCACCTTCATGGTGTGTAACCGCTCGGGCGACATCATCCCGTCACCCGACGCTCCCATGGGCCTGTTCGCCCACGACACCCGGCTGCTGTCGAAGTGGGTGCTGACGGTGAACGGGGAACGACTGACCACCCTTTCCATCGACGACATCCACTACTTCGAGAACCGGTTCTTCCAGGTTCCGGGGCGTCAGGACGTCTACGTCAACAGCACCGTGGGGGTGCGCCGGCTGCACAGCCTGGACAGCGGCCTCCACGAGGACCTGACCGTCATCAACTATGCCAACGAACCGGCCGACGTGACCCTCAGGATCGAGGCGGACGCCGACTTCGCGGACCTCTTCGAGGTCAAGGACGCGGCGGTGAGGAAGAAGGGCCGCCACTACCGGCGGGTCGACGACGGGCGCCTCGTCCTCGGTTACGAACGGGAGCGGTTCCGACGGGAGACGATCATCTCCGCGTCAGCGCCGGCCGCATGGGACGACGACGGCCTGACGTTCGAGGTCCACCTCGAACCTCGCAGCCGATGGACCGTCAGACTCAGCGCCCTGCCGGACCTTCCGATGCCCAGAGGGCTGGAACGCCTCGTGATCCCGGGGCGGGCCGCAGGCAAGGGCAGGAACAAGGAACAGGATCTCCTGGAGTGGTTGGACCACGCGCCGCGCCTGGAATCCGGCTGGGAGCCGCTCAGCGGCACGTACCGGCAGAGCCTGATCGACCTGGCCGCGCTGCGCTTCAGTCCCTTCCTCGCCGAGGACAAGAGGGTCCCCGCCGCCGGCCTGCCCTGGTTCATGGCCATGTTCGGTCGGGACAGCATCTTCACCAGTCTGCAGGCGTTGCCGTTCACACCCGAACTCGCCGCCACCACCCTCCGGGTGCTCGCGCTGCGGCAGGGCAGCCGCGTCGACGACTTCCGGGAGGAGGAGCCCGGCCGGATCCTGCACGAGATGCGGTACGGCGAGATGAGCATCTTCGAGGAGACCCCGCACACGCCCTACTTCGGCAGCGCCGACTCCACTCCCCTGTTCCTCGTCCTGCTCGACGAGTACGAGCGGTGGACCGGCGACGTCGACCTCGTACGCTCGGTCGAGCACGAGGCGCGCGCGGCGATCGACTGGATCAACAACTACGCCGACCTGACCGGCATGGGCTACATCTCCTACGAGCGGCGCAACACCAGGAACGGTCTGGAGAACCAGTGCTGGAAGGACTCCTGGGACAGCATCTGTTACCGCGACGGTCGGCTGCCGGGCTTTCCCCGCGCGACCTGCGAGCTGCAGGGGTACGCGTACGACGCGAAGATGCGCACCGCGCGGCTCGCCCGCAGCGTCTGGAACGACCCGCTGTACGCGGACCGACTGGAGCAGGAGGCCGCCGACCTCAAGGAACGCTTCAACCGCGACTTCTGGGTGGCGGACGGCGAGTACATGGCGCTCGCCCTCGACGGCGACGGCCGCCAGGTGGACGCCCTGTCGTCCAACATCGGGCACCTGCTGTGGAGCGGCATCGTCGAGAAGCCGAAGGCGGAAGCCCTGGTGCGGCACCTGATGTCGCCCGCCCTGTTCAGCGGCTGGGGTGTCCGCACGCTGGCCGAGAACCAGGGCCGCTACAACCCCATCGGCTACCACGTGGGCACCATCTGGCCGTTCGACAACTCCTTCATCGCCTGGGGACTGCGGCGCTACGGGTACGCCGACGAGGCGGCGCGGATCGCGCCGGCATCCTGGACGCCGCCGTCTTCTACGACGGCCGGCTGCCCGAAGCCTTTTCCGGATCCTTTCGCACCGACACCCGGTACCCGGTCAACTATCCCACCGCCTGCAGCCCCCAGGCGTGGTCCGCCGGAGCGACCCTGCTCCTGCTGAGGACGATGCTCGGGCTCCACCCGGTGGGCGAAGACCTCGTCGTCAGGCCCGCCCTCCCCGCTAACCTCGACTTCGTGGCGTTGCACGGCATCCCCGGCCGGTGGGGGCGGTTCGACGCCTACGGCAGGGGGCCGGCCGCCGCGGGCAGGCAGGGCTACCAGCCGGCACCGCAACAACTCTCCGCCTCGTGACGGGAGGAACAATGCGAGACATCGACCCGGCGCGCACCGCGGTGGTCGGCGTCCACTGGCAGCACGAGGTCGTCAGCCCCGACGGGCTGTTCGGTCCCTTCTTCGCCGAGCAGGTCGCCCGACACCGCGTCGCCTCGTACGCCGCCCAGGTCGCCGGGGCGGTACGCGCAAGCGGCGGGCTGGTCGTCTACACGCGGGTCGCCCACCGGCCCGGCTACCCGGACCTCATCCCCAACACGCCCAGCTTCGCCATGATCCCCGAGCGGCAGGCATTCCTGGAGGGCGCGCCGAAGTCCCGCATCATCGACGAGGTCGCGCCGGAGGCGGGCGACGTCGTCATCACCCACGTGCGGCTCACCGGCTTCTTCGGCACCGAACTCGACACGGTGCTGCGGCGCAGGCAGATCGAGACAATCCTGTTCACCGGCGTCGCCACCAACCTGTCCGTGGCGGGAACCGCCTTCGAGGCGGTCAACCACGGATATCGGCCCGTGATCGTCTCCGACGCCTGCACGGCCGCGACCGACGAGGCCCACCGGGCGAGCCTGGAGACGTGGGGCCAGCTCGGCGAGGTGGTCACGACCGCCGAGGTCGTCGAGCGGCTGTCGCGATGAGTCGCCCCTCAATCCGAGCTGGCGGCGTCGCGGTCCGGTCCGGCTGCCGCCACGGACTCCGCTGACGTCGGTCGACGCACGGACAAGTCGGGCACCCGGGTAGCGAGCCAGGGATACGGGGAGTGCCCTCGACCTCCCCGCGCAGTTCCCGCTCCCGACTTCGGCAGGGCCAGCGCATGTCAGCCACCGCGGCTTCAGAGCGGCCGGACCGGGCTGTGGCGGTTTTGCGCAGCCCAGGTGCCTTCATCGAGGTGTCCACCACCGCCTGGGTGGCGCGAGCTTGGCGGGTGCTCAAGGGACTGTGTCGGAGTAGACCTCGACGTCGTAGAGCAACTGCACGTTGCGGCGGCCGTTCGTGATGCCGACGAAGAGCGGGTCACCGGCCGGGATGCGGCCCTGGCGCCACACCTGTTCCCGAGCAGCTTCCCGCGATTCGTGATGGATCTTGCCCTCTTGATGCAGTTGCAGGACGCGACGGGCATTGGTCCGGTCGCTGTCGAGGTGGACTCGCAGCAGAGGCATGGCGAACTCCTTGCCGACCGTCAAGGCCATCCTTTCGTACGTTCAACTAGCTTACCGCTGTTAAGTTGCCTGTCCACCGGACTAGAGTTGGCTCTATGACCACCGCAGAGCCCGGTGCGCCGACGACACCCTCGGCGGGGCGACGGGGCAGCCGCACCCCGCCGCCGGTATGGCTGCGGGCGGAACCCTCACGTGCACGGCGCAAACCGCCGCTGACCCTCGAGCGCATTGTGGACACAGCGGTGACCATGCTGGACGAGCACGGCATCGAGGGCCTGACTATGCGCTGCCTCGCCCAACAGCTCAACGTGACGGCGACTGCGTTGTACTGGCACGTGAGGACGAAGGATGACGTCCTGGACCTGGCCGTTGACCGGATCTTCGGCGACGTGCCGATTCCGGACGTGAGCGACGACTGGCTAGAGGACATCCGCGCCCTCGTCCGAGGCTGGCGTGGCGCCATGCTGGGCCATCCCTGGGCACCAAGGCTGGTCGGACGTCCGATGCTCGGGCCCAACGTCCTGGCCCGTACCGAGTTTCTGCAATCGGCGCTGGTGCGCGGCGGCTGTTGCGGACTTCAGCTTGCGGTGGCCACGCGAATGCTGGCCAACTACGTCATCGGCGCCTCGCTCACGGAAGCCACGTGGCACCAGACCGCGGACCCTGACGTGAGAGCCGCAGCCCGCGACCATGTCGGCGCCAACGCCAACGCCTATCCGACCCTCAACGCCTCTGGCCATCTCGACGACACCCAATGGGACGACGACCTGCTGTTCGAGGAGGGCCTCAACGGAATTCTCATGACAGCAGTACGGACAGGAATGCCGGAATGACCGCGCGCACCATTCGGTTTCTTTGATTCCGGCCAGCGCTCGACTTCGACGTGGTGCAGGACGAGACTGACCGACGTGCTCGACGACCTGGACGCGACCGTGCGCATCGAAAGCGTCGCCACCGCGGTACTGGCCGCCGTCCCACGCGATGCCCGCAAGCCGGCCGCGGTTTCCACCCTCCGCGACCGGCTGGCGCAGGTGACGGCACTGGCCATTACCCGCGGCGGGCAGGCTGACCTGCACCAGCAGCGCGAACACCTGCGCGCCGTATACCGAGAGGTGCACAACGACAACCTGCACGATCCGTTCTACAGCGAACCCCGCTACCAGAACCGCCTGGAAACGTATGCCGCACGGGACGGCTTCGCCCTGGCCACCGGGGTGACGAACGGCGAGATGGTGGGTTATGCGCTCGGCTGCACCCTCCCGGCCGGGGCGCGGTGGTGGATCGACATGGTCAACCCGATCGCCCCCGGGCTGATCACCGGCGTTGGTCACCCAGTCGATACCGGCTGATCTGCGCGTCCGTTAGAGATCAAGTCAGGTCGACTCGGCGGAGCCTCAACGGGCGGAAGGAGCACGGCGCATGGAGCCAGTGGTCTCGGGCGCTGGCCGTCGGAGCGGTCACAGCTGATTCTGATCGGGAGCGAGACGCCGAACGGGTCGAGCGCCCACGGGGTTGCGGGCGGCCGGCACGATGACCGGGTGCATGCCGCGACCACACCGCGACGGTCCCGGCCTGGGTGACCGTCGGATGCGTGCTGCTGCTGGTGGTCGGCGGCGCGCTGCTCTGGCTGCCGTTCCACACCCAGTACGCACTCGACGACTGGAAGACCGACCTGCGGGCGCAGGGCGCGCCGGCGCGGGCACTCGTCCACGACCGCGGGTCCAAGCGTGGCGGCACGTCGACCACCATGCACGTCCGGTACGAGTTGTCCGGCCGGACGTACACGCGGGAGGTCGCCTGCTTCGAGGTGTGCCGGTCCGTCGGCGACGAGATGCGGATCTGGGTCAACCGGGGCGATCCGGGCGACTTCGTCACCGATTTCGACCAACTCAGCGGGCACCGGGGCCGCCTACAGGGAGGGCTGGGCGCCGTCGGGTTCGGGATCCTGGTCGTGGCGGTCCCCCTGACGCTGTCCCGCGTCCCGTTCGGGCGCTGGCTCCCTCGGCGTACGCCGCCGCAGCCCTCGACTCCGCGAGCCCGGGACGGTGCCGCGTTCACAAGCCGCTCGAAGCACAAGCGCGGCGGCCGCTAACTTCCGCCGCTCAGGGGCCGAGATAAATGCGGTTGGCCGACGTGTACGGGGTCGTTACCGTGGTCGGGCACCTCTCGGTGCGCAGGCAACGGCTACTTCCGCTTCCCACGGGGAGACGCGGGTTCGAATCCCGCCGCCGCCGAAACGCGGTGTCGACCAGCGGCCCAGGTCACCTTGGCCCGCGAGGGCCGGTCTCCGTTGCCGCATCTGGTCTCGGGAGGCGCGCTCACGCCGCTCACCCGGTGCGATGGAGACGGTTACTTCTGGCAGAGAGCCCGCAATAGGGCTCTGCGGTTCGAGCCCGCACACGCCGTGTCCAACCTTGGTCTCGGGTGAGCGGCGTGAACGTCTGACGGACGCGAAATCCCTTGCCGCTCCCGAGCCGCCGCCTGTACGTTGTTGCCGCACGTCCCGGTGCGAAGGTGACGGATACTTCTTTCCCAAACGAGCCCGTCGCCGTCGTCGGTCTCGGGACGTGCTCACGCCGCGTACCCGGTGCGCAGACGACGGATACTTCTAATCTATGGGTCGGGGGTTCGAGTCCCCTCCAGCCACAGTGCTGGTAGCTCAGTTGGCAGAGCAATAGGCATTTCCGTCGTCGACCTTCTGGTCTCGGGTACGCGGCGCGACCGTTCCTGCCACCCACCATCGCGGAACGGCAAACTCCGTTGCCCGGCCGCCGGTGCCGCCGCTACGGTCGGTCCGCACTTCCCGGTGCGAAGGTGACGGTTACCTCTGGAGGGGCGAACGCCCCTGCGAAGGGCGCATCCGTCGCCGGCTCCGATCTCGGGAGGCGCGACCACAGCACACCCGGTGCGCAGGCGACGGTTACTTCACGGGATCCGCAGGTGGGGGTTCGAGTCCCCCATGCCTTCGGGCGGGTAGCTCAATCGGACAGAGCGGCGGACAAGTCCGTCGCCGACTCTGGTCTCGGGTGTGCGTGTGGCCGCGTCCTCTCGTACGAAACATGGGGGACGTGATGGCCAAGTTCAACCTCAAGCTGCGCAAGAACCGGCACGAAGACGACCATGAGGTCGTCACCGCCGAGGGCGCCCCGGGTTTCGCCCGCGGGCCGCGCACGGAACTGTTCCTGCTCGGCGTGTCGAACATGGTCGGCGAGGACACCTTCTACGAGGGCGCCGCCGACCGGGATGCTCGGTTCCGTGAACTGGTCGCCACCGTCGCCGTCGCCGACCCCGACTGGTTCGCCCGCTTCGTGCCGTGGCTGCGCACCGGCGCGATGCTGCGTTCGGCGGCTGTCGTGGCCGCCCTCGAGGGTGCCCGCGCGCAGGTGGCGGCCGGCATTCCCGGATCGCGGTCCATCGTGGACTCGGCGTTGCAGCGCGCGGACGAGCCGGGCGAGGCCCTCGCCTACTGGCTGGGTCGCCACGGCCGGGCGCTGCCGAAGCCGGTCAAGCGGGGCATCGCGGACGCGGCCGTGCGGCTGTACCACGAGCGGAGCCTGCTCAAGTACGACTCCGACCGCAACGCGGTCCGGTTCGGTGACGTCGTCGACCTGACCCACCCGACCGCCCGGGACGAGCGGCAGGGTGAGCTGTTCCGGCACGCGCTGGACCGGCGGCACCAGCGGGACAACCCGCTGCCGGCGTCGCTGACCGTGCTGACGGCGCGGGCCGAGCTCATGGCGTTGCCGGTCGAGCGGCGTCAGGAGATCACCGACCCGGCGGTGCTGGGCGCGGCCGGCATGACGTGGGAGGCCCTCGCCGGCTGGCGGCAGACGGCGATGGACGCCCCGGCCTGGGAGGCGATCATCCCGACGATGGGCTACCTGGCGCTGCTGCGCAACCTGCGCAACTTCGACCAGGCCGGCGTCAGTGACGCCGTCGCCGAGACGGTGGCGGCCAAGCTGTCCGACCCGGGCGAGGTTGCCAGGTCGCGGGTGCTGCCGATGCGTTTCCTGTCGGCCCACAACGCGGCGCCGAGCCTGCGGTGGGGGTACCCGCTGGAGAAGGCGTTGCAGCACGCGCTGGCGAACGTGCCGGCCCTGGACGGTCGGACGCTGGTCCTGATCGACACGTCGGGCTCGATGAACAGCACCTTCAGCAAGGACGGCACGCTGCGCTGCTGGGACGCGGCCACCGTGTTCGGCCTGGCGCTGGCCGCCCGCGCGCAGGACGCGACGGTCGTGTCCTTCTCCCACGACACCCGGGTGTTCCCGGCCGTCGCGGGCGAGTCGGTGCTGGCGGCGGTGCGCCGGTTCAAGGAGGACGGCTATTTCTACGGCGGCGGAACCGAGACCGAGAAGGCGGTGCGTCGGCACTACGCCGGGCACGACCGGGTGGTCATCCTCACCGACGAGCAGGCGCACTGGCACCGTTCGGTGGACGTGACGGCGGCGGTGCCCGGGCAGGTGCCGGTGTACACCTGGAACCTGGCCGGATACCGGGTCGGGCACGCCCCGACGGCCGGGAACCGGCACACGTTCGGCGGCCTGTCCGACGCGGCGTTCGCGATGATCCCGCTCATCGAGGCGGGATCCCGCGAGCAGTGGCCCTTCTGATCGCGCCACGACGTCGGCCTCCCACCCGGAGGCCGACGTCGCCGCCGGTCTCGCCGTTGCCGCGCAGCACTCCCGGGGAGCGAGCCCACGCGACCAGATGTCCGTGTCGGACACGGGCCGCTAGTTGAACATCAGCGCAGCGTCCCACATGGTCACCGAGGGCCGGCCCGTCGCGAACCCGTGCAGCGCGAGGGCGATCCCCGCTGCGCCCAGGAGGAATCCCGGCCGGTCGGCCGCCACCGGGGGCATGCTGTTCTCCACGTAGCAGAACGCGCTGTCCGGATCGAAGCCACTGAGCACGCGCCTGGCCATGCGTTCGGCGGCCGCGGCCAGTTCGGCGTCTGCGGTGTCGGCGGCCATGCACTGCACGGTGTGCAGGATCCCGGCCCATCCGTGGCACAGCGCGAAGTCGGTCACCAGTTCGGGGCGCGCCTCGGCGGCGCGGACCGCCGCGTTCGCGGCGGCGACGGCCTCCTGGACCCAGTCCGGTCGCCCGAAGGCCTCGCCCGCCACCTGCATCGCCCGCGCGACGCCGAACGAGCCGTAGCACCATGCGTCGCGCATGCGCCCCTCGGAGTAGGGCACGATCGCGCCGTCCTGGACGGTTATCCCGGCCGGCCAGTACGGGCCGAACTCGTCCAGCATGCGGTACTCGATAAACAGGCGCGCGATGCCCTCCGCCGCTTCGGTCGTGCCGGGCACGGTGACGCCGTCGCGCTGCGCGAAGGACAGCAGCGCCAGCGGGCCGGCGATGCCGTGCGCGATACCCAGGTTGACGATGCCGGGTTCGTCCGGCCACTTCCCGATCCGGTCCAGCGAGTACCAGGGCGAGATCCGCGTTCCGCCGACCGTGATGTCAGGTGCCGTCGTCACTTCGGTGAAGAGGCCGAGAATGGCGTCGAGCCCGGCACGCGAACTCCCGTGCTGGAGGTGCCGCATGAGGTGCAGCCGGCCGAGCCCGGTGAGCCCGGAGATGACGTCGTAGTCCGGGCTGGCGCTGACCCCGCCCCGCTCCTCGATCATGGCCCGGATGCGGTCGATGCCGTTGCCGGCATCGGGCGCGATGAGGTCGTCGAGCTGCCTGCCGAGGTTGCTGAAGTCACCCGTACGCGCACCGGCGCAGGTGGCGACGAACGCGATCGACACGGCGTCCATGTACAGGCCCAGCCCGCTCGCCGGGACTCCCTGCGGGTTGTGCAGCGCGTGGGAGAGGTAGTCGTGCACGACCTTCCGGTAGCGGTCGTCCGGTTCGTCGCCGGCCTGCGCCAGCTCGGCGTAGAGCGTTGCGACGCCGACGTAACTGTCGGCCAGGCCCAGCGGAATCCAGGGTTGGTTGTACGGTTGCCCGGTCGGCTTGGCGGCCTCTTCCGAGGCGAGGCTGAGTGCGGCTACGCGCTCCGGATCGTCGAGCCGGGCGGCGATCTCGGCGACGGCGGCCGCGGCCTCCTGCCGGAGCGCCTGGTTGCCGGTGATGGTCGTGGTCATCCCAGGTGCCGGTCCTTGTCTAGTTGGGCCTGCGCGAACCCGCGCAGCACGGCGTAGGTGGAGGCTTCGACGTCCCTGTCCGTCCCCGTGTGCCGGTTGTGGGACAGGTGCAGCAGCGAGCTGAACTCCGTCCGGTGCGGGGCCAGCCGCCCGTCGGCGACCATGTCCCGGATCAGCCGCCCGTACGCGGCCACCCGGGGAGCGCGCCGCCGCCACGCGTCGCGCAGCCGCTCGCCACCGGGGACCTCGCGGAGGGCTGCCCAGTCGTCGGCCGGGTCGAGCAGTTCCAGCGCGCGGCGGCGGTGCGCCTGGAATGCCTTGTGGTGCCGGTCGTCCTTCGGATACGCCTCGACCAGCCACGTGTTCCAGTCGTCCGGTGCGAGGGTGCGTATCAGGTCGAGGTGGTTGGCGGCGGCGAGCAGGTTCCGTGGTACGTCCAGTTGCCCGTCGGCCAGCATGGCGGTGAGCTCGAGCGCCAGCTCGGAGTCGGCCGCGAACGCGTGCTCGGCGGCCACGATCGCGGCCGGGCCGCCGTACCTGCCGATCTCCGGGCGGTAGGTGCTGAGGAGCATCTCCTCGGCCAGGTGTGCCGCGCGCAGCTCGGACAGCCACGCATGTGCCGCCGGGAGCAGCCTGCCGTTGAGGTCGCCGGGGTCGCCGTGGAACCGGATCCGCAGCGACAGCTTGCCGTCCTCCGCGTACCGCAGGAAGAACCACCGGTCGCAGAACTCGCGGGCCCGGTCGACGAGCTCGGGCAGGTGCGCGGCGAGGATCTGGTCCTGCACCGCGGCCGGGCAGAGAACGCTGAGGTAGAGCCATTCACCGCCGGGCGGGTATGCGGCGGAGGCCGCGGGCACCCGGTCGCGGTGCTTCCTCTGCCGCTCGCCCTCGGGCTGCCTTCCCTGTTGCTTTCCCCGTACGGCGAAGACGATCTCGTTGGCGTGCCCGGCAGACCACCCCCTGCCGTACTCGCCTCCCGCGGGTTCCTCGTGGATGGCCGTGCCCGGCTTGCGGTCGAGTTCGGCGCGCACCATGCGCAGGGCGGCCTCGCGGCGGACATCCACGCGGAGGCGGTGGTCGGCGAAGGTCAGGTAGATGACGTCGGGGACCCGCCAGCGCTCCTTCCACTCCTGCCACCGCACGCGCCACCGCTCCCAGCTCAGGTCGCTGCCGGTGAGCGAGGCGTCCGGGATCCAGCGCGCGCTGGACAGCACCACCCGGCCGTGCCGGATGCGCGGCAGGTACGGCAGCGCGTTGGCCGCCGCGCCCCAGTACCAGGGCATGATGGGCGGCGCCCACTGCGCACCGATGTCGAGCAGCAGCCTGGCCGCCGGCGGCAGCATCGCGGGGTTCAGCGCGTGTGGTGCGAACGGCACGAGTTCGGTGCCGGTGCGCGTGCAGTGCACCTCCATGCGGTCGTGGTGTGCCGCGATGGTCAGGTCGTCGAGCGTGCTCACCGTGGTATCGGCGCCCGGGAAGCCGAGCCCACCGCCGATGGAGATCGCCCTGCCGGCGAGCAGCGGGGTGCGCAGCACGTTGAACTGCCGCGAGGCGCCCGGGGGCACGCACACCTGGGCCGGCACCGCCGCCTCGCCGTCCGGCGCCGCGGTGTGGAGGTCGTGGAGCCGGTGCGCGACGGGGCCGGCCAGCTCGCCGACGGCGTGGAGGAACCGGCCGAACATGGCGCCGGGCCGGCTGCCGGCGTTCGTCAGCACCAGGCGGTAGTCCCCGGTGCGCAGGGCTTCGTCGTCGTCCGCGAGCAGCTCGGCCAGCACCTCGGCGCTCTCGGAAGGCCCCGGCTCCCCGTCGCGATGGGCCAGCCGT
This sequence comes from Micromonospora sp. NPDC002717, assembly GCF_040295705.1. Classification (NCBI taxonomy): domain Bacteria; kingdom Bacillati; phylum Actinomycetota; class Actinomycetes; order Micromonosporales; family Micromonosporaceae; genus Micromonospora; species Micromonospora sp. NPDC002717. Next base: position 288,914 of record NZ_JBEOVW010000007.1, on the reverse strand, counting down.
GCCACCAGCGCCTCGTCCAGCAGCACCTCACGCTGTCCCGTGAACGCCGCCTCCTGCGCCAGGGCGACGAGTGCGCGGTCGCGTCGCTTCGACCCGTCCGCGTCGTGGTGGTGGCCCTCGTAGTGGTCCGGCAGCCCCAGGCCGGTGATCGGGTCGAGCAGTTCACGGAGCGGCACCAGCCGGCCCGCGCCGTAGCGCTCGACGGCGGCCATCCGGTAGGGCGCCATCGCCGACGCCGCGTCGGTCGTACCGCCCTGCAGCCGCCACGCGATCGAGACCGCCGCCGCCACGTCGGCGCCGAGCCCTCTCGGGAGCGTGATGTCTGCATCCACGCGCAGATCGACCTGCAGGAGGTTCTCCGCAATGTGCAGGGAACTCGCGCGCGAGGTCGTGTCCCGCCACGAGTCCCGGCCGCCCCCGATGCCGGTGCCGCCGTACTCGCGGATCCGCTCGTCGAGCTCGGTCAGCTCGCCTCGGACGGGGTGGTCGTGCGGCAGCCGGTCCACGATGTGGCGCAACGAATCCACTGCGGTCACGGACGGCAGCAGGTCGGTCAGCAGGAACTCGCTCTCCACCAGCCCCGCGATCGCCCGGGCGACGACCGCGGGCTCGACGTCCGGGAACTCCGACCGCAGTACGGCGAGCAGGTCCGGATACCGGATCGGGGTGCGCGCCGATGCCAGGGCGAGGGCGGTGGCCCGGGTTCGCCGGACCGTGCGTTCCAGGTCGCGGTTCTTCGCCTGCGCGTCGTCGACCGGCAGGTAGGCGAGGACGAAGCGGCCGTCCCGTACGTCGCAGAGGTCGTTGGCGATCAGTGAGAGGGTGGGCAGCACCGCGGGATCGGTGCGCAGCGTACGCACCAGCCCGGCGAGCCAGCCGTAGTCGGCGTACGCGACCTTGGCGTGCTCGGTGCCGATCCGGATCTTGGGTTCGTCGCCGAGCGCGACCGGGCAGACGCCCGCGAGCAAGCCGAACGGGGTGGTGCGGTGCGTCGCCCGGGAGAGGTAGCTCATCGTCGCGAGACAGGCCCGCCGCAGCTTCGCGGGCTTGAGCCGGCGCGCCTCGGTGACGTCCTGCAACGTTCTCGCCAGCGACGGGCTGGAGACCGTGATCGCCTCGGCGAGCACCGGATCGGCCGCTACCGCACGGAGAAATGTCACAACCCCGTCCTGGTCGCCGGGGTCATCCGGGGGCATAGGCATCGGATAATGCGTCGGTAAACCGGCCAGCCTGCCGATCGACACCTCCGCGGTCACCATGTCCTCGCCGGTTCCGTGTACACCAGTCGCCGTCACCGCATAGCCTTTCGTCGCTCGCCCGCCAACAACTGGCTACACGACGCGAACCCCGCTGGTCAACACTTCTCCGACTATTCGGCGGCAGCCGAATTATGGCGCAATCGCCTCGCACACGACTACCTTGCGTCCTCGGAGGGAAAGCATGCCGGCGCCTCCTTCAATTGACCGAACGCGACGAGAAAGGCAGTGGCAAATGGGCGAGTTCGACCTCGATCTGCGTACGACCAGCGTCCAGGCGACGGGCACGGAAGCAGGCCCCGACTCCATCACGTTCTGGACGTGTTTTGCGACCTGCATGAACACCTGCGCCTACACCTGCGGCACGGTCACCATCGCGTACGAGTGCCCCCGCTGCGCGGGCTAGTTGATCCACCTTCCCTCGTCCGGCTGAGGACATCGGGCCGGGCTGGGCAGCGGTACACAATTCACTGAACACGTGGACCGCGGTTCTGTTTCGCCATGTGGAACCCACGGCCGGCCACCCTGCCGGCTCACTGCCATTCAACCTGATCGCAGGTTCTTGCCAGATTTGTTCCACCAATTCCTGAGACATGGTGGTGATGGTGTGGTTGCGTCAGGAAGGCCGGCCGTGGCAAAAAACGCAGTGACTGAGGAAGCCGCGACAACAGACAGCGCGGCAAAGGACGAGGTGACGAAAGACGCGCTGTTCGGCAAAGGTATCCGGCTGGCCCCGGAGAACTGGCGCCAGGCACGCTCCGCGAACAAGGCGGCGATGGTTCGCCGTCTGCCGCACATCGTGGCGTTGGTGCTGCGGTGGAGCTGGTCAGTGGACCGGGTCGCGCTGGTTCTCGTGGTGGGCTGCCAGCTCCTGTCGGGCGTCGTCATGGCCGTCAACCTGCTTGCCTTGCGCGACCTGTTCACCGGGCTCATCGCCGGCGGCCGGGGGCTGCCCGCGCTCCTGCCACCCCTCCTGGTCGTCGTCGCCGCGTCCGTGTGCGGTGGCACCTGCAAGTCGGTCAGCCTGCGGTTCTCCGGGCGCCTGGCCCCCCGGGTGGCGCACGCGGCCCAGAGCGAACTGCTCGGCAAGGCCTCGTACGCACGGCTCAGCGCGATCGAGGACCCGGAGGTCAACGACCTCGTCGCGGCGGGGCGGCGCGGTGTCGACGCCCTCAAGCGGGTGATCGACAGCAGTGTGCAGATGTGCAGCGGGCTGATCTCCGTGGTGACCGTGGGCTCGGTCCTGGTGGTGCTCGACCCGCGGCTGCTGCCCCTGCTCTTCCTCCCCCTGGTGCCACGGGCGTGGGCGTCGATCCACATCGCCGGCCGGTGGCACGCCTCGATGCGCCGCCGGCAACCCCTGTTGCGGCAGCTGGACATGCTGGCGCGGCTGCTCACCACCCGGGAGGCCGCGGAGGAGCTGCGCGCGCACCGGGTGCAGCGCTTCCTGCTCGGCCACCACGACCGGCTCTCGCTCGAGTCCGTGGCCGAGGAGATCTCGCTGGCGAACCGCGAGGCACGGGTCCAGATGATCACGAGCGCCGCGGCCGGTGGCGCGATGATGCTGACCTACGGCCTCCTGATCTTCGCCGCCGTCGAGGGGCAGATCCCCCTCGCCTTCGCCGCGACGGCCGCGCTCGCCATCCGGTCGGCGACGATGAGCGTCGGCTCGCTCCTCATCCAGGGGCAGCAGCTGTTCGAGGACACGCTCTACGTCTCCGACTGGGAGGAGGCGTGCCAGCGCGCCGAGGAGCTGTCCGACAGTGGCGGCGGGCAGCCGGTCGCCACCGCACCCGCCACCATCGCCACGAAGGGCCTGACCTTCCGGTACCCCAGCTCCCCCGCGCCCGTGTTGCGGAACGTCGACTTCACGATCCGGCGCGGTGAGGTCGTGGCCCTGGTCGGGGCCAACGGCTCCGGGAAGTCGACCCTTGTCAAGCTGCTCAGCGGGCTCTATCTGCCCACCGGCGGCACCGTCGAGTGGGACGGGGTGCCCACGGGTGAGCTGGACCGGGCCACGCTCTCCGAACACGTGGCGCTGGTCGCGCAGAAGCCCGTCGAGTGGCCGTTCACCGCCTCCGTCAACGTGGCCATCGGCCGCTCGCAAGCGGCCACCGACACGGATCGCCTGTGGTCCGCGGCCGAGGCGACCGGGGCGGATCAGGTGATCGAAAATCTCCGGGACGGCTGGGACGCGCTGCTCGCACAGCAATTCTGGGGCGGTACCAACCTGTCCGGCGGCCAGTGGCAGCGCATCGGCCTGGCACGGGCCTGGTACCGGGGCGCGCCGCTGCTGATCCTCGACGAGCCGACGTCCGCACTGGACCCGCAGACGGAGATCGACATCTTCGACCGGACCATGGAGCTGGCCAAGCAGGGGCACATGGTCGTCCTGGTGACGCACCGGCTCGCCTCGCTCTCGCGAGTGGATCGGGTCTACGTCTTCGAGCAGGGCGAGATCGTCGAACACGGACACCACGACCAGCTGATGCGAGCGAACGAGCGGTACGCGGACATGTATCGCATGCAGGCGGCACAGTTCGCCCGCCGTCCCGACCGGGACCGTTCCTTCGCCGGCACCAGCCGCGGCTAGCGGAGCTCCCGACCGACTGCTGACGAGGCCCGGCCCCAGACGCGTGATGTCGTGCACGACGTCCGGGGTCGGGCCCCGCTGACCACGCGCTACCGCGGCACGCTACGACGTGGCAGGTTGTTGGGCAGACTGGCCCAGTCCATCGACTCGTCCATCAGCCGGACCAGCGCCGCGCCCACGGAGTTGACTTCATAGAGCACATGGCGGCCCACTCGACGCCGGCTCACCAGTCCCGCTTCCGTCAAGGTGGCCAGGTGCTCGGACACCGTGCTGGGAGCGAGGCTGAGTTCGTCCGCGAGCCCCGCCGTCGTGTTCGGAGAATCCACCGCTTTCAGCACCATCGACCGGCCTCGCCCGATGAGTACGCCGAGCTTGCTCGTCGTACTGGCCTCGGCGGGGCGGGCCGCGGTGCCGCCGGTGTCGCCGACCGCCTCGGCGAGGGTCGCCACTCCCCCGGCCCGGTAGACGATCACGACGTTGCCCGCGTCGTCCGTCAACGTAGCGGGATCGTCCGTGTAGAAGATCAGCGGCATGACGTACGTGTGGCCACGCCGGTCAGATCCGGTGTCACCGCGACGACGAAACTGAGCTCCGCGGCGCGCCGACACCTGGGACAGCAGCACAGCGGGTCCCTCGGTCGCCAGCGTCTTCGCCCGGTGCAGCAGCTCGTCGTCGAGCAGGACGCCCATCCGGTTCCAGAGCGGCGCCAGCGCCAGCTCCCAGTACGCGGCGAAACCGTCGGCCAGCCAGTTCACCGCTTCGGTGGGATCGTCACCCGTCCCCGGCAGCGCTTCTCGCGGGACGTGTTTCGCCGCCCATTCGGCGAGCACCGCGTCGGCGCCGGACCGCAAGGCGGCCAGTTCCTTGCGCAACCCGAGCCCGGTGGGGACCGCCAACGGCCGCACGAATTCCGGCCAGGGAGCCGGTTGCTGTTCCTGCCACCACCGCACGGATGTGAGCTTCGGACTGTGCTGGAGATGCCGGTAGGCCCATTCCGACCAGCGCGTGTAGGGCCAGGGAGCCCGGTCGCCGTAGCGTCGAAGAATCGACAGGCTGGAAAGCGTATCCCACAGTTGGCTGGTGGTTATCCGCACTTCCGCACTGTCGACCCGAAATGACTCATCGGACATGTGCGGTGCCCGGCAAAGGCGCGGCACATGCATTTCGGTGAAGGGTGCCGCATTTGCCCGCTGACGGACCGCGATGCCGACAAATCGCATGGGACGAGGTCAGGGGAACGCCGCGGATGAAATCCCGACCGCCGGCCGAAACCCGTTCGCCGGCCGAATGGACCACCGTTCCCAGTGTTCGCCGGGAGCCAGTCATGACTCTGCTGCCTGCCACAGGAAACCCCCGTATCGCGTGGCGTTAGCTCAACTTTCCCACAAAGCCCAGACATCGGCGGCGGTCGCCGGCTGCCTCCAGCCCGTAGATAGAGTGCCGTGCATGTGCTTCGAGCGACCGTAGCATGGCGGCTACAGAACCGTGAACCCGCGATAATCCGCCCCGCCGACCCTCAGCCACATCGGCGCTGGTCACGGCGAATGTGCCGGATACGAAAGAACTTCCCGGCAACGCGACGCATCTCGGCTACGACTTCCGTCGAAATTGCGCGGCAGGGCGACGCCCGCTCCTTACCGAACATATAGACGACGCGCGAGTGCCCGCTTGCCGGCCTCGGCGAACAGGAGGGCCGCCGCCTCGCCGGTCCCCCACGGTCTGCCGTGGTGCGGCGACCTGCCACCAGCCGGCCGGTGGCTCCCGGTCGGCCGGCCAGGTCGAGTACTGCCCCAGGTCGTTCACGACCACCTCGTACCGTGGCATCCCACAGCGCTCCGCGGTGTTCGAGCGGACCGTGACGCACGCGTGCGCCCGCAGGGCGGGCGCACGACGAGCCGCCGCCATCGAGCAGCGGACCTTCGACTAGTGCGGTGTCCACTAACGTTCACCGGGTTCCGGTGGGGGTGTTGTGGATCCTCGCCGAATTGGCGAGCGACTCCCCACTGGTTGGTGGGGCGGGCCACAGCCGGCCAATTTGACCCTCGCGCCGCCCGGGTGGGCGGCGGGGGTCACGTCGGGACCGGCCGGTGCCGGGGAGGTGCCGGCCGGCTCGACGGTGCGTGACCACCCCGGGCAGCACAGGCAGGGCTGTGGGGGTGGTGGGTCCGCCGCCCGGGGTGCGGGTGGCGATGCTGGCCGCCGCGACGAGATCACGGTGGCCTGAGAACTGGCAGTGCGGGCAGGTCAGGGTCCGGCCCCGCGGCTTCGGCACGCGTCGCCGGCATGTCGGGCAGGTGGACGAGGTCCCGCGTTCGTTGACGAGGTGGACGGTGATGCCGGCGAGGGTGGCCTTGTCGGTCAGGATGTGCAGGAGTCGGCCGATCTGCCACTGCCGTAGCCGCAGGTTGTGCCGCCGCCCCGCCGACAGGTCCAGGACGCCGCGGGGGTCGCCGACGTGCAACACCCCCACCCGCTGGCCGACGGCCCAGTCGACGACGGTGCGGGCGGCTTCGTGTTGGGCCTGCCGCACCCGCCGCCGATGACGGCCCTCCACCTGGCGGGCGCGGGCCCGGTACTGGCGCCACCGGCGTGACCCTCGCTGGCCGGGTTTTGGCGCGCGGCGGGCGACGGCACGTTGGCGGGCTTTGGTGTCGGCCAGGTGCATGCGGTGCTCGGCGCGGATCGCCCGCCCCGACACCAACAGCCCCTCCCCGCCGGGGCCGGCGACGGCGTAGGGGTGGATGATTCCCACGTCCACGCCCGCCACCCGGCCGGGGTCCGGCCCCTCACCCGCCGGGTAGACCGTGATCGGGACTTCGGCGGTGACGTCGAGGAACAGCCGGCCACCCTCACACAGCAGGGTGATCGAGCGAACCTGCTCGACCGGATACGGCACCTGGCGCGCCAGGCGCACCCACAACGGCGCGGTGCCCCTCGCCGTGGGGATGCGCACCCGGCGGCCGTCGAGGGTGAACGTGCCGTGATACCAACGCACCGGCACCAACCCCCGCCGCCGCCTGGGGAACCGTGCCGACAGGTCACCGGCTGTGCGGCGTTTCGCCGCCGCGAACCACGCATCGGAAAACCGCCGCAACACCGACCGTGCACCCACCGAGTTCAGCTCGGCGAAGGTGCCCGGACCCGAGGCCGACAACTCCCGGCACAACTCCTGGTAGCCCGCCAGTGGTGGGTCATGGCGGCGACGCCGCCACGCGTTGACCTCCAGCACGCACGCCCACACATCGCCGGCCGAGCGCAATAGACCGAAACACCGCCGCCGCTGCCCGGGCGTCGCCCGCACCGCGACACGAGCGGTGCGATGCACCACCGGTGGCGCGGCGGGATCCCGACGACGAGGCACGAACCGAAGCCAACCCCACGGGTACGACAATTTCACGGTCGACGAACCCGGCAAAGGTTTGTGGACACCGCACTAGCCCCCGGCTGTCGCACGCTCCGTCAACCGACCCGTCTGCCGCCGCGCCAGCTCGGCGTACCGGCCGCCCAATGTCATCAGTTCCTCGTGGGTACCGCGCTCGACGATCTCGCCCTGATGCAGCACGACGATCTGGTCGGCGTCGCTGACCGTGCTGATCCGGTGTGCGATCACGATCCGGGTGCAGCCGAGCGCCGACAGTTCGGCGGCGATCGCCGCCTCGGTCAGGGTGTCCAGGTGGCTGGTCGCCTCGTCGAGCAGGAGCACGTTCGTCCTGGCCAGCAACGCCCGGGCGATCGCCAGCCGCTGCCGCTGGCCACCGGAGAGCGCGCCGCCGCCCTCACCGACGCCGGTGCTCAGGCCCATCGGCATGCGCTCCAGATCCGGCAGGAACTGCACCTTGCGCAACGCCTCGCGCAGCTCGTCGTCGGTGACGTCGAGCCGGCCGAGAGTCAGGTTGTCGCGGATGGAACCGCCGAAGATGTACGGGAACTGGGTGACCACGCCGAAGCGCTGGCGTAGCGGCTCCAGGTCGTACTCGTCGAGGGGCCGCCCGTCCACCAGGACGCTCCCGGCGCTCGCCCGCAGCAGCCCGGTGAGCAGCCGTACCAGGGTGGTCTTGCCGGAGCCGGTCGACCCGACCACCGCCACCTTCGACCCGGCCGCGACCCGCAGGTCGATGTTCTTGAGCACCAGCGGTGTGCCGAGGTCGTACCGGAAGTCGACCCCGCGCAGCTCGATCTCCCCGCGCAGCTCGACCGGCTGGTGGGCCTGGGGGCGCGCCGGCTCCGGTTCCTCGTCCAGCACGTCGTAGATGCGCTCCAGGTGGGACCCGATCGTCTGGAGGTAACGCAGCGCACCCATCACCTGCCCGACGGGCGCCAGCAGCAGCCCGGCGACGACGTTCAGGCCGAGCATCGTGCCGAGCGACATCCGGCCGGCCACCACCTGGACGACGCCGAACAGGAGGAGCACCAGCGGCGCGGCGACCTGGAACATCCCCATCGCCGACTCGTTGACGAGGTCCAGCCGCCGCCGCTCGAACCCGGCCCGCACCGACACGGTGAACCGGTCGGCCCACCGGCGCAACGCCCAGTTGGACAGCCCGGAACTCTTCAGGAACTCCGCCCCGGCCAGCGCGTCGATCGCGCTGCTCTGCGCCTTCGCGTCGGCGGCCAACTCGCGCTGGGCACGCTCGTGGACCAGCCGGATGGTGCTCAGCACGATGCCGAACTGGGCGACCGCCAGGACTGCGACCACCGCGGCGTACGCCGGGCTCAGCGCCACCAGCAGGGCGGTGTAGATGAAGACGAAGACGGTGTCGAGCAGGAGCGTGGCAAGCTGCGAGGTCAGCATGTCCCGCACCGCCATGTTGCTGCTCAACCGGCCCATCAGGTCGCCGGCGCCGCGGGTCTGGAAGTACGCGTACGGCAGCCGCATCAGGTGGCTCATGAAACGCTCACCCAGGGTGCCGTCGAGCCGACGTTGGAGCACCAGCAGCGCCAGCCCCCGGGAGAGGGTGGCGAGGGTGTGCGTCACGATGTACGCGCCCACGCCGAGGGCGAAGAGGGACAGGGTGTCCGCCCGCTGCCCGATGAGGACGTCCACGCCGTACTTCGTCGCCCATGCGGAGGCGAGCCCGAGCACCTGCACCACGGCCGAGAGCGCCACGGCCAACACCATGAGCAGCGGCGCCAGCCGGACCAGGTCGCGGAGGAACCGCAGGGCGAGGTGGTCGCGGATCGGGCGGCGCCGGCGCCGCATCGACTCTTCCGGCGTGAACTCCAGCACGGTGCCCGAGAACTCCGCGAAGAACTCCTCGTGCGTCAGCCGCCGCCGGCCGTGTCCGGGATCCACCATCCGGATCCGGCGCGGCCCGACCTTCTCCAGCACCGTGAAGTGGTCCTCGCCCCAGTGTGCGATGGCAGGCAGGCGGACGCTGGCCAGCCCGGCCTGGTTCACCCGCAGTCCCCGTGCGGCCAGCCCGTACTCGCGGGCCACCTCGAGGATGCGGCGGGCGCTGGTGCCGTCGCGTCCCACCCCGAAGTGGGCGCGCAGCTCCCGGACCTCGGTGGCGCGTCCCAGCCCGCCGAGCACCATGGCCAGGCAGCTCGGCCCGCACTCGGTGCTGCTCATCTGCACGATCACCGGTACGCGGGTCACGCTTCCTCCTCGGCGACGGCACGGGCGGCGGCGGTGGCCGGGCCAGGTGGTTGGCGGTCGCGGGGTGCCGCGCCGACCGGCGGAGCCAGCAGCAGGACGTTCGGCGTGAGGTCGGGCCGAGCGGCCCGCAGCAGTCCGTAGCCGATGCCGGCGGTGCCCATCAGCAGTCCCGGCACGTGCATCCCCTGCGGTACGCCGCAGAGCTCCTCGCCGGCGAGCACCGTCTCGGCGACCGCGCGCGTCGCCCTGCGCGCCGTCGCGACGAGCGTTCCGTCGCCGGTGGCCAGGCCGGCGGTGAGCAGGGCTTCCGCCAGGCCGAGGTCGCCGTGGCACAGGCAGTCGTTGCCGGTGCCGGTGAGCAGCTCACCCGAGGTGAGGCTGCGCCGCACCGAGGCGACCGCCGCGTCGAGGTCGGCGCGCACCTCGGGGATGCGCACGGTGCCGAGCAGGGCCGCGCGGGCCAGCGCGACGCCGGCCGCACCGTGACACCACGCGTTCATGAACGTGCCCGGCGGGGTGACGTCGCGGTGGTCGGGCCAGTTGGCTGCGGCGGCGTCGTACTGGAGGTGCTCGTACTGCACGGCACGCTCGGCCGCGTCGAGGTAGCGCTGCTCGCCCGTCACCCGGGCGATCTCGGCGAGTGCGTAGGCGATGCCGGACACCCCGTGCGAGAAGCCGAGCAGCGGCGATCGCGCGGGGATCGCGGACGGCCACGCCAACCCGGGGTCGTGGGCGGAGGCGGTGGCGAGCAGGTGGTCGCCCGCCGCCCGCAGCGCCACCGATGTCCGCTCGTCCGGCTCGACCGAGTGCAGGGCGCGCAGCGCGAGCGCCGCGCCGGCGGTGCCCGCGACCACGTCGAGGTCGCGGTCGCCGTCGAACCGCCGGAGCAGTTCCGGGACGAGCCGTCGTGCCTGGTCCAGCAGCGGTCGCGCTCGCCACAGCGCGCCGAGCTGGGTCAGCGCGTGGACGTAGCCGCCCAGTTCGCTGAAGCCCCCGATGCCGAGCAGGTCACGGTCGGTCTCCGGCCAGTCGAGCAGGGCGTCGACGTGTCCGCTGAGCATCGCGGCGATCGCCTCGGCCGCGGACCGGAACCGCGCCAGACCGGTCTGCTCGCCGAGTTGGCCGAGGAACACCGCGATCCCGGACAGCCCGCTGTAGCTCTCGAACGCCGTGGGTACGACGCTCCAGTGCCGGTCGGTGACGAGCGCGAGGGTCAGCCACACCGGCCGGGCCGGGTCGCCGAGCGCGGTCTCGAGGAGTCGGTCGCCGAGGCGGACGGCGGCACGCTCGGCGAGCGCCTGGTCGATCTCCTCGGCCGGCGCCACGCGCGTGCGGGGTGCGACGGCCTCCTGGCCGTCGCCGAGTTGCAGCGCGGCCAGCGACGCCGACACGGCCCAGCTCTGTTGGCGCAGGTCGGCGGCGGACAGCCCGGCGATCCGGTCCCGGACGAGGTCCAGTCCGCGGTGGGGGAAGAAGTCGCGTACGACGAGGCCGCGGTCGTCGTACAGGTCCCGGGAGTCGGGTCGGGTCCGGAAGAACGGGATGTCCCGCCGGGCGAGCTGCCGGATCTCACTGGCGGCGACGGCTCGGTCAGCCACCAGCTCGGGATGGCGGGTGGCGAGGACCTCGAACAGGCACTCCCGGTCCAGGGCGTCGCCCAGCACCACCGGGTGCCAGGACTCGCCGAGGATACGGCCGTACACCATGGTGGGCAGCACGATGAACCGGATCTCGTCCGCGGCGAACGCGGCAACCGGCCCGTCGGGTGCGGCCAGCTCGTCACGGTGCGCGAGCAGCAGCCGGTAGCAGGCTTCGAAACCGGAGACCAGGTCGGCCCTGTACCGGGCGGGGTCCACCGCGGTGCCGGCGACCGTCGGCAGGTTGTGCCCGCCGGGCATCTCCATGCGGGCCCGGGTCCGCCGCATCCGGTCGGTGCCGGTGTCCTGCCACCGCGGCACCTTCATCGGGCTCAGTTCCCCCCGCCCGCCGGCCATCCCGGACAGCTCGGTGGTCACCACCGCGTCGCCGTCCTGCTGGATCAGGCGCTGCGGCAGCAGGCCGATCGACAGCACGGACTCCTCGATGCGGTGCATCGCCTCGGCGGGCAGCACCAGCGGCCGGGTGTCGGTGGTCGGCCGAGCCTGCTGGAAGATCGCTTCCAGGTCGACGATCACCGGGTGCTCGCCGGCGGCGATGACGTTCTCCAGGTGGATGTCCGAGGCGCGCAGCAGGTACAGCAGGCTCAGGTAGGCGCCCTGGCGCCAGTAGAAGCGGCGCAGCCCCTCCTCGTCGGCGCAGCTCTCGGGGTGGACGAACTCGACCCAGCCGTACCCCGCCCGCTCCACGATGGTCAGCCGACGCAGTGGGCAGGCCATTCCCTTGGCGTTGAGCCAGTCGACCAGGGCGTAGAAGTGCGACTCGACGGCGAGCGGGCGCGGCTTGTAGACCACCTTGCCGCCGCCGGCGAAGGTGAGGATCGCGACGCTCCGCCCGCCGCGGTGCGTGTCGCCGGCACCGGTCTGCACCTCCACCAGATCGTCGAGCGAGGTAGCGGTCAGTCCGAACTCCGCGCGCAGCGCCGGCAGGTCGGCCAGCACGCGTCGGGCCAGCTCGCTCCGTACCGCCAGCCACGTCTCCATCTCGTCGACGAGCTCCCGGGTGAGCGTCGGATACTCGGCGAGGATCCGCAGGGCGTACGCGGGCTGGCGAAGCTGCCGGACGAAGTCGCCGAAGCGTGCTGCCGGCGTGTCACCGGAGAGTGTCCCTGCGCTGCGCGCGCGTTGCAGGTGGACCGCGAGCACCGGACTGATCATCGCCAGGTGGACCTCGTGGTTCGGCCGCAGCAACGGGTGGTGCGGCGGAATCCCGCCCCGGTGGCCGAGGTCGCGGGCGAGTCGGCGCACCTCCTCGTGCAACCGCTGCTGATAGCGGAGCGACAACGGGTGCACCAGCGCGAGCAGGTCGGCGGTCGGTCCCAGGTCGGCCGTCGGGCCGGCGTCGAACGCGGGCAGGTCGGCGGGATCGGTGGACCACGCCTGGGCCACGCTCGTCAGCCAGGACGGTGGCTGCGGCACCCGGTCGCGCAGGCTGTCGGAGGACTCCCCGAGGAGCAGCCCCAACTCCTCCTCGCTGAGGCCCGCCTCGTGCCACCGGGCGAGGTTCGGCTCCAGTCCGCCGGTGGCGGCCCGGACGGTCCGCCAGGCGTCGAGCCGGCGCGCGCCCCGGCTGCGGGCGGCCTCGGTGTCGGGCACCGGCACACGCCGCCGTTCCTCCAGGGACAGGGCAGCCCACCAGGCTGGTCGGTCGAACACGTCGCTGCCGAGGTCGGCGCGATCGCTCGTTGCGGTGTTGCGTGGGGCCATCACGTCTCTCCGTTGCGGCTCGTCACGATGGAACGGGTTCCGGGTGGGCGGGGACGGCGGACGCCTCCGCCCACCCGGTGACGCGACCGGAGTGCCGATCGCCATCGCGGGATCAGCAGCAGCCGACGCTGAAGATGCCGCAGGTGCCACAGATGCTGTGCTTGAAGGTGGAGATCGTGACCGTGATGGTGAAGCACACCGCGCTGCTACCACCGTTGATCTCCTGGTCGAGGTCGGTCAGGTCCAGCTGACCGATCGGGTCCTCGACGAGTTCCGGTCGTTCCGTCATTTCTGTCACCTCCCCTCGTCGGATCGCGAACCGTCGCTGTTCTGGCCGAGCGGGACGAGCGTTTCAGACGCTGGTTGTTTTCCGGTCGACGCTCGGTTCGCTGCCGATTCAGTCGCGGTAGAACCGGTGCCCGTCGGTCTTGACCGGTGAGCCGGCGGCGTCCAGTGTGGTTTCTGCCGTCATCGGGCGGCACCGGTTCCTGGCCGAGCCGAGTTTCCGATTCCGTCGCCTGTTCTGACCGCGGGCTCATCGCCGCCCGCCGCAATTGCCGCCCCCGTCGTCCGGGGTGGATCGGCAGGCGTGGCGACACTTCTTCTATCGATCGGAGAAATCATGGAAACTGCTGCGAGGGCGTGGAAGGACCCGGTCTTCCGGGCCACTCTCGACGACAGCGAACTCGCCATGCTGCCGGCCCACCCGGTCGGCCGGGTCGAGTTGGGTGAGATGGTCACGGACGGGACCCGGGGCGCCGGCACCGAGTCCACCGCGACGATGGGCTGCTGCAACGGGGAGCCCTACACCTTCCGCACCTGCCTCACCTGCTACCCGCTGTGGACCTGCCGCACCTGCTGGGGATGCTGATGAACAACACGGTTGTGCGCGCATGGAAGGACCCCGCCTTCCGCACCACGCTCGACGACGCCGACATCGCCCTCCTGCCGGAGAGCCCGGTCGGCGCCGTCGGTGGCCTGGACTCGGATCTGGCGGACATCTTCGGCGGTGACCGGGCGTTCACCTTCTACACCTGCTTCACCTGCCAGTGGGGCAGCCTCGGCTGCACCAACACCTGCTGGATCATGACGGCCGGATGCACGTCGGGAAGCTGCTGACGGCGGTCGGCGAACCGCATTCCGGTACCGACGACTGACCGATTTCCACGCAGGCCGGGGTGGGCATCGTGGTGACGGTGTCCACCCCGGGCCGGAGGGCCGGGCCACGACAGCCGCGGCCGCCCCGGACGCGGATAAATGAGGGCGGAGAAATGTTCGACGAGATTCTTCAGGCGCCGAACTGGTGGCGTGGCCTGACCCGGTCCGAACGGGTCGGAGGCACGCCGTCAATCACGGAGGAGCAACACGACTACGGCCGCCGCCGGCGGGACGCCTGGCGTGGCGGCCACATCCTGCGCGGCACCGACATTTCGCTCGACCGGTGGGAACGACTCGGGCTGGCCGAGGACGGGATCGTCGAGCTGCTGGCCGAACCGGCCGAGTCGCTCGCCGCCAGGATCCCCGACCGGCCGGCCTGGCTGGGCGTGATCGCCGAGGCGTGGCGGCGGTTCGGGTCGACGCGCCTCGACGACCTCGCCGGCGGCGGCCCGGCGACCGGATGCGATCACGACGACCACGACCACGGGCACGACCAAGCCGGGAACGTGGTGTTCCTGAACCTGATCGCGCCGTTGCTGGCGTGGGGCCAGGAGGAGTTGGGCAACCGGGTGGCCCGGCTGGCGGCCCGGCACGGCCACGACGGCCGCCTGCCGGCGGACCACTCGCTGCTGCAACCGCCGCTCGATCGACTCCTGCAAATGATCATCTCCGTCATGATCCTCGAGGTGAACGTGGCCCGGGTGGAGGGCCGGCTGGCCGGGGTGACACCGGCCGAGCGGATGTCGTCGTTCATCGCGCAGATCCGTACGCCCGAGACGGCGCTCGGCATCCTGGCCGAGTACCCGGTGCTCGCCCGGGAACTGGTCACCTGCCTGCGCACCACCGTCGACGTCCGGGCCCGGTTCGCCGAACGGCTCCTCGCCGACCTGCCCGAGCTGCGGCAGACCTTCGGTGGGGACTGGCACGGACTGGCCGACCTGGCCCGGGTGAGCTTCGGCGCCGGTGACACCCACCGCGGCGGCCAGACCGTCGCGATCCTCACCTTCACCGACGGCCGCAAGCTGGTGTACAAGCCACGCAGCCTCAGCGTGGAGGTCCACTTCAACCAGGTCCTCGACTGGCTCAACGGCCACGGGCTCCGCCACCCGCTGCGGCCGCTGCTCGTCCTCGACCGGGGCGGGTACGGCTGGGTGGAGCACGTCGACGTCGCGTCGTGCGAGCACGAGGAGCAGGTGGACCGCTTCTTCTGGCGGCAGGGCGCGTTCCTGGCGCTGTTCCACGCCCTCTGCGGCTCGGACCTGCACCTGGAGAACGTCATCGCGGCCGGGGAGCACCCCGTCCCCGTGGATCTGGAGGCGATCTTCCAGGTGCTGCCCCGGGTCACCGGGGCGCAGCTGGCGCCGCTCACCTTCGGCGAGGCGCCCCGCGTGGTGCGGGACTCGGTGCTCCGGGTCGGCCTCCTGCCCGAGCGCATCATCACCGCCGACGACGAGGGCATCTACGACGCGGAGGTGAGCGGCCTGGCCGGCTCCGGCGGCCAACTCTCACCCGCCCGCCTGCCCACCTTCGTCGCCGGCGGCACCGACGAGATGCGGGTCGTGCGGGACCGCCGGGAGATGCCGGAGACGCAGAACCGCGTACGGCTGGACGGCCGGCCCGTCAACGCGCTGGCCCACACCGACGCCCTCGCCGCCGGCTTCACCGACTGCTACCGGATCATCGCCGCCCACCGCGACGACCTGCTCGCCGCCGGCGGACCGATCGCCCGGTTCCGCGACGACGAGGTGCGGTTCATCCCCCGCCCCACGATGACGTACGGCCGGGTCCAGTCGGAGTCCTGGCACCCGGACCTGCTGCGCGACTCGCTCGACCGGGAGATCTTCCACGAGGTGCTCTCCTCCGCGTTCGTCGACCTGCCGGACCGCGACGTGCTGTTCGGCAGCGAACATCGACAGCTCGCCGACCAGGACATCCCGGCGTTCCACACCACTCCCGGCTCGACGGACCTCTACGACGCGCAGGGGGTGGTGGCCCACGACTTCCTGGAAACCAGCGGACTGGCGGCCGTGCGGGCGCGGATCGGCGCGATGTCCGAGGAGGACCTGCGGCGACAGCTCTGGTGCATCCGCGCCTCCATGTCCGGGCTCACGGTGGGTACGCCCCGCGCCGAGCGGGTCGAGTCCAGGCCGCTGCCGGAGGCGCCGATCGACGCCGATCTCGCCGTGCGGGCCGCCCGGTCGATCGCGGACCTGCTGCTCGACGCCGCGCTGGCCGCCGACGGCGAGGCGCCGTCGTGGCTGTCGGTGAACTTCATCGGCGACCGGTACTGGAAGGTCGGTCACGCCGGCATCGACCTGTACAGCGGGGTCGCCGGAGTCGCCCTGTTCCTCGGCCAGCTCGGCGCGGTCACCGGCGACGCCCGGTTCCGCCGGCCCGCCGAACAGCTCGCCGCCCAGCTCGCCGAGGTGACCCGCCAACTCGCCGCCAGCCCGGACCGGGGGGCCGGGCTGCCGATCGGCGGCTTCAGCGAGCTGGGCGGCCTCGTCTACGTGCTGGGCCAGCTCGCCGAGGTGTTGCGGGCGCCCGCGCTCGTCGACGCGGCCCGGCAGGCCGCGGTGCTGTGCCAGGAACGGTTCGCCGAGGACAAGGTGCTCGACGTGATCAGCGGCACCGCCGGGGCGGCGCTGGCGATCCTCGCCCTGCACGACGCCCATCCCGACGAGCAGACCCTCGACGCCCTCAAGGCGGCCGGCAGGACGATCGCCGACCGCGCGATCGACGTGCCCGGCGGGACAGGATGGCAGGTCGAGTACGAGAACGCGCCGGCGCTGCTCGGGTTCTCCCACGGCGCCAGCGGCATCGGGTACGCACTGGCCCGGATCGCCCAGCTCACCGGCGACGACCAGCTCGCCGAGGTGTGCGGGCGGGCGTTGCGCTTCGAGCGGCACCACCTGTCGCCGGAACGCCGGAACTGGCCCGACCTGCGGGTGATCAGTGGTCCGGGCGCCTTCATGAACGCCTGGTGCCACGGCGCCGCCGGGATCGGACTGGCACGCGCGGCGATGCTGCGACTGCCCGTGCTGGCTCCCTGGCACGACCTGATCCGCGAGGACCTGCACATCGCGACCGGCAAGGTCCGCGGCGACCTGGTCGCCGACGGGCGGTACACGGGCATCGGCAACGACTCCATCTGCCACGGCGACCTCGGGTTGGTCGAGACCCTGCTGGCGGCCAGTTCGGCACTCGGCGAGCCGGACGGCGCGGCGCTGGGTCTGCGGTGCGCGCGGGCGATCGCCGAGCAGGTCCTCGCCGGCGCGCCCCGGGCCGGGGTCCCGGAGCAGGTCAGCACGCCCGGGCTGCTGATGGGGCTCGCCGGCATCGGCTACGGCCTGCTCCGGGTGGCGATGCCGCACCGGGTGGCGAACGTCCTGCTGCTGGACGCCCCGGGGCACGGCGGCGATCCGGGCCGGCCGGCCGAGCGAGGGCACCAGGTGGTGGCCGCCTGAGCGTCGCGCCCCCGTCGGGACGGGGCGATCCGGGTGTCGGGAGGCGGCACCCGGATCGCCCCGTCGTGATCTGCCGGTCAGGAATCGGTGGGCACGGCGAGCGGGCGCAGCAGCGACAGGTCCACGTCCTCCCCGAGCAGGATCGTCCGTTCCAGCCGCTGGATCTGGGCCCCCGGGTCGATGCCCAGCTCCTCCCTGAGCAGGCAGCGCAGGTGCCGGGCGACGCTGAGGGCGTCCGCCCGCCGGCCGGTCTCGTAGAGCGCGGTCATCAGCAGCTCCCGGAAGCGTTCCCGCAGCGGGTGCGCGACGACCAGGCATTCCAGCTCCGGTATCAGGACGTCGTGCCGGCCGCAGGCCAGACCCGCGCGCAACCACAGCTCGGTCGCGGCGAGCCGGCGCTCGGTCATCCGGATCCGCTCGGCCGCGACCACGGGGGCGTTCCCGACGTCCGCCATGGCCGTTCCGCGCCACAGCGCCATCGCCTGGCCGAAGTGCGCCATCGCCTCCTCGTACGCCGCCGTCGCGAGCGCCCGTCGGCCGTCCGCGCAGAGCGCGTCGAACCGGTCCACGTCCAGCTCGCCCGGGGACACCCGCAACTCGTACCCGGCGGGCCGCGTCCGCAGGACTTCGCCGTCAGGGTCGTCCAGGCTCCGGCGGAGTCGGTGGACGTACTGTTGCACCAGCTTGCGTTGGCTGCCCGGCGCCTCCTCCGGCCACAGCTGCCGCACCAACTCGCCGCAGGGCACGACGTGGTTCGACCGGACCAGCAGGACCGCGAGCAGCGTGCGCCACTTGTCCTGCCGAAAGTCCTGCCAGGTGCCGTCGGCCGACTTCGTCTGTACGGGACCGAGTATCCGGTATCGGATCGATTCGGGCAGGGCCACGCTTCCGCCTCCCACATCAGTGCGACATCCGTCTCGTTCACCGGGTCACCGCCTCCCGCCGTGCCTGAGCGGCGACGGACGCACGAGCCGTACCCGGACCGGCCGGACCGGGAGCGGTCTGCCGGGTCCTCCGCCGCCGCGCGCTCCTGCCGCGACGGCGAGGCCCCTTCAGCCTCGGGAGGACCGGTGTGTCCGGCAAGGACAGACGCCTGTCCCGGTCACGGCCGCCATGTCCGGCCTGGTCAGCGCGGTACCTCGGACCTGTCCGGACAGCTCACCGCCCGAACCCGGCCCCCGCCGATCGAGTTGTGGCGATAGCCTGTGGGCCATGTCGGCCGGAGCCACGGGGGACGAACGACCGGATGAGGCTGCCACCGTCGCTGAACTCGTCGCGCTCATGGCACGGCTCAAGCAGCGGTCCGGGTGTACGTACCGGCAGCTCGAACAACGGGCCGTCGCGGGCGGCGAAGCGCTGCCGCGCAGCACCATCGCCGACGTCCTGCGCCGGCCGGCGCTACCGCGCGCCGAGCTCCTCGCCGCGTTCGTCCGCGCCTGCGGGGGCGACCAGGAGGACGTGGAGGTCTGGCTGCGGGCACGGGATCGACTGGGCGCCGCGACCGAGCCCGCGGCACCGCCCCCGGACGCACCCGATCCGGGTGACGCCCCACCGGTCCGACGCAGGTGGCCGATGCTGCGCCCTGCCGTCGCCCTGCTGGCTGCCGCCGGCCTGGCGATCCCGCTTGCGGTGTGGGCGACGGACCAGCGAGAGCATCGTGACCAGCCAGACCGTCAGCCGGAGCGGCCCGTCGTCTCCGGCAGCCTGGACCTGCCAGAAGAGGGGGCGTGGGCGCAGATCCATCCGGTCGGCTCACCCGCCTTGTGCCTTTCGGAAGGGCGCGAGCACACCGGCCGGTACCAGGGCTCGGTCGCGACCCTGCAGTCATGCGACAAACCCGACCTGCCCCGCACCCGCCTCGAACCCGTCCGCGACAACCTCGTCCACATCCAGTGGGATCATCCTCAGTTCGGCCTCGGCTGCCTCACCGTCCTGAAGTCACCACCGGCCCAGGACATGCTCGAACCCTGGACGGACTGCAGCGCCAGCAGGAGGGAACAACTTTTCGCCGCCGAGAAGGTCGACATCCCGGTCCCGGGCGGCTACCGGCTGCGGCCGGCGGCCAGCGGGCTGTGCATCGGCATCCGGGACGACGCCCGCACGCCCATCGGCGCGGAGGCGATGCAGGGGCCGTGCACCGGCGAGGCCCACCAGGAGTTCCTCATCGAGCTGACCCCGGCGTCCTGACGAGGGTCGGGCGTCGCACGTCCAGCGGTCCTTGGCCCGCCTCCTTGGTCCGGAGGCCACGACCCGGAGCGATGGCCGCCACCCCGCGGAAGGCCGCACGGGTCCGGATCGCAGCCGACGGGAAACGGGCCTGATTCCTGTCGGTGGGGTCCTCTACTGTCCGCGGACGTGAACGCAGTGCAGACGTACCGGTATCTGGGGTCCTCCGCGTTGGGACAGGATGGACTCGCCCTGCAGACGAGTGGCGGGCCCGCGCCGAACCCGCGGTTCTTCACCGGCTTCCTCACCACCCCGCACGCGGCGGCCGTCGGCCTGCTGGCGGTCGCGGAGGTGGCCCGGACCCGGTACCACCGGCCGGTCAGCCCGGCGAGCCTCGACCCCGTGGTGACCGGCAGTCGGGACCGGCTCCGGTTCGAGTCCTTCTCCGGCTGCTGCGGGGTCTACGCCCGCCTCGACGCCCTGCCCGACGGCCTGGACGGCGACGTGGTGGAGCACGGCACCACCAACGTCGACGTCAACAACCCGCTGCGGGAGGCCCTGGCCCGGGTCGGCGGCCTCGACCCGCTGCACCTGTCGGTCGGCCCGGAGGACCTGACCGTCTCCACCATGGACGGCGCTGTGGTGGAGAAGAAGGTCCCGCTGCCGGTGCGTTGGCTGCGCGGCTTCGCCGAGGTGCAGGTGCTGGCCGCGAGGTTCGAGCCCCGGGCGGAGGTCCCGGCGGCCGAGGCGGCGGCGTTCCTGCGCCGGCTGCCCACGACCGCCGACCGGTCGGTGCTCTGGGTGGTGCCGGCCGGGCGGTCGCTGCGGCTGACCTCCCGGCCCGTGCCCGGCGCGGTCTGCCTGGCCGGGGCGAGCCGGCTGGCCGCCCTGCGCCCGATGCTGCGGTTCGCCCGGACCCTGCGGGTATACGGGCCGACCGTCGCGGCCGGGTCGGCACCCGTACCGAGCACCTGGGAGCTGGACACGGGTGCGCTGCGCCTCTCCCTGACCCTCTCCCCCGAGCCGTACCGCGGGTTCTCCGGCGAAGGCGCGGCGCTCACCGCGCTGGCCGGGGACGAGGTCGTCGACGACGCCGACCTGGTCGCCGCCCTGCTCTCCTGGGACCCGGCCATCGACGTGGACCGGCTGGCGGCGGAGGCCGGGATCGACGCGGCACGGGTCCGGGGCGCGCTGGCGCAGCTCGGCACCGCCGGGCGGGTCGGATACGACGTCTCCGAGGCCGCGTACTTCCACCGGGTGATGCCGTACGACGCGGGCCGGGCGGAGCGGGACAATCCGCGTCTGGTCGGCGCGCGGGCGCTGCTCGACGCCGGGGCGGTCGAGTGGGACGGGACGTCCGCCACGATCCGCAGCGGCGACCAGGTGTACCGGGTCCGCCGCCTGCCGGACGGCGGGTTCACCTGCACCTGCCCGTGGTGGGCGAAGCACCGGGGGCAGCGGGGACCGTGCCGGCACGCGCTGGCCACCCGGATGCTGACCACCGGCCAGGTCGAGGAGCGGGTGTGAGCCGGGCCCAGCAGAGGCTGCTGATGAAGAGCACCGTACGGCGGCGTCGGGAGCTGGCCGCCGGCGGGACCAGCGATCTGTTCGACCTGGTCCAGAACGGCTCCGCCACGCTGGTCGCGGACGCCCTGGCCGGCCTGCCCGAGCAGCGCCGCAGGGAGATCGGCGTCGAGCTGACCGCCTGGTTCAAGGAGCGGAACCGGTCGACCTGGTGGACGGTCGGGTCGGCCACCGCACTGGCGGTCGCCGTGGTGGGCTGCCTGCCCAGCGCAGCACAGGCGGCGGCGATCCTCGCCCGCAACTCGGTCAACCCGAACGGCGAGCGGGCCGCCGCCCTGCTGTCCGGCGTCGCCGAGGAGCGCGGCATCACCTGGCTGGGCGACCTGGCGCACCGGCTGGCCGGGAAGGCCAACCAGCAGACGTGGGTCGAGCGGTGGCGGTTCGTCGCCGCGCTCCTGCGTGCGGAGGGGGTCGCCCCGCCGACCGACGACCGGTTCGTGGAGCTGTGGCTGGGCGCGGTGGAGCTGCCGGACCGGCGCCGTTCCGGGCCGCCGGCCCCCGTGGTGGACCGGTTGCGCAGCGACCCGTTCCTGGCCGCCATGCTGCCCCGCCTGTTCGAGGTGGACGGTCTCGGTTCGCGGATGATGTTCGACGAGGTCGCCACGACCTGGGAGGAACGGGAGCGGCACGTCCTGCCGACCGCGCTGGCGCGGCTCGCCGCCGAGGGGGTCGTCGACCGGACGATGCTCATCGACGGCTCACTCGGCCGGCTGCTGCGCGGCGACCGGGCGGCGGCGCTGCGCGCCTTCACCACCCTGCTCCACGAGCTGGCCCCGACCACCGCCGAGGTCGCCGCCCGCGCCACCGACTACCTCCGCCTGCTCACCGACGCGCCGGCTCCGGTCGCCACGATGGCGCAGAAGGCGTTGCGGGATCTGCCCGACCTGGAGGTCGAGGCGGTGCTCGACGCCTCGCGTGAGGTGCTGCTGCGGCCGGACAAGACGCTCGTACGGGCGCAACTGGCCTGGCTGGACCGGTTGGCCCGCCAACACCGGGACCGGGCGGTGGAGGTCGCCGAGGTGATCGGGGTGGCGCTCGGGCATCCCGCCGTCGAGCTACGCGACCGGGCGAGCACGCTGGCCGCCCGGCACGGCCACGACCCGGCGACGGTCGGGACCGGCCCGGCGGTCACCCGGCCGCGCGGGGACGACCTTCCCCCGCCCGCGCCGCCCGCGCCGGTGCCCGACCCGATCACCGACGTGGACGAACTGGCCGAGGAGGTCGCCGCCCTACTCGGCACACCGTCGCACGGCGCACCGCTGGACCGGATCCTCGACGGGCTGGTCCGGCTCACCACGGCCGAGGGCCCACGGGTGCACGCCGCCCTCGCCCCCGTCGTCGACCGCCGTCACTGGTCGTGGGGCAACGAGCACCGCTACGACCCGCTCTGCCTCTGCGAGGTGCTGGTCGACCTGTTCCACACCGCCGGCTCCACCGAGCAGCAGCCCCGGCGCCGCAGCCGGTGGGCGGCGCTGCTGGCCGCCGTACGCCGGACCGACCGGACGCCGTCGGCGCCGGAGCTGGCCACCACCGATCCCCGGGTGCCCCCGCCGCACCGGCTGCTGCGGGCCCGGCTCGCCGAGATCGGCGCGCACGTCGACGAGCCGGGGCAGCCCGGTCTGCTGGCCGCCCCCACCTCCGCCAACGGCCTGCTCGACCCGCTGGCGCTGGTGGAGCGGCTCGCGGCGTGGGGCGACCGGACGCCCTGGTACTGGGACCTGACCCAGGCTCTGCTGCGCCTGCCCGCCGACGCCGACGACGCGGTGGCGAACAAGGCGGCGGCGCTGGGCACGCCGGCCGGGGAGCGGCTCGCCGCCTGGCTGCGCGGCGGCGGGCTGCCGCAGCCGGTCATGCGGGCCACCACCGTCACCCGGCGGCCCCGCAAGGCCGGCTACGACTGGGAGTTCGACCAGCTTGTGCCGGAGCGGATCCTGGTCGAGCTGCGCCCGCCCGACGGGTACGACGACCGGTACGGCCTGCTGACCGCCGACCCGGCGCCGATCGGGGTCGGGTACTCCGGCTGGGTGAGAATGTGGCCGTCGATCCTGCCGGGGCACCGGGGGGTGGTCGCCGCGTACACCCTCCCGTTGGTCGCCGGCGCGGCGGACATGGACGAGCGCGACGGCGCCGTGGTGCTGCCGCTACTCGCCGAGAGTAGCGGCGTCGGCGGGGTGGCTCTCGACCTCGCCCTGGCCTACGGTCTCGGGGCCCGGCACGGCGCGGACCGGGTCGCCGCCCTGGACGCCCTGCTCGGGCTCGCCGGGGCGGGGCAGTTCGACGCCGCCGGGGCGGGTGAGCAGCTCGGCCGGCTGGTCGCCAGGCAGTTGGTGAAGCTGACCCGGGTGGTGGAGCCGCTGCGGGACGCCGCCCTGGCCGGGGCGCCGCTGACCGTGTGGCGGCTGGTCGCCGCCGCGTTGCCGGCGGTACTCGCCGCGCCCAGGCCGCCGCGCGGCCTGCCCGACCTGCTGACCCTGGCGACGGAGACGGCCACCGCGACCGGTGTCCGGATCGAGGTGCCCGGCCTGGGCGAGGTCGCCGGCCAGGGCGGCTCGTCCCGTCTGGTCACCGAGGCCCGGCGCCTGCACAAGGCGCTCACCACGGCCTGAGACCTGTGGATGCTCCGGCGGGTCTCCCGATCCGCCGGAGCATCCCCGGCGTCGCCCCGGGGCGACGGGCCGCCGATCCGACGCGCCCCCGCCCCGCCCGGCGGTGTCCCGCCGAGGGCCGCTCGGCCCGGTTGATCCGGTCTGGCGAACTACCGCAGGGAGAGATACGTCGCGTCGCCCGCGATACGGTAGCGTCCGGTTACTACTACGACTTGTCGTGACCGCCGTGGGGTGTCCGCCTCCCGGTGGGCTGACGGGAGGTGCCGGATGGCCGACGACGCGGAGATCACCGCGTGGGCGCTGGCCGCCGGCCGCGGTGACCGGGACGCCGCCGCCCGGTTCGTCCGGGCGACGCAGCAGCAGGTCCGACGCTTTCTCGCCGCGCTGGTCTCCCCCGCGGAGGCGGACGACCTCGCGCAGGAGACCTTCCTGCGAGCCGTGCGGTCGTTGCGATCGTTCGCCGGCCGGTCGTCGGCGCGGACGTGGCTGCTCGCGATCGCCCGCAGGGTCGCCGTCGACCACATCCGGACCGCCACGTCCCGTCCGCGGACCGTGCCACTGACCGACGGGCATGACACCGCTGACGCGTCGCGGAGCGCGTTCGACCGGCAGGTGGTGCTGGAGCAGCTGATCACGGCGCTGCCGGCGGACCGGCGCGAGGCGTTCGTGGCCACCCAGGTGCTCGGCCTGTCCTACGCCGAGGCGGCGGAGGTCTGCGGTTGCCCCGTCGGCACGATCCGCTCCCGGGTGGCCCGGGCCCGAGAGGACCTCGTGGCCGCCGTGGGCGGCGGCGGCCGGGCGGCGGCCTCGCGGCCGGGCGAGAACGCGGCCGGCTGAGCGGGCCGCACCCCGGTTGAGCAGGGCCGCAGCGGCGGCCGGCGAAAATCGTCGGGAACCGGCGGCGGCATCGGAGCGACTACCTGTGCATGGGGTGTGAGCAGTGGCGTGAGGTGCTGTCGGCGCAGCTGGACGGGGAGGAGTCCCCTGCCGAGCGGACGGCGGCTGAGGCGCACCTGGCCGGGTGCGGCGGCTGCCGGACGTGGTTCGACCAGGCCGCGGCGGTGACCCGGCGGGCGCGGCTGTCGGTCATGGTCGCCGGTGACGACTTCACGGACGTCGTCCTCGACACGCTGCCCGAGGTGCCACCGCGCCGGCGGCGGGGGCGGGCCGTGCTCAGTTTGCGGGGGCGGGCCGTGGTCAGCCTGCGGGCGGTGCTGGGGCTGATCGGGGCGCTGCAGCTGGTTTTGGGCCTGGCGCAGATCGGGCGGGGCGTCGCCGGCCCACACGTGCATCTGGCAGCCGACGGGCTGGCGGCGGGGCATCTGTGGCACGAGTCGGCGGCCTGGAACGTCGCGGTCGGTGCCGGGTTCCTCTTCGTCGCGGCCCGGCGCACTCCCCCGACGGGGCTGGTGCCGATGTTGAGCGCGTTCGTCGGCACGCTGGTGCTGCTTTCGGTCAACGACCTGGCGACGGGGCGGGTGGACACCACCCGGCTGGTCAGCCACGGTTTCCTGCTCGTGGGTTACGCGCTCGTCGTCGTGCTGTCCCGTCCTGGTCTGCGCCCCGACGGTCCGGTGCGGCGCAACCGCACCGACGAGCCTCGTTGGCACCTGCCCGTCGAGGAGCAGCCCGAATCGCCGGGGCTACGGCTGCTGCCGCCCCACCCCGGTTCCGCGCGTATCCCCGACCGGCGGGCCGCCTGATCAATTTCGGACACAGATCGGTTTTGGGCCGGAACTTTCCCGGCCACCCGACCGACCAACCGGACGTCGCGTCACCGATCGAAGGGACCTGCCCGATGCCCCGCACCATGCTCGCCGGCTCGCGTCGCCGCCCGGCCGCACTCCTCGCCTGCGTCGCCCTCCTGCTCGGCGGGACGGTCGGCTGCGGCTCGTCCGACGGCTCGTCGGCCGCCGCGCCCAGCCCGTCACCGTCGGCCACGGCGAGCGCGGCGGGTGTGCTCGGCGTCCGCGACCCGTGGGTCAAGGCAGCCGACACGGGAATGACCGCGGCGTTCGGCAGCCTGGTCAACGACGGCGACACCGACGTCACGATCACCGGCGCCGCCACCGACGTGTCGCCGATGGAACTGCACGAGATGGCCATGCGGGACGGCCAGATGGTCATGCGGGCCAAGCAGGGCGGCATCGTGGTCAAGGCCGGGACCACGCACGTGCTGGAGCCCGGTGGCGACCACCTGATGCTGATGGACCTCAAACGGCCGGTGCGGGCCGGCGACCAGGTGAGCTTCACGCTGACCTTCGCCGACGGCCGGACCCAGACGTTCACCGCCGTGGCCAAGCCGTTCACCGGTGCGCAGGAGAGCTATGCCCCCGGCCACGGCGAACCCGCGCCGGGCACGAGCGGCAAGCCCGCGACGACCGCCGGCCCGGCGTCGTGACCGGAGTGCCCACCGCCCGCCCGGTGAGCAGGCGCGGCCTGCTCACCGGCGGCGCCCTGGCCGCCGGGGGCACCCTGGCCGGCGCCGCCGCCGTCGCCGCCACCCGTTCCGACCCGGCGAAACGGCCCGTCGAGGCGCTGCCCGTGGCCGAGGTCGGTGCGGCGGTCGAGCCGTTCCACGGGCCCCGGCAGGCCGGGGTAGCCACCGAGCCGCAGGCACACGCGTCGTTCGTGGCGTTCACCCTGAGGCCCGGCACCGACCGGGCAGCGCTGGGCCGGATGCTGCGGCTGCTCACCGACGACGCGGCCCGCCTCACCCAGGGGCGGCCCGCGCTGGCCGACACCGAGCCGGAACTCGGGCTGCTGCCCGCCCGGCTGACCGTCACCTTCGGCTTCGGCCCCGGCCTCTACGCCGCCGCCGGCCTGGCGGACCGGCGGCCGGCGTCGGTGGCCGCCCTGCCCTCGTTCCGCGTCGACCGGCTCCAGCCCCGCTGGTCGGGCGGGGACCTGCTGCTGCAGATCTGCGCCGACGACCCGGTCACCGTCGCCCACGCCCAACGGGTCCTGGTCAAGGACAGCCGGCCGTTCGCCGCCGTCCGATGGGTGCAGCAGGGCTTCCGACGCGGCGCCGGCGTCGAACCCGGCGGGCGTACCCAGCGCAACCTCTTCGGCCAACTCGACGGCACCGCCAACCCGGGGCCGGGTGGGCCGCTGGAGACCGCAGTGTGGGTGCCCGACGGGCCGGCGTGGCTACGCGACAGCAGCACCCTGGTCGTCCGCCGGATCAGCATGAACCTGGAGACCTGGGACCTGCTCGGCCGCGCCGACCGGGAACTCGCCGTCGGCCGCCGCCTCGACACCGGCGCCCCGTTGACCGGCGCCGCCGAACACGACGTGCCCGACTTCGCCGCCACCGGCCCCGACGGGCTCGCCGTCATCCCCGACTTCTCCCACCTGACCCGCGCCCACGTCGGCGAGGACCGGCTGAAGATCCTCCGTCGCCCCTACAACTACGACGGGGTACCCGCCGCCGACGGCACCGCCGACAGCGGATTGATCTTCGCCTCCTACCAGGCCGACATCGCCCGCCAGTTCCTCCCCATCCAACGGCGCCTCGCCGAACGGGACCTGCTCAACGAGTGGACCACCCCGATCGGCTCCGCCGTCTTCGCCGTCCCGCCCGGCTGCCCCGACGGCGGCTGGATCGGCCAACAACTGCTCGGCTGACCACCACCCCACCAGGAGAAGCACCAGATGCCCACCCGATTCCGCCGCCCGACCGCAGCCGGTCTCGTCACCGCCGCGCTGGCCGCCGCCGCGCTGCTGCTCGTGCCGGCCGCCCCCGCCGCCGCGCACAACACGCTGCAGTCCGCCAGCCCCGCCAAGGAGGCCCGGCTGACCACGGCGCCGACCCAGGTCAGGCTGACGTTCATGCAGAAGCTCGATCCGGCCTTCACCACCATCGCGCTGACCGACGCCGCCCAGGCGAAGGTCGCCACCGGCGAGCCCGTCGTCAGCGGAACGACGGGGACGGTGACGATCGACCGACCGCTGGCCAACGGCACCTACACCGTCGCCTACCGGGTCGTCTCCGCCGACGGGCACCCCGTGCAGGGCTCGTACCGGTTCACCGTCGCGGACCCCTCCGCGACCGCCAGCCCGCAGGCGACCGCAGCGAGCAGCGCCCCGCCGGCCGCCGGCCCGTCCACCCCGTCGGCCGGCCCCGCCGCCTCCGCGAGCGACTCCGGCGAGGGGCCGGGCACCGCGATGCTGGTGGTGGCCGCCGGGGTCCTGGCCGCCGTCATCGGCGGCGCCGCCATGGTGTGGCGTCGTCGCCGCGCCGGCGCCTGACGCACGCCCAGCCGACCGGAAGGTCGACGCCCATCGGCGGCCCCACCGGGCAGCCCCACCGGGCGAC
This sequence comes from Micromonospora sp. NPDC002717, assembly GCF_040295705.1. NCBI lineage: Bacteria > Bacillati > Actinomycetota > Actinomycetes > Micromonosporales > Micromonosporaceae > Micromonospora > Micromonospora sp. NPDC002717. Next base: position 260,805 of record NZ_JBEOVW010000007.1, on the reverse strand, counting down.
CACCGCCCTCACCACCAGCAAGGGAACCGACGTGTCAGACACCATCTCCCACCCGGCCCACCCGGCCCCCGTCCCGGACGCCGGGCGCGCGGCGGCGGCTGCCGGCCCCACCCCGGGGGCGACCGCCCGCGGGGTACGGCCGGCGGCCAGCGGTCGCGGCGGGTGGCTCGTGCCGGTGGCGGCCGTGGCGTCGGCGGTGGCCGTACTCCTGCTCGGCCTGCGTGCCGGCGGTGCGCTCACCGCCGCGATCCCCGGTCTGCCCGATCCCGGGCCGGTCACGGCGTGGGCGCTGCCCGTGGTCCGGCTGCTCGCCGACGGCCTCGCCACCCTGACGGTGGGGATGGTGGTGACGGCCGCGTTCCTGCTGCCCGGCGACGGTCCGAGCGTGTCCCCGCACGGCTGGCTGCTGCTGCGCCGCGCCGGCGCGGCGGCCGCGGGCTGGGCCGTGGCCGCGTGCACACTGATCGTGCTGACGGTCTCGGACCTGCTCGGCGTCCCCGTGGACGGGCTCAGCCTCGCCACCGTGGTCAGCTTCGCCTCCTCGATCTCCCAGGGCCAGGCGTTGCTGCTGCAGGCGGGGCTCGCCCTGACGGCGGCGGTGCTGGCCCGGGCGGGGGTGTCGCGCGGGCTCGCCGCCGCGGTGGCGCTGGTCGCCCTGGTCGCGGTGCTGCCGCCGGCGTTCACCGGACACGCCGCCGGGGCGGGCAACCACCAGGTCGCGGTGACCAGCCTCGCACTGCACGTGCTGGCCGCCGCGCTGTGGGTCGGCGGGCTGGCGGCGCTGCTGATGATCCGTCGCAGCCGGCAGCTCGCCGACACCGCCGGCCGGTACAGCCGCCTCGCCCTGGGCTGCTTCGCGGCCGTCGCGGTGAGCGGGGTGGCCAACGCCGCCGTGCGCCTCGGCTCCGTGGCGGAGCTGTGGCAGTCCCGCTACGGCTGGTTGGTCCTCGGCAAGCTCGCCGCGCTGGCGATCCTGGGTGTGCTCGGCGCCCTGCACCGGTCACGGGCCCTGCCGGCCCTGCGCGCGGGCCGCCCGGGCGCGTTCGGTCGGCTGGCCGCCGGCGAACTGGTCGTGTTCGCTGCCACCGTCGGGCTGTCGGTGGCGTTGTCCCGCAGCCCCGCACCGGTGTCCGGGGACCCGCTCGACGCCGATCCGATCACCGAACTGCTCGGCTTTCCGATGCCCGCCGCGCCGACCCCGGCACTCCTGGTGGGCCAGCCGCTGCCGGACATGTTCTTCCTGACCCTCACCGTCGCCGGGGTCGGCGGCTACCTGGCCGGCGTGTGGCGGCTGCACCGGGCCGGGCACCGCTGGCCGGTCACCCGCACCGTGAGCTGGTTGGCCGGCATGCTGCTGCTGGCCGCGATCACCGACCTGGGCGTGGCCCGCTACGCGTACGTGCTGTTCAGCGCCCACATGGTGCAGCACATGGTGCTGTCGATGCTGGTGCCGATCCTGCTCGTCGGCGGCGCCCCGGTCACCCTCGCCCTCCGCGCCCTGCGCCGGCCCACGGACCCGCAGGTCCGCGGCGCCCGGGAGTGGCTGCTGATGGCGCTGCACAGCCGGCCGGCGAAGCTGCTCACCCATCCCGTGGTCGCGTTGGGCATCTACGCCGGCAGCCTCTTCGGCCTGTACTTCAGCGACCTGCTGGGCATGCTGATGCGGTCCCACGTCGGCCACCTGGCCATGCTCATCCACTACGTGGCCGCCGGGTACCTGCTGTTCTGGGTGCTCATCGGGATCGACCCCGGCCGGCCGAGGCTCGCCCCTCCCCTGCTGGTGATCCTCCACCTGGCCGCGATGATGGCCCACGGCTTCTTCGGCCTCGTTCTGATGCAGAGCACCACCCTCATCGCTCCGGACTGGTACTCCGCCGTCCACCCCGCGTGGGCGTCCTCCCTGCTCGACGACCAGAAGCTGGGCGCGGGGATCGCCTGGGCCTTCGGGGAGATACCGGCCGCGTTCGTCATGATCGTGCTGGTGCGTCAGTGGATCCGCGCCGACCGGCGCGAGCAGGGCCGCCTCGACCGGGCGGCCGACCGGGCCGAGGCCACCGGCGAGGAGGACGACCTCGCCCGGTACAACGCCTTCCTCGCCGCCGCCCGGCACGCCGACGCCGGCCCGCAGGACGGCCGCGACCCCGCGCGGCCATAGCCGGGCAGGCGGCCGGGAGGCGCGGCGGCTGACCCCGGCGGCACCGCCACCCGCCTGGCGGGGCGGCCCGGAGGCCCGTTCGAGCCCTGGCACGGCCGTCCTGCCCGCCCACGCATGCCAGGCGGGGCAGTGTCATTGCGATACCGGAATTGTCCGTCAAGCAATTCAGGACACCGCCAATGTGCGGGCGACGCGACACGGGCCTGCGCCGAAATACCGTCGGCCCGTGACCGTAATTGGCACACGTGTGTTTCAGCAGGGTGTCGGCTGAGGCGGACAACGACCACGCCGCATACGGGAGGTCGGCTGCCGCGACGCCCGAGCCGTCCGCGCGCGTCCCGCAACGACCGGTGGGCTCGCCACGGCAGCCCGTACGCAGGTGTCGCGGGCGCCCTCACCCGGTCGCCGGCCGGAGCGCCCATGTCCGAAAGATCGGTCAACGCACCACGAAAGGTCTCGCTGCTTCCGTTCGCGCCGTGAAATCACCCATTTATTGATGCCAAAACGTAACCACCTTTGACCGAAGCGGGATGACACCCTGCCAGGGTCACTAACCGATTGATTGGCGTCGTATAGTAAATGTCCCGGAACGGGTGGGGAGCCGGAAGGGGTGGGGCATGAGGGGGATCCCGGCCGTGTCCTTGGTCATCGGAATCGCTTCCTCGCCGGCCGAACGCCGGCAGCTCGCGCGACTGCTCGGTGGGACGGAGGCGTTTCTGATCGTCTCGAGCGTCGACCAGGCACGGGAGTTCCTCGACGTGGTGGAGACCCCGCCGTCCGGGGCAGGGTTCCCAGCCGTCCGGACCGTGGTCACCGCGACCACCGGCGGCACCACTGCGCCACCACCCGACCTCAGCGTCGATTCCGACCGACGGGTGCTGCGCTGGCGGGACCGCGAGATCGAGCTGACCCGCCTGGAGCACGATCTCCTGCTGTGCCTGGTGGGCGCGCCCGGGCAGGTCTGGACGTACGAGCGGCTGCACCTCGAGGTCTGGGGCAACGAGCACCTCGGCCGCGGCTCCGACATGCATTCGGTCGTGCGGAGGGTGCGGCGCAAGCTGGCCGGGCTGAACGCCTCGGCGACGATCCACGCCGTCCGCGGGGTCGGCTTCCGCCTCGCCCCGGCCTGACCACGATCCGCCGCCGCCGAGCGAGCCCAAGGCGCTGCCGGGCGGCGCCACACATCGGTCGCAGGCCTCGGACGCGCGCTCCTGGGTCTTCGGACGCGCACCGCTCGCCGCCCTCGAAACTGATCCGGCCCGCCTGGTCGATGACCAGGCGGGCCGGACTGTCAGCTAGCGGTCAGCTGTCAACAACGGGTGGGGGACAGTGCGAAGTCCTCCACCGTCGGGGTGACGGCGTTGATCGTCGTCTGACGGGTCTGGGGCTTCCAGCCGTCCTTGGCGACGATCAACGTCAGCGGGTTGTTCCGACGGTCCATCCAGTAGGCGTACTTGCCCTGGGCGTCGGTGGCGAAGGTCCACGACTGCGCCCACGAGTCGACCTGGACGACGGCACCGGCAAGCGGCGAGCTGGCACCCTGGCAGCTCGTCCCGGTGACCGTACCCATCAGCTTGCCCCAGGTCTTCGGCTGCTGCGCGTTCATGGTCACCGCCACCGGGTCGACCGTGTACGGGGTGTTCTCCTTGATGGCGACCGAACCCGAGTAGGTGCCCGGCTGGTCGACGTTCGCCGTCATCCCGACGGTGACCGTGACCTGCTCGCCCGGCGCCAGCGTGACCGCCGTCTTGTCGATCGTCATCCAGCTGACGTCGGCGCCGCCCTCGGCGCACTCCTCGAAGCCGGGCAGCGCCTCGCTGTCGGGCGTGGCGTTGAAGCTGCCGGAGGAGCCGCCAACCTTGTAGAAGCCGCATGCCGCGGCACCGCGGTACCGCGGCGTGTTGGCGTTCGGCAGGGTGGACCACGAGTCGGTGGCCGGGTCGTAGGCGAAGCCGGCGTTCGTGATCGCCCCGCCCTGCACACCGCCGACGACCAGGAGCTTGCCGCTGGCGACAGCGAACGAGCTGGCCCAGCTGTCGACCGGCGCGTCGGCGATCGCGGTCCAGGTGTTGGCCCCCGGATCGAAGGCGTAGCTGGACTTCAGCACGGCGGAGCCGTCGTTTCCACCGGTGCAGTAGACGACGCCGTCGATCCCGCCGCAGGAGGCGAAGGCCACCGACTTCGGGTAGTCGGGCAGCGTCTCCCAGCTGTCGCTGCCCGGGTCGTACCGGACCACGTCGTTCGACATCGGGGTGCAGGCCGAGCTGGTGCAGCCACCGACGGCGTACAGCTTGCCGCCGACGACCGCCTGCCCGGCTGCGGAGCGTGGCGCGGGGTTGTCGGCCTTCTCCGTCCAGGTGTTGGCCGCCGGGTCGTACGACCAGGTGGTGCCGTCCGGGCCGGACGCCGCCCAACCGCCGGTCGCGATGATCTTCCCGTCCACGACGCCCACGGTCATGGCGTTACGGGCGCCGGGAAGGTCGGCGATCGGCGTCCAGGTCTGCGCGATCGGGTCGTAGACGAAGTTCTTCGTCGTGGACGCCGACCCGTTGGTGCCGGCAATCGAGTACACCTTGCCGTCCAGGTTCACCACCCGGTTGTCCATCACGTTCGCCGGGTAGTCGGCGATGTCGGTCCAGGGCGCGGCCTGCGGGCCGACCGCGGCGGACGCCGCCGTCGCCGACTTGCCGGTCGCCGCCGCGGCGAACGACGTCGGGGTGGTGAGCCGCTGCTCCGGCGCGCCGGTGGAGCCGAGCACCTGCTGCTTGCTCACCCGGGAGCCGTCGGCGCGCAGGAGGGTGAACCCGCCGTCACGCTCGCTGAACTCCACGTCGACCGGGGCCCCGCCGGTGTTGGTCACCGTGAACGGCTTGCTGACCTTGCCGGTGGGCATTCGGATCGTTCCGCTCACCGCAGCCGGCTGGACCGACAGGCGGCCGGCCGCCAGCTGGAAGTCCGCCGCAGTCGCCGCGTCCGCCTGGACGTCGACCTGCTTGCTCTGGCTGACGTAGTTGCCGGCCTTCGCGGTGAACTTGTGGTTGCCCGTCAGCGAGGAGAACAGCCAGTAGAAGCCGTCGGCCAGCCCGGCGTCGTCCGGGGTCGCCACGGTGGTGGCCTTCTCCGCCGGCCGGTCGTCGCTGGTGACGGTGGCACCGTTGACGTAGCCGTCGGTGTTCTTGTCACGGACGTGGCCGAGCACCAGGCCACCGTTGGTCGGCTGGCAGACGACCTGGCTGCCGATCAGGACGTTGTCGACCTCCCACCACCACTCGTACGAGGCGTCGTAGTAGTGGAACCGGACCCGGGTCTGCGCCTGGCCGGCGGCCTGCGGGATCGGGATCTCGGTCACCCGCGGCCCACGGACGTCCGCCGCCTGCCGGAGCACGTTCGTCCACGTGGTGCCACCGTCGATGCTGAGGTCGACGTCGGCGCGGTCGCTGCCCAGCCAGTTGTAGTCCTGGTTGAACCGGATCACCGGGGCCGCGACGTCGGTCAGATTGACGACCGGGCTGACGAGGGACGTGTCCTGCCGCCCACCGGAGCCGTACTCGTCGCTGTCGACGATCGCGAAGTTGCCGGTGCCGCCGGTCAGGTTGCGACGGCCGCCCTCGTCGGTGAACTTCCAGACCTGACCGGTGTTCGCGTGGTCCACCACGGACCAGCCGGCCGGCACGCCGGTGCCGTCGAACGTCTCGTACACGCCGTCGGAGCCGAACCGGTAGCCGGGCGCCGTGGTGCAGGTGTTGGTGTTCACCGGAACCGCGATGTTGGCGGTGACGTTGCCGCCGCCGACCACGACCTCCTTGGTGACGGTCTGGTAGCCCGGGTACTGCGCCTCGACCTTCAGCCGGTAGGTGGCCGAGGCCGGAAGCTGGATGCTGTAGTGGCCGTTGACGGGCGTGGTGTAGTCGGACACACCCGACGGACCCTCGACGGTCACCTTGGCGTAGAGCGGCCAGCCGTGCCCGGAGCCGTCGGTGACCGAGCCGCTGACGGTGACGCTGGGAACCGCCGTCAACGCGACGTTGATCGTCGTGGTCGCGTCCTTGTTGACCGTCGCCGGCGTCGTCTTGCCCTCGTAGCCGAACGCCGTCACGGCGACCTGGTAGTCACCGGCCGGGAGCAGCGACGAGTACGTCCCGTTGGCAGCGGTGGTCAGCTCGCGGTCCGCCGCGCCCGTCAGGGTCACCGTGGCGCCCGCGATCGGGGCGCCGGTGGTCGCGTCCGTGACCGTGCCGGCCAGGGTGCCGGTGTCGCCGATCGGGGCCGCGTTGAGCAGCGCGAGCGCGTCCAGCCGGCCCTCGCCGTACACGTTGTTGTCGTCGGTGGTGCCACCGCACTGGGTGTCGGCCTTGTCGACCGCCGCGTTGTCCAGCAGCGCGCGGGTCGGGTTGACCTCGCCGACCAACGCCGGTGCCGCGGACCACAACAGCGCGATCGCGCCCGCGAGGTGCGGGGCGGCCATCGAGGTGCCGTTGAAGCTGGCGTAGCTGCTGCCCGGAACGCTCGACCGGACGTTCACGCCGGGCGCCGCGATGTTGGGCTTGATCTCGCCGTTCTGGCCGACGCCACGCGACGAGAAACCGGCGATGTTGTTGTTGATGTCGTAGGCGCCGGCCGAGTAGTTGCTGACCAGGCTGCCCGGGGAGCCGCTGGTCTGGCACGCCGAGCCGTTGTTGCCGTTGGACCAGACACCGAAGATGCCCGACGCGGTCCAGGCCAGCGTCACGTCCTCCATGAACGGTTCGTTGGAGGGGCTCGTGGTCCCCCACGAGTTGTTGATGATGTTCGGCCGCTTGCTGACGTCCGGGTTCTGGCCGTTGAGGTCGGTCGGCTCGAGCATCCACTGGCCGGAGTTGACCAGCGCGGCGTCGCTGGGGCAGCAGCCGTTCGCGGCGATCCACTTGACCTCGGGTGCCACACCGATCTGGTTCGCGCCCGCGGAGCCGGCCATCGTGCCCATGGTGTGGGTCCCGTGGCCGTTGCTGTCGCAGGGCGCCGCGGCGCAGGTCCCGGCGGCGTTGTACCAGTTGTAGTTGTGGTTGAACGTGCCGTCGCCGTTGTTGCCGCGGTAGGAGTTCACCAGCGCCGGGTGGTCGAACTGGACCCCCGTGTCGATGTTCGCCACCGTGATGCCGGCGCCCTTGACGCCGTACTGGGACCAGACGTCGTCGGCGTTGATGTTGGCGATGCCCCACTCGAGGGCGTTGACGGTCTTCTCGTCGGTGCCCTTGGTGACCTCGGGCACCTGGTAGGCGACCGGGGCGTACAGGCCCTCGACCTCCGCGTGGGAGGCGATGCTCTGCGCCATCGCCAGCGAGCCGCCGCTGACCTTGATCGCGTTGGTCGCCCAGAAGGTCTCGTACTTCGCGCCCGCGCCGTCGAGCTCGGCACGGATCTTGGTCTGGCTCTCGGCGGCGGTCTTCTTCAACGCCGCCACGACCGCGGCGCCGCGCTTGTCCCAGTCCTTGATCGCTGCGGCCTGGTTCAGGTCCGCCCTGTCCTTGAAGCGGATCCAGAAATCCCCTTCGGTCTTGCCCTGGAGCTGCTTGCTGAGCTCCGGCCGGATCTTGCCGTCTGCGGAGGCTGCTCCTGTCCCGGTCAGCGCGGCCTGTGCGCCTGAACCGAATGCGGCCAGGCCTGTCGCGGCGAGGACCAAGGCCGCGCCGGCACTCACCAGGGATCTGGCTGTGCGTCTCGTGGATGGACGTCTGAACATAGGTGGCGCCTCCTCCAGAACGACCCAGAGTGGAACGAGCCACGGTGGAGGGTGCAGGGCACGCGTCTCCCCGAGTGGACGAAGCGGAACGCACCCTTCCATGGCCCCCAGGCAACCGCGCGGGTCACGCCGGCTGCCCGTCTGGACACTATGATCGACATGAAAGGACGATCAAGAACTTGCCGTAAGCAATCTGTCACTAACAGTTGGGCCAACCGTCGGGAAGTTTGCCAATTTTTGTCACGATCATGACGAAGCTGGGCAGAAACTTGCCCATCGTTTCGGGGTGGGTGCTGTGGGGGCACACGACGAAAGCACGGTGCCGGACGGGCGCGATCCGGCCGAGGAACAATTTCCGCTGGTGATCGCGGTGACACCGTCGCCGGCCGAGCGGATCCGACTCGCGGAGCGCCTCGAGGGCGTCGCGCCGCTGCTGCTGGTCTCCGATCTCGACGAGCTGCGCAGGCTGATCGCGGCCCCGCAGCGGCTCCCCCCGACGTCGTCCGGGCCGGCCCCTGCCGCCACGCCCGAGGCCGCCGACGGCACACTGCTGATCGACTCGGCCCGGTCCACCGCTCGCTGCCGGGATCGCGAGGTCGGCCTGACGCGACTTGAGCACGACCTGCTGATCAGCCTGACCACCGAGCCGATCCGGGTGTGGAGCTACGCCGAGTTGCACCGGACGGTCTGGCGTGACGAGGGGCTGCAGCGCAGGGCCGACGTACAGTCGCTGGTCAAGCGGCTGCGACGCAAGCTCGCCGGGCTCGGCACCGGCGTGACCATCGACGCGGTACGCGGCGTCGGGTTCCGGCTGACCGACCACCAGCAGCCTCGGGTCAGCGGTTCCTGATGCCTGCCTGACTTGGGCAGCCCGCATCGTGGTCCATCACCTGCCGCCCGGCGCGAGGTGAGGTAAGGCCGGGAAGGGCCCCCGGCCCCGCCCTAGCGGTCCGGACTGTCGGCGGCGGCCATGACGCGCAGCGCGTTGGGGTCCAGGCCGATCCGGATCGGGGTCTCGCCGTACGGCTCCCCGTCCACCTCCACGGGCGCCGGCCGGTCGGTCTCCAGCCAGAGTTCGCGTACGGCGAGGAACGGCTCGTCGACGAGGGTGCGGCGATGGCCGGTGGCCGCGTTGCGCGCCGTGTCCCGCAGCAGTCCGCGGCGGGTCGGGCCACCCACCGGGTACGCGACCAACAGCCGGTCGTCGGCGTCCGCGTCCGCGGTGATGGGCCGCCCCGCGTGGAAGCCGCCGTTCGCGACGTACAGCTGGTGGGTGAGGAACTCGTGCCGCCGCCCCTCGGCGCGCACGGCGGCGCGCAACGGCCGGTGCCGGGTCAGCAGCGCCAGGGCGGTCATCGGGTACGCGATCCGGCCGATGACCCGCTTGAGCCGGGGCGGCGTCCTGAGCATCACGTCGGCGGAGAGGCCGATGCCGATGTGGTTGGTGAACCGCATGCTGCCCACGAGTCCGAGGTCGACGTCGATCACCTTGCCGTCGGTGAGGACCGCGACCGCCGCGTCGAGGTCGAGCGGGATGCCCACCGTACGCGCGAAGTTGTTGGTGGTGCCCAGCGGCAGCAGGCCGAGCGCGATGTCGCGGTGGGCGAGCAGCCGCGCCGCGGTGCCGATCGTGCCGTCGCCACCGCCGGCGACCAGGAGGTCCGGCCCGAGGTCGGCGGCGGCGGCGAGGCTCTGCTCGAGCTCGGCGGGCCGGTCGACCGGGTACGTGCCGAGCAGGGTGAAGCCGGCCGCGACCAGCCGCGACCGGGTCTCCTCGTAGAGCTGGCGGCCCCGCCGGGAGTGGGCGTTGACGACGAGCGCCGCCCGCCGCTCCCGCCGGATGGCCTCGCTCAGCTCCTGCTTCGTCCGCATAGGGCCCGACCCTAGCGCCGGACGGACGGCGCACGACGCACGCCCGCCGGGTGTTCGGGTCGGCGGTGCCGTTGGCCACCCGGTTGATGGTGTGCGCCACCGACGGAGATTCGGGCCGGTGATCAGCGAGACGGGCACAGGGTGACCGGTGGGCCGAACCGGACCGGCACGCCGGGGGAATACAGAGCGCTGGCCGGCGGTCCGGTCGGCGCCGGCAGCCCGGCGGCGGTGACCAGTTCGTCGTCCAGGTGCAGCAGCTCGGCGCGGTGCAGCGGCCAGCGGGGATGCCAGTTCGGCAGGTGCCGCGTGCGACCGTACGCCCGGGTGTGCAACCCCCATCGGGCGGTGACGAAGTGCTCCAGCGGGGTCGGCTCGGCGATCGCCCCGCCCACCCGGACCACCATCCGGCTCGCCGCGCCGCGCGGGCCGGGCCAGCGACGCCGGCACCGGTAGGTGCGGCGGTCGCCTTCCCGGTCCAGCCGCATCGCCGACCACATGTACGGCAGCCGCAGGGTCGCCCGGGCAGCCAGCACCATGAGCAGCCGGGACGCGTCGAGCGAGCGGAACACCACCGCCCGCCGGCCGGTGCCGTCGACCGAGTAGAGCCGGACGTTGGTCTCCCAGAAGCTGCCGAGGTACGGCACCCCCGGCCCGCAGCCGAGGCCCAGCCCCACCATGCGGAAGCCGATCAGGCCGACATAGCTGAGCCCGTCGAGGGTGTCCGGACGCGTCCCGGTGGGCAGCAGCGGCGCGACGAGTTCCGGAGCCACGGCCCAGTGCAGGAAGGTGAGGTCCTCCCAGCGCTGCCGCAGGATCGCACGCGGGAACGCCTGCTCGGGCGCGCACTCGACCGGCTCGATGTCCACGTGCCCATCCTGCCCGGTGTCACCGGGTGACGCTCCCCTGCCGGGCGTAACGCCTCCGCTCCCGGCCGTCGCTGGGGCCCGGCACCACGTCGCGGCGACGGCGTTGCAACCGCTGCCGGGAGACCACGCGTGTACCCCACTGTGGAAGATCTTGCGAAGCTGTCCGGGCCGCCGCCGTGGGCGGGTGGCCGCCGGTGCCGCCGTGGATGTCAGCGTGGTCCGGGCCATCTGATGTGCGGGTCGTGCCAGGCCGGCCGCGGGGAGTCCGAGGGTCGGCTCGGGCCCGCGCGTCCCGCTAACGGAGCGTCGATGATCCGTGCCGTGCCATCGCGACCGACCGTCACCCGCCGCGCCCTGTTGGGCATGGTGGCGCTCTCGCCACTGGCCGGATGCGCGGACGGAGAGCCGCCCGCTGCCTCCTCCTCCGCTGCCGCGCCCTCCGGCCCCTCGTCCGCCACGCCCGCCGCCCCCACCGCCGCGGCGGAGGTCCGTCACGAACGCCTGGTCGAGCTGGAACGGAAGTTCGACGTACGCCTGGGGGTGTATGCCCTGGCCACCGGCACCGGCGTCACCGTCGCCCACCGGGCGGACGAACGGTTCGCGTTCTGCTCGACGTTCAAGGGACTGGCGGCAGCAGCGGTGTTGGCGCACAACCCGCTGTCGCATCTCGACACGGTCGTCAGGTACACCGAAGGCGACCTCATGAAGAGCGCCGTCATCACCAGGAAGCACGTCGCCACCGGGATGACGATCCGGCAACTCTGTGACGCCGCCGTCCGCTACAGCGACGGCACGGCCGGCAACCTCCTGCTCCGCGACCTCGGCGGGCCGGCTCGACTGACGGCGTACGCGCGTGGCCTCGGCGACACGGTCACGCGGATGGACCGGTTCGAGCCCAAGATCGTGTCGGCCGTCCCGGGAGACCCGCGCGACACCACGTCTCCCCGGGCGATCGGCACCGACTACCAGCGGATCGTCCTGGGTGACGCGCTGGCGGCCGACAAGCGCGCCTTTCTCCGGGACCTGCTGGAACGCAACGCCACCGGCGCCGGCGCCCGACGCGTCCGGGCTGGCGTACCGAAGGGTTGGACCGTGGCCGACAAGACCGGGACCGGCGACTACGGCACGGTCAACGACATCGCCGTCGTGTGGCCCCCGGGCGCCGCGCCACTGGTCGTTTCGATCATGTCCAGCAAGGCCACCCGGGACGCCGGGTACGACCAGGCCGTCATCGCCGAGGCGGCCGCGTACGCGGTGGCCACCCTCACCTGAGCGGTGCGTCGCCGCCGGCTGACGCCGATCGTGACCACCACGGTGGCACCAACGTCAGCGCCGCGCGCCCGCGCCCGCCGCCACCTTGTGACCAAGGTTTGAATGATGGTTCAATTCTTGCGTGGTCTACCGGAGCACCGACCGTGTGAAAGCTCGGCTGAGCGCGTCCCGGGACCGGATCATCGTCGCCGCCCTGGAGATCATGGCCGGGCACGGGTACGCCGGCTGTTCGGTCGCCGCCGTCGCCGAGCGGGCCGGCATGGCGACCGGCAGCGTCTACCGCCACTTCCCCACCAAGGCCGACCTCTTCGCCGAGGTGTTCCGCACCGCCTCCCAGCGGGAGGTGGACGCGGTCGCGCGCGCGGCAGCACTGGAGTCCACGGTCGCCGCGCAGGTCTCCGCCGTCATCGAGACGTTCTCCGGCCGCGCGCTGCAGTCCCCGCGGCTGGCGTACGCCCTGCTCGTCGAGCCGGTCGACCCGGCGGTCGACGCCGAACGGCTCGTCTTCCGCCGGGCGTACGCCGAACTGATCGCCGGCTACGTCGCGGCCGGCGTGGCCAGCGGTGAGCTGCCCCCGCAGGACCCGGAGCTGACCGCGACCGCGCTCGTCGGCGCCCTGGCCGAAGCGATGGTCGGCCCGCTGGCCGCCGGGGTCGCCGGCCCGAGCACCATCCCCAGCCTGATCACGTTCATCCACCGTGCGATTGGAGTATCGCCGTGACGACGCACGAGGTCCTCAACCAGGTCCCCCCGCTGGCCGGCTACGACGCGGCGGACGACCCGGCGCTGCTCGACGGGCTCGCCCGGGAGGGTGCCGGGTGGGCCACCGCGGAGCTGCACGATCTCGGCCGGATCGGCGGCGCCGAGCAGGCGATCGAGTACGGGCGGCTGGCGAACGAACACCCACCGGTCCTGCGCACCCACGACCGCTACGGCCACCGGATCGACGAGGTGGAGTTCCACCCGGCCTGGCACGAGCTGATGCGCACCGCGGTCACGCACGGGCTGCACGCCGCGCCGTGGGCGGACGACCGGCCCGGCGCACACGTGGCCCGGGCCGCCAAGTTCTACACCTGGCGCCCCGACGCCGGGCACGGCTGCCCCGTCTCCATGACGTACGCGGCGGTGCCGGCGTTGCGGCACGACCCGGAGCTGGCCGCACGGTACGAGCCGCTGCTCACCGCCACGACGTACGACTTCGGGCTGCGCGCGCCGCTGGGCAAGCGGGGGCTGCTGGCCGGCATGTCGATGACGGAGAAGCAGGGCGGCTCGGACGTACGCGCCAACGCCACCACCGCCCGCCCGGAGCCGGACGGCACCTACCGGCTCCTCGGGCACAAGTGGTTCACCTCGGCGCCGATGTGCGACGTCTTCCTCACCCTCGCCCAGGCGCCGGGCGGGCTCACCTGCTTCCTCGTGCCGCGCGTCCTCCCGGACGGCACGCGCAACCCGATGCGGCTGATGCGCCTGAAGGACAAGCTCGGCAACCGGTCCAACGCCTCGGCGGAGGTCGAGTACGAGCACGCGGTGGCCTGGCGCGTCGGTGACGAGGGCCGCGGCGTGCGCACCATCATCGACATGGTCAACCTGACCCGCCTCGACTGCGTCATCGGCGCGGCGGCCGGGATGCGCCAGGGCGTGCTCACCGCCGTCCACCACGCCACCCACCGGCAGGCCTTCGGCCGGTACCTCGTCGACCAGCCGCTGATGCGCAACGTCCTCGCCGACCTCGCGGTCGAGTCCGAGGCCGCCACCGTCCTGATGATGCGGCTCGCCGGGGCGACCGACCGTTCCGCGCGCGGTGACGCCGACGAGACCGCGTTCAAGCGGCTCGCCCTCGCCGTCGGCAAGTACTGGGTCTGCAAACGCTGGCCGGCGCACGTCGCCGAGGCCCTGGAATGCCTGGGCGGCAACGGCTACGTCGAGGAGTCCGGCATGCCGCGGCTGTTCCGCGAGTCGCCCCTGAACTCGATCTGGGAGGGCTCCGGCAACGTCGCCGCGCTGGACGTCCTGCGCGCCCTCGCCAAGGCACCACAGGTCATGGAGGTGTTCCAGGCCGAGGTGACCGCCGCCGCCGGCGCCGACCCGCGGCTCGACGCCGCCGTACGACAGGTGCGGGCCGACCTGGCCGACCACGGCGACCTCGAACTGCGGGCCCGCCGCGTCGTCGAACGGCTGGCACTGGTCCTACAGGGCTCGCTGTTGGTGCGGCACGGCCACCCCGCCGTCGCCGACGCCTTCTGCGCCTCGCGCCTCGGCGGGGACCACGGCCACGCGTTCGGCACCCTGCCGCCCGGGGTCGACTTCGCCACGATCATCTCCCGCGCCGTGCCGAAGGTGGGCTGAGGCCGTCGCGGCACTTCCCACGATCCGGATCCGGCGCGTCACAGCGATTCGACGACCTCCGACTCCTGAGGAATGCCCCGGTCGACCACGACCGGCGGCCCGCCGGGTCGGCGCCACGCCCGATAGTCCCGGAAGGACATGGGGATGCCACGCGCGGCGAACGGATCCGCGGAGTCCATGACCTGGATGTGCAGGTGCGGCTGCGTGGAGTTGCCCGAGTTGCCGCAGTCGGCCAACTCCCGGCCGGCCGCGACGGGCTCGCCCTCGCCCACCCGAATCGAACCGGCGCGCAGGTGGGCGAGCACGACGTACGCACGACGGCCCTCCAGCTCGAGGATCACGTGGTTGCCGGCGAGCGCGCCGGCGCCGCCCCGCGCCCGGGACGCCTGGGTCAGGGCGTAGGGCACCCGCGCGAGCGGTGACCGGCGCGCCACGTGGTCCGCCTCGCCGTCGTGGACCGACACCACCCTGCCGGCGGCGGGCGCGAGGATGGGCTGACCGAACGCGAAGAACCGCTCCACCGGCTCCGTGGCCAACAGCGAGCGCCAGTCCCGCGTGGTCGCCGTGCGCCGGCCCCGCACCGCGACGAAGTCCATGGCGTACGTCGTGGCGAACAGGTGGGTGCCGTGGCTCGGCACGCGCCGGGCCGGGCTGTTGCGCGCGAGCCACGTGCCGCGGATCGGTAGCGTGAGCACGACCTGGTCGAGAGTGGCAATCGCGAACCTCCCGTGTCACCAGCTCGTCCCCGCCACGAACTCTACCGATGGGCCGCCGTCAACGACGTGAGCCGGGCGTGCCGGCCCCGTCTCCCAGGCGGGGCAGGTCGGTCAACCAGCGGTCCAGGGCTGCCGGCGAGCGGAACAGCAGCACCGGCGGCCCGGTCGGGTCGGTGTGCCAGGCCCGCATCC
Organism: Micromonospora sp. NPDC002717; assembly: GCF_040295705.1. Classification (NCBI taxonomy): domain Bacteria; kingdom Bacillati; phylum Actinomycetota; class Actinomycetes; order Micromonosporales; family Micromonosporaceae; genus Micromonospora; species Micromonospora sp. NPDC002717. The sequence goes on along the minus strand of NZ_JBEOVW010000007.1, from coordinate 245,667 downwards.
GCCGCCGGGCCCGGCCGAACGCGGTGAGGTGCCACACCAGGATCGAGTCCCGGGACAGCACGCTGCCCAGCGACTCGCGGTTGCCGTTGCAGATCGCCTCCCCCGTCCGCAACCGGCGAACGGTGCGACGCAGCAGGCGCCCGAAGGAGCACCAGCGCGGGTAGTCCAGGCCGACGACCAGGTCGGCGCGGGCCAGCACCACGTCCCGCCACCCGTGGTACGCGCCGTCGAGGATCCATCGGTCACGTCGGCAGATCGCCTCGATCCGGCTGCGCTGCTGCGCGACCGGCACCTCGACCCAGCCGGGCTCCCAGAGCAGGTCGTCGACGGGGTACCACGGCAGCCCCAGGTGCCGGGCCAGCCGCGCCGCCAGGGTGGACTTGCCGGCGCCGTACACGGCGTAGATGAGGATGCGCGACGGAGCGCTCATCGCGGCAGCGTACGCCGGTGGCGCCACACCGCCCGGTCCACCGTGTCCCACCCCGCCGTCAGGCTCGCCAGCCTGACCGGGGTGGCGGGACTATCCTCGCCGGATATGAGCCAACGCGTCGGTCCGGCCCAGCCTCCCTTGTGGCGTGACCGCAACTTCGGCGCGTACTGGGCGGCGCAGTCGCTCTCCGCCGCCGGTGACTCGTTCGCCTACATCGCGGTGCCGCTGCTCGTGCTGCACGCGACCGGGTCGGTTGCCCAGATGGGCCTGCTCACGGCCGTGGCCGGCGCCGCCTCCGTCGGCGCGGGGGTCTTCGGCGGCGTCCTGGTCGACCGGTACGACCGGCGCACACTCATGATCGCCGCAGACCTGGCCCGCCTGGTGCTCTACGCCCTCGTTCCCCTGGCCTGGCTCGCCGGCCCACAGATCTGGCTGCTCTTCGTCGTCCTGCCGATCTGCGAGGCGGCCGGCATGGTGTTCCAGGTCACCGCGGTGACCGCGGTGCGCAACCTCGTCGACCGACACCGGATCACCGAAGCCAACGGGCGGCTGCAGGCGACCTACGCGACGGCGGCCGTGGGCGGGCCACTGCTCGCGGGTGTGGTGTCCGCCCGCTTCGGTCCCACGGCGGCCATCGCCATCAACGCGGCCAGTTTCGCCCTGTCAGCCGCCGGCCTCTGGCTGGTCCGGCTCCGGCAGCCCGCCGAGGGGGAAGGGACCGACGGCGGGGTGGGGCGGGAGAGGCGGCTGGCCGAGTTCCTGGCCGGCGTGCGGTTCCTCTGGCGTCAGCCCGTGCTCCGCTCGCTGACCATCCTGCTGTCGGTCTTCATCTTCCTGACGTACGGCTTCACCGACGTGCTCATCTACCACGTCAAGAACGACCTCGGCGGCTCCGACGGCACCGTCGGCACGGTGCTCGGGCTGGCGGCGCTGGGCACGATCGCCGGAGCGCTGCTGGCGGCGCCGTTACGCCGCAGGCGTGGCTTCGGCGTCACCTGGATCGGCGCGGTGGCGATGTCCGGTCTCGCCATCGCCGGCATCGGCGTCGTCGGGGACGTGCACGGCGTCACCGTGCTGACCGCGGTATACCTGTGCGGCGTCAGCGTGGGTGGGATCTGCTCGATGTCGCTGCGCCAGGAGATCACGCCCGATCACCTGCTCGGGCGGGTCACGTCGGCTTTCTGGAGCACGCACTACTCGCTCGGCCCGGCCGGTGCCGCGGTGCTGACCTGGGCCGCCGGCCGGTACGGCGTCACCGCGGTGACTCTCGTCGCCGGAACAGGGTGTCTCCTGGTCGCGGTCGGCGGAGTGTTCACGCCCATCCGCCGAGCCGGTTCGGAGCCGGTCGCCCACGAGCCGGAGCTTCAGCGGTCCGCAACCTGATCCGGCGCGCCGGTGTCCCTCGGGGCGCCGCCGACCACTCTTCCGTTCGGCCCGCACGCGGACTACGGTCGCTTTCACGTCACCAGGCTTCACCTCGTCGGCCTCAGGTTGTTCACTTCGGTCGCAGCGCCGCAACAACGAAAGGGGTCGCCGTCATGTCGATCAGCCACACCAGCGTCGGTGACTCCGACGCGAGCCCGGTCACCGTCGGGCACGGGCCACGCAGGGTGCTGGCGCTGCACGGCTGGTTCGGGTCGGCGCGGGGCTGGGGCTGGCTGCCGGAACTGATCGACGCGGAGAGCTTCACCTGGGCTTTCCTGGACTACCGGGGCTACGGCGCGCGTACCGGGGTCGCGGGCGACCACAGCATCGCCGAGATCTCCCGTGACGCCCTGGCCCTCGCCGATTCCCTCGGCTGGGACACGTTCTCGGTGGTCGGGCACTCCATGGGCGGCAGCGCCGCCCAGCGGGTGCTCGCCGACGCGCCGGGGCGGGTGGAACGGCTCGTCGGCATCAGCCCGGTCCCGGCCGGTGGTGTTCCCTTCGACCTGCAGGGCTGGGCCCTGTTCGACGGCGCCGCCGCCAACCCGGGCAACCGGCGCGCCATCATCGACCTCACCACCGGCAACCGGCTGTCCGGCCGCTGGCTGGACGAGATGGTGCGGTTCTCCCTCGACCACTCCACCCGGGAGGCGTTCGGCGCCTACCTCACCGCCTGGGCGCGTACCGATTTCACGGACGACGTGAAGGGCAACCAGGTGCCGGCGCTCGCCGTCGTCGGCGAGCACGACCCGGCGCTGGGCGCCGCCACGATGCGCGAGACCTGGATGCGTCACTACCCGAACGCCCGGCTGGAGGTCCTCGCCAACGCGGGGCACTACGCGATGTACGAGACCCCGGTGCGGTTGGTCACGGTGATCGAGGAGTTCCTCGGGCGGTGAGCCTCGATGCGGCGTCCCTGGTCGATCCCCGCACCTACGTCGACGGCGTTCCGTATGACCTGCTCGCCACGCTGCGCGCGACCAGCCCGGTGGTGTGGGTCGAGGAGCCGCCGCTGCTCGGGCTGCCCGGCGGTCCGGGCTTCTGGCTGGTGCTCCGGCACGCCGACGTGACGGCCGTGCTCAGGCAGCCGGGGCTCTTCTCGTCGGCACTCGGCGCCACCCAGATCCGCGACCCGGCGACCCCGGAGGACCTGGGTTACGTCCGGCGGATGATGCTCAACATGGATCCGCCGGAGCACGGCCGGCTGCGCCGGCCGGTCGCCCGCTCGTTCACCCCGCGCGCGGTCGCCGCCCTGGAGGCGTCGATCCGCGCGAACGCGGCGGCGCTCGTCGAACGCGCGCTCGGCGACGCGGACGAGGGCACCTGCGACTTCGTCCGCGACCTCGCCGCCGACCTGCCACTGCTCACTCTCGCGGACGTGCTCGGGGTGCCGGAGCGCGACCGCTGGCTGCTGTACGACTGGTCGAACCGGGTGATCGGCTTCCAGGATCCGGACTACGCCGTGTCCGCCGCCTTCGACCCGCAGGCCGGCACCGCTGCGGCCCGTGAGGCACTGCGGCACCGGCCGGTGTCGGACGCCGACGGCCGGATGCCGGATCCGCGCACCCGGGCCGGCATGGCCGACCTCTACGCGTACGCGCACCTGCTGGCGGAGTCGAAGCGCCGCAACCCGGGACAGGACGTCATGTCCATCCTGCTGGCGCACCGCGGCGACGAGCGGCTCTCGGTGGACGAGTTCGAGAACATGTTCTGGCTGTTCGCCGTGGCCGGCAACGAGACCGTCCGCAACGGCCTGCCCGGCGCGATGATCGCCCTGCTGGAGCATCCGGCGGAGATGGCGCGGCTACGCCGGGACCCGGCGCTGTTCGACACCGCCGTCGACGAGCTGCTGCGCTGGTGGACGCCGGTGATGGTGTTCCGGCGTACCGCCACGGTGGACACCGCCGTCGCCGGGGTGCCGGTGCGGGCCGGGGACAAGGTGGTGGTGTCGTTCGCGTCGGCCAACCGCGACGAACGGGTCTTCGCCGAGCCCGACCGGCTCGACCTCGCCCGTCACCCCAACCCGCACCTCGTCTTCGGTCACGGGCCGCACTTCTGCCTCGGCGCGCACCTGGCCCGGTGCCAACTCCGGGCGCTGCTCCAGGAGTTGCTTGCCCGCACGGCCAGCGTCACGTACGCGGGCACACCCGACTACCTGCGCTCGAACTTCCAGCGCGGCGTCAAGCGCCTGCCGATCCGCTGGCGGCGCCGCTGATCACGCCCCGGCCCCGCCGACCGGCGTGCAGTGCGGCCCAGGCGGGCGGAACCGGCCGGTTCAGGTGATGACGGGGCTGCGGCGCTCCAGCAGGACCACGTCGCGCCAGCGGCCGTGGTGGCGGCCGACCCGCTCGCGGATGCCAACGACCCGGAAGCCCGCCCGCTCGTGCAGGGCGAGGCTGGCGGTGTTCTCGGCAAACACCCCGGACTGGATGGTCCAGATTCCGGCCGCCTCGGTCGAGGCGACGAGCGCGTCGAGCAGCATCCGCGCCGCGCCACGTCCCCTGGCGGTCGGATCGACGTACACGGAGTGCTCGACCACCCCGGCGTAGACCGCCCGGGTCGACGTCGGTGACACGGCGACCCAGCCGACCACGGTGTCGCCGTCGACGGCCACGAAGCGGTGGTCGTCCAGCTTTCCCGCGTCGAATGCCGCCCAGGTCGGGGCGACGGTTTCGAAGCTGGCGTCGCCCTCGTCGAGGCCGGCCTGGTAGATCGCCAGTATCCGCTCGGCGTCCTGTGGCGTCAGGGGTCGGACGGTGATGCCGGCCATCAGCGGGCTCCGTTCGGGCTCGGGGCCGGACGGCCCGTCACGACGTCGGCGGCCGACGGGAACGCCGACAGGCGATGAGCCTAGCGGCCGGGCGCTGCTGCCGCCGACGGCCGCGTGAACGGCGGCGCACTCGACGCGGCGCTCCGTTCGCTGGTCGCCGGTGGTGACCTCGGCACAGGGGTCGCGGCCTACCGGGGTGTTGCCGGTTCGCAGGGGAAGGCGACCTCGACGCACGGTTCAGCGTCGGCCGCGGTGGCCCAGTTCTGGTAGTAGATCTCCCGCGCGGACGCACTCAGCCGCTGGTCGTGATCCCGGAGCCACGAATCCAGCGCGTCGTAGGCCCGCAGGATCGCCGGGTAGGCCGCCTCCGCCTTCGTCAGCGACACGTACGCCTGCCGGTGGGCTCGCTCGATCCGGACCCCCACCGACCCCTCGGGCTCCACCGGATCGCCCGTCGGGGCGCACACCTCGACGGGCCCGTCGGAGTCCTCGGTGACCAGGCCGTGATAGGCGACGAACACGGGCCCGGAGAGCGTGCCGCCGGCGGCGGTCAGGTGGTCGAACAGCAGGCGCGTCGCTTCGGGCAGGACGAACGGAAGGCGATCGGCGGTCACGTGCCGCTGGATGAAGATCACCTTCTGGGTGGGCACGTCGCGACACCGGACCCCGGACGCGACCCCCGGGGCCGCTCGATCGTCGAGGAGACCCAGCAGGTGGCGCACCAGCGGCCGGCGGGCGTGGTGCGCGGCCTCGACGTCCCGCCAGTACGCCTCCACCCTGTCGACCGCCTGCGGGCCGGGAAGTCCGAGCACCTCGGCAACGTCCGCCACGGGCATGCCGATCGCGCGCAGCAGGGTGATGCGGCGAGCCCGGTCGAGTTCCGCGTCGCCGTAGTACCGGTAGCCGGTCCGGGCGTCGACGTGCGCCGGGCGCAGCAGTTGCCGCTCCTCGTAGAGGCGCAACGCCTTCGCGCTCAGTCGTGACCGATTCAGGAACTCACCGCTCGTCAACCACCGTGGCATGGTCGGGAGTCTGCCCTCCGCCCCAGGGGCAGGGTCAAACAGTCAGGTGTCGATCATCGGCCGGCATGACGCACCGGTCGCGCCAGCCATCGCCCGCCGTCACCTACCGCAACGGCGGCTCCGGTCACTCTTCCCGCCCAGGCACCACCGGCACGATCGTGAGGAGGCTTCGCCTCAGTCACCGTCGCCGTCGCCGCCGCCACACCCCCCGGTGTCACCCAAGGTCGCCAGCCACAACAGGCCGGCCGGGGTCGCGGCCTGGGTGGTCACGACCTGGTCGAGGCGTACGCGTGCCGGCAACCGCCGGTACTTCTCCGCGCCGCCGGGATCCTGCGTCCTGCGCGGCGTGTCAGGCTCCGACATGAGGGGATCTCCTCTCGCACAAACTCGATGGGTCGCCGGCCATCTGATGGCCCGTGTCACGTCATCCCGGCACGTCGGCGGGGTCCATGGAGAGTTCCCGGGTGGCCCGCTGCGCCAGCATCGCCAGCGGCGCGCACACCACCAGCAGGACCGCTGCCTCGGCAGCGCACACCGCTGTCACGGCAGCAGATGCGCCGCCCTGCAGGACGTAGTCGGCGACGGACACGCCGCGCAGCGCGAGGGCGGCAAGCCCCAGGAACAGGAGGGTCAGCGGCCAGTGGGCTGCCCGGGCCACTGCCGACGCGCGCAGGACGAGGTAGCCGACACCCGCCGCGGACACCGACAACGCACACAGGCCCGGCCAGTCGAGTGCGGCGAATCGCAGTTCCTGCTCCACGGGAAGTGTCCACATCCCGATGACGTACAGGGGGCTCAGGAGGACACCGGCGACGAAGGCACGGATCCAGGTCCGGGTGCGCACGGGCGGAGCCTCCCGATGGAACGCCACCAACGCCAGCACCAGGCCGGTGTTGACGAGCACGATGAGCCAGGTGGTGGGGGGCGTGCCGCCAGGCAGGAACATCGCCTCGTAGGTCCTGGCGACCCAGTCCGCGACGAGGGGCACCGCCGCCAGCCAGCGGGCCGGCCTGGGCTGATTCACCGCGAGCGCGACGAACGCGGCGATCGCGAACAGAGCAAGGGGATTGAACGCCAGGCGCCACGGTGCACCGGGCAGGTCGAACACCGGCTCGGTGGGCGGCGTCGGCAGCGGCGGAAAGTCGCCGTCGAGCCAGGGCATGACGCCGATCTCCACCGCCGCCGTGACGGCATGGAAGAGCAGGCCGAGCAGCGCCACCGCGCGGATCGCATCGCCCCGGAGCCGCGACCTCGGCTCGGCGCCGACGCCGCCGAGCCGAAGCCGCGTAGCAAGCGCCAGGACGCTGAGGACTTCGCCTCTGTCCGGCCGGCCGTGGTCCCGGAGGTACGCGGCGTCCTCGGTGTCTTCCTCAGCGCCGACGCACTCCAGGAAGGTGCGGACCATGTCGTCCTCCCACCTCCGGCGATAGGAGGCTGGCAGAAGCGTCAGCAGCCGGCGGTACCGCTGCTCCAGAATGCTCGTCATGCCGCACCGCCGGCGGCCGGCCGCCACACACCGAGTCTTTCAGCGGCCGCACGGGCATTGGCGGCTTGGCGGTCAGCTTCCTCCGCCAACGCCCGCCCGCCGGAGTTGGTCAGCCGGTAGTACCGCCGGAGCCGACCCTGCTGCACCTCCTCGCGGTCCAGTTCCACCAGACCGTCGGTGACGAGCCGGTCGAGCACGCCGTAGAGCGTGCCCACCCTCAGGTGCACCCGCCCCCGCGACAACTCCTTCACCTCGTTGACGACGCCGTAGCCGTGGCAGGGCCCACCGGCCAGCGCTGTCAGGACGAAGAACGCCGCCTCGGTCATCGGTCGAGTCACCATGGACACAATATATCGGGAGACAGGATATGCGTCCAGGCGGACGTATCTGGAGGAGCGCTGACGCGGCCGGCGAACGCCGGGTGAGGTCCGGGGGCCGCCGCCTCGACCGACCGGGCCAGGACGGTTAGCGCGACCTGGCCCGCCGGGAACGGGCCATCACGACCCCCGCCACGACGACCAGACCCAGCCCGAGTGCTCCGGCCGCCACGATGAACGTGGCCACGTCGTCGGGGTGTTCCGCCCTGTCGTCGTCCGTGGCGCGCGCGGTCGGCGCGCGGGTGGCAACCGGCGCTGTCGACGGGTCGGCCGCGGCCAGGGCGTAGCGGAGGAGGTCCGCCCTTGTTCCCGGCGGCCGGCCCGCGGTTTCGGACACGGTGAGCAGATACCGCCCGTCGCGGCTGTAGGTGATCGACTCGCCCTGCGGCTCGTCGGGCAGCGGGATGACCCGTGGGGTCCCGCTGGTCAGCGCGGTGACCACGTCGCCGTCGGCGACGTCGAACTCGTACGCGTCGGCATAGGTGCGCAGCACTACCCTGCGCCCGTCCGCCGCGGTGGCGGCGCCGGTGACCGCTGTCCGGCCGAGCACCGAGAACGGGTTGCTCGTCGTGGAGGCCGGCAACCGGACCTGTCCCACCTTCGCCAGTGGCACGGCCGTGCCCGGCCGCAGTGGACCGCTCGGGGCGTACAGGTTGGCCGAGTACTTGGTCACGATCACCGGCCGGCCGTCGCCGGTCACGAGCACGGCCTCGGCGTCGTGCGGGCCGTCCGGATACGCCATGCGGTGCAGCACCGGACGGTCGGCGCCCGGCGGCAGCTTCCACACCGCGACCGTCTGCCGAGAACGGTCGTTGTCGCCGATGTCCGCCACCCAGACCGTGCCGTCCGCGCCGACGGCGAGATCCTCGGTGTCGCGGGGCCGCGACGGATACGGCACCGTCCGCTTGACGGCGCACTCATGATCGAGGAAGAAGATCCGCCGGCGGGCCTCGTTCTCCGCGCCGTCGTTGACCACGACGTACCCGTCATCCGTGGCGGCCAGGCCGGAGATCTCGGTCAGCCGGTCGTCACGCACCTCGCACAGCGGCGTCCCCCGGAGCGGAGCGGGCGACGGGTTCGCCACCGCGGCGCCCGGCACCAGCAGGACGGCGAGAATGACAGCCGCTCCCGCCACGCGCGGCAACCTCCGCGCGGTTCCCTTACTGCGTCGCATCACCGGCAATCCTCTCATCGCGGCACGCCGGTCCGTGTCGGACTACCAGCGGTTGCGTGCTTCCTCCGCCCAGCCGACGAGGCCGTCGAGGTCCGTGCGCTCGCCGTCGTCGGTCTGCGCCCAGCCGGTGAAGTGCCCGAAGCACTGGTGGGTCTCGTTGGCCACCACGCCGAGGTTGGTGCGGGCGACCCGCTCGTGGAACGGGTGGAACTCCACGTTCACCCGGTCACCGGTGATCCGCCAGGGCCGTAGCCAGTCGGTGCGGTCGTAGCGCCAGGTCAGGTCGGCGCCGATCTTGTGCAGCCGCCCGTCGACGAAGAGGGCGTTCTCGGTGGAGCCGGTGCCGTCGGTCCATCTGCCGCCCAGCTGGATGGATCGGCCGGGACCGCTGCCCGCCGCCCAGTTCCACCGGATGGCGTACGGCCATCTGCCGCGGCCGTGGTCGAGCACGCCGAACGAGTCCTTCGCGCTGATCGGGTACGCCGTGTCACCCACCCACAGGGTGCCGCGCACGGGCCGGCCGAGGTCCTTGACGGTGTACTGGAACCGGCGGGTGTCCCACGGCACCACGACGCCGAGCGATTCGTGTTCCGCGGGCAGCGGCGCCTCCAGGTCGACCTGGACGCCGGGCGTGGTGGCGCGGATCGTGCTGCCGTCCGGGCGCTGGTCGATGTCGATCGACAGGCCGCCGCCGGCGGCGCGTACCCGGCCCGCGCCGCTGGCCGTCGGGAAGAGCGCGCGGCGGGCGAACGGGACCACCGCCTCCTTGTTGGTCTCGACGCCGGTGCGGCGGTCGAGGACGTAGACGCTGTGCACGCCCGCGTAGTCCAGCGACGACGCGACGAGGCCGACGATGTGCGTGGGGGTGACGATTCCCCAGTACTCCCACCGCTTGGTCCGTCCCCAGCCGCGCAGGTTGGCCCGGTGCAGCGGTCTGCGGCTCCAGCCGACCGCCGCCGGGTTGAGCCGCCCGTCGGGCAGGCACAGGTCGACCGGTTCGGTGATCTCCCGCTCGCGCGTCACCGGGGCAGGGTACCGGTCGGCCGGCGGCCCGGTCGGCAGTCGGGCGGGACGTCCATCGAAGCACCGCCCGCGCCGCCGAAAGTCGCTTGCCGCCCACGCCGCGCTCCGGGATGGTGGGACCCATGACGTTCTGACGGACAGCACCCCCGTTGCTCCCAGGCCCCACGGCGCCGACCGGTGCCGTCGTGCCGTCCGCCCGTCCCCTTTTCAGCGAGAAGCGAGCGTCTTTGTCTCCACACCATTCGCGGCGGGAGTCCCTGCCGCAGCCCAACCCTGCCCCTGCCACCGTCACCGTGTTCGCCTCCCCCACGAGCTGGATCGAGTCCGACGCCCTGGCGCAGTGCCAGCAGGTGGCCGCCCTCGACGGCATGATCCACGTCGCCGCCATGCCGGACCTGCATCCGGGCAAGGGCGCCCCGATCGGCGCCGCCATGGCGTCGACCGTGCTGTACCCGTTCCTGGTGGGCTCCGACATCGGCTGCGGCATCGCCGTGTTTCCCATCCGGCTCAAGCGCCCCGTACCCGAGAGGCTCGCCGCCCGGTTCCCCGACCTCGACCGCCCGCTGGACCCCGAGCGGGACGCCGACGACCCGGCCTGGGCCGTCGTGGAGGAGGACGTTCCCGCCGGTCATGTCGAGGGCCTCGGCACGGTCGGCCGGGGTAACCACTTCGTCGAGCTGTCGCGGATCGACACCGTCCTCGAGCCGGGCCACGCGAGCCGTCTCGGGCTCACCGCCGGCGACCTCGTGCTCATCGTCCACAGCGGTTCCCGTGGGCTGGGCGAGCGGATCCTGCGGGCGCACACCGAGGTCCACGGCGCGGGGCCCGCCCCTGACGCCGCCGCCTACCTGGCCATGCACGACGACGCCGTACGCTGGGGATCGCTCAACCGGCGACTGCTGGCGGCCCGGGTCGCCCACGCGCTGGGGGCCGAGCCCACCGAGCCGATCGTCGACCAGTGCCACAACCTGGTCGAGGTCCGCGACGGGATCTACCTGCACCGCAAGGGCGCGGCGCCGGGCGACGGCCGCGACGTGCTCGTCGCCGGCACGCGGGGCACCCCCTCCTATCTCGTCGCCGGCCACGCCGGCCCGGAGGCCAACCATTCCGTGGCGCACGGCGCGGGCCGCAAGATGTCCCGCGCCGACGCGCTGCGCCGGGGCCGGGCCAAGCACACCGTCGAGGAACTGCGCCGCACCCCGGTCGGGTCGCTGGTGGTGTGCGGCGACCGCCAGTTGCTCTTCGAGGAGGCGCCCACGGCCTACAAGCGCATCGAGCAGGTCGTCAGCGACCTCGTCGACCACGACCTGGCCACCCCCGTGGCCACCACGGTCCCGCTGGTCACCTACAAGACGCCCGACGTCGGGCCGGCCTCCCGACCGGACCGGCGGGACAACCGCCGCAAGCGAGGCCGGCCGTGAGCGTCCATCTGCTCGTCTCCGCCGGGCGCGGCCCGCAGGAGTGCGCCTGGGCGCTGGCCCGGCTGCTGCGTCGCCTGGAGGCCGACGCCACCCGGCACGGTCTGACGACCCAGCGGGTGCAGATCGTGCCCGGTGACCGGCCCGGCACCTACCGGTCGGCGCTGATCCGGATCTCCGGCGCCGGCGCCGAGGCGTTCGCCGCCTCGTGGACCGGGACCCTGTGCTGGCAGGCGCCCAGCCCCTACCGGGCGAGCGCCGGCCGGAAGAACTGGTACGTCACCGCCCGACCGTGCCAGGTCGACACCCCGACCACGACGTTCACGGAGGCGGACGTCGACATCGTCGCCTGCCGTACCGGCGGCCCCGGCGGTCAGCACCGGAACAAGGCGAGCACGGCGGTACGGGCGACCCACCGCCCCACGGGCCTCGTCGTCGTGGTCGACACCGAGCGGCAGTTCAGCCTCAACCGCCGCATCGCCGTCCAACTGCTGCGGCAACGCGTCGAGCACGGCGACGAGACAGCGCGTAACGCCGCCACCACCGCCCGCTGGCGCATCCACGACGAACTCGTCCGCGGCAACCCCACCCGCGTCGAACGCCCGAGCCCGTCGGGACAGGAGACGGCCCCACCGCAGCGGGCGCACCAGCGACGGGGACGGTCCACCGGGCCACGCTCGCCCCGCTAGCGCCGCCGCCGCTGTTCTTCCCGCCGGACCGCCCTTGTCATGGCCCAGTGGTCGGGAGTCTCACCCTCGAGCGCTGGTTCCAGGATCCGCTTCGTGAGCTGCTGCGGCAGCCGCCATCGCCGGTCAGCTGCACGCCGGCCACCCGGGCCTGCTCCATCAGCTGGGCGCCCAGGTCTGCGTCGAAAGTGTGCGGGTTGAGCCGAGCAAAACTAGATTCATTCCAAAAGAATGGACTATGTTCATCACATGACGTCCGACTTCGAGACTCAGCTTCGGGCGGTCTCGTTGCGCGTGACGCGGCCCCGGTTGGCGGTGCTCGCAGCGCTGCGCGACCATCCGCACGTCGACACCGACACGGTGATCGCCCTGGTACGGGCGGATCAGCCCACGGTCTCCCACCAGGCGGTGTACGACGTGCTGCGCGCGCTCACCGACGCCGGTCTGGTGCGACGCATCCAGCCTGCCGGTGCGACCGCCCGGTACGAGTCCCGGGTGGGGGACAACCACCACCATGTCGTGTGCCGCTCCTGCGGCGCGATCGCCGACGTCGACTGCGCTGTCGGCCATGCTCCCTGTCTCACCGCCTCCGACGACCACGGCTTCACAGTCGACGAGGCGGAGGTCGTCTACTGGGGCACCTGCCCCGACTGTGCGGCCGAACGCACCTCCCAGTGATTCGCCTGTTCGGAAGGAAGCAGATGAGCGACAACCAGGACAACGGCCCCTCCAGCGCGCAGGGCGTGGACAAGAAGGCGGCGGCCGGCTGCCCGGTCGCGCACGACTCCGTGACCGCGCACGGCAGTGAGAGCGAGAACCCGGCGATCGACTCGCCGGCTCCGAAGACCGGAGGTCGTCCGCGCACCAACCGGGACTGGTGGCCCAACCAGCTCGACCTCTCGGTGCTGCGTGCCCACTCGTCCAAGGGCAACCCGTTGGGCGAGAGCTTCAGCTACGCCAAGGAGTTCGCCAAGCTCGACGTCGAGGCCCTCAAGCAGGACATCATCAAGGTCCTCACCACCCCGCAGGACTGGTGGCCGGCCGACTTCGGCCACTACGGCGGCCTGATGATCCGGATGAGTTGGCACGCCGCGGGCACCTACCGCATCCACGACGGTCGCGGTGGCGCCGGCGACGGTGGTCAGCGGTTCGCTCCGCTCAACAGCTGGCCGGACAATGCCAACCTCGACAAGGCCCGCCGACTGCTGTGGCCGGTCAAGCAGAAGTACGGCCAGAAGATCTCGTGGGCCGACCTGCTCGTGCTCGCCGGCAACGTCGCCCTGGAGTCGATGGGCTTCAAGACCTTCGGATTCGGCTTCGGTCGGGAGGACGTCTGGGAGCCCGAGGAGATCTTCTGGGGCCCGGAGGACGCCTGGCTCGGCGACGAGCGCTACGTCTCCGAGAAGGAGATGGCGGCCGGCCTCGGGGCGACCGAGATGGGGCTCATCTACGTCAACCCGGAGGGCCCCCGCGGCAACGCGGACCCGGCTGCGGCGGCGCATTTCATCCGGGAGACCTTCGCCCGGATGGCGATGAACGACGAGGAAACCGTCGCCCTCATCGCCGGTGGCCACACCTTCGGCAAGACCCACGGCGCCGGCGTCGCCGACGACCACGTGGGTCCCGAGCCCGAGGCCGCCCCGCTGGAGGCGCAGGGCCTGGGCTGGCTGAGCACCTACGGCAGCGGCAAGGGCGCGGACACGATCACCAGCGGTCTCGAGGTGACGTGGACCGACCGGCCGACGCAGTGGAGCAACCGCTTCTTCGAGATCCTTTTCGGCTACGAGTGGGAACTCACCACGAGCCCCGGCGGCGCGAAGCAGTGGGTCGCCAAGGACGCCGAGGCGATCATCCCGGACGCCCACGACCCGTCGAAGAAGCACAAGCCGACGATGCTCACCACCGACCTGTCGCTGCGCGTCGACCCGACGTACGAGAAGATCTCGCGCCGCTTCCTGGAGAACCCCGACGAGTTCGCGCTGGCGTTCGCCAAGGCCTGGTACAAGCTGCTGCACCGCGACATGGGTCCGGTCAGCCGCTTCCTCGGGCCGTGGGTCCCCGAGGCGCAGCTGTGGCAGGATCCGGTGCCGGCCGTCGACCACGAGCTCGTGGGTGACGCCGACGTCGCCGCCCTCAAGGCGAAGGTCCTGGAGTCCGGCCTCACGACCGCCCAGCTGGTCTCGACCGCCTGGGCCTCAGCCGCCAGCTTCCGGTCCACCGACAAGCGCGGCGGCGCCAACGGCGCACGGATCCGTCTCGAGCCGCAGCGCAGCTGGGCGGTCAACCAGCCCGAGCAGCTCGCGACGGTCCTCGAGACCCTCGAGGGCATCCAGCGCGGGTTCAACGAGGCCGGCGGCGCGAAGATCTCGCTCGCGGACCTCATCGTGCTGGCCGGCTCGGCCGCCGTCGAGAAGGCGGCGCGCGACGCCGGCGTCGAGGTGACCGTGCCGTTCCACCCGGGCCGCACCGACGCCACTGCCGAGCAGACCGACGTCGAGTCCTTCCGGGTCCTCGAGCCGCGCGCCGACGGGTTCCGCAACTACCTGCGCCCCGGCGAGAAGACCCAGCCGGAGGTACTGCTCCTCGACCGTGCCTACATGCTCAACCTGACCGCGCCCGAGATGACCGTCCTCGTCGGCGGCCTGCGCTCCCTCGGGGCCAACGTCGGCGGCACGCAGCATGGCGTCCTCACCGACCAGCCCGGCGTGCTCACCAACGACTTCTTCACCAACCTGCTCTCCCCGGGCACCCGGTGGAAGGCGTCGGAGTCCGACGAGCACGTGTACGAGATCCGGGACCTGGCCACCGATGAGGTGAAGTGGACCGCCACCGCGGTTGACCTCATCTTTGGCTCCAACTCCCAGCTGCGGGCACTCGCGGAGGTCTACGCCAGCCAGGACGCGCGCGACAAGTTCGTGGCCGACTTCGTCGCGGCGTGGGTCAAGGTCATGAACCTGGACCGGTACGACCTCGCCTGATGAGCAGCGGGCCCGGGTCACCGAGGACGTGACCCGGGCCCGCTGCGTCCCGCAAGGTGGCCGGCCGTGGCCCGCGTCATCGATGCGCCCGCGCCGGATCAGCCGACCCCTCGACCGCGTCGAGCCGCGATGGCGAGGAGGTCCCGGGCCGGTCCGGTGGGTCGCTGACCGGCCGGCCAGACCGCACGGAGGGGCCGGCTGAGATCCACGCCGGTCACCGGGACCCGGACGAGACGTCCGGCGGCCACCTCGTCGTCGATGGCCAGGTTGCTCAGGACGGCGGGGCCGGCGCCGGCGGCGACCGCCGCGCGCATCGCGCTCGTGGTGGACAGCTCCAGCAGTGGCGGAGCGAGCGGCGCGTGGCTGCGCAGGGCAGTTTCCAGGGCGTGCCGGGTGCCGGAGGTGGGCTCCCGCTGCACCAGTCGGGTCGCGGCGAGTTCGGCGGCGTCGATCGGCCGGCGCCGCCGCGCCCACGGGTGTCGCGGATGCGTCACGACGGTGAGTTCGTCGCGGGCGACGATGCGCGAGTCCAGCCCGGTGGGCACGCGCGGCCCCTCCACGAAGCCGAGGTCCGCCGTGCCGTCGCCGACCGCCCGTGCGACGTCCGTGGAGTTCATCGCGTGCAGGCTGACGGCGGTCTGCGGCCGCTGCGCGGCGAGCCGGACGAGCCACGTCGGCAACAGGTGCTCCGCCACGGTGAGACTCGCCGCGACCCGCAGCCGTACGTCCCGCTCCGCGCGCAACGAGCGGATGCCGGCGTCGAGTGTCGCAGCCGCCTGCAGCACGTCGCGTGCCCAGTCGGCCACCAGCCGCCCCTCGGGCGTGAGCGTGGATCCACGAGGACCCCGCTCGACCAGGGGGAAACCGACGAGCCGCTCCATGGTGCGGACCCGAGCCGTGACGGCCGGCTGCCCGATCCCCCGTGCCTGCGCCGCCCGGCCGAGGCTTCCGGTGGCATCCACCAGCAGCAACAGCTCGAGCGCGTCCAGATCCGGCACCCGCGACAACTCCACGCCCAGACACTACGCCGACCCATCAGCCGCCCTGATGAGCCCATCACACTGAGCCACCTACCGGCCCGGCCAGCGCTGCTGCACTGTCAAGGGGATCTCACTTTCCGGGAGGTACGGTGGTCGACGAAGACCCGAGCAGAACCACCCTCACGGCACGCGGCGCCGGCCGCCGGTGCGAAAACGGTCGAACGCATCCACCCGGGTCGGAACCGCGCCGGCTGCCGAGCGCCGTCCCCGGACTGCTCCTGGTCGCCGCGGCCACCGCGGTGGCGTTCGCCGTCACGCGCATGCTGCCGGCCGTGCCCGCGTCGACGGTCGCCGTGGTGCTCGGGATGGTCGTGGTCAATCTCGGCGTGCACCGCCCGGTGCTGCATGCCGGCACCCGGGTGGCCGCCGGACCCCTGCTCCGGCTCGCGGTGGTGCTCCTCGGCCTGCAACTGAGCCTCGGCGACCTGGCGCAGATCGGCGTCCCCGGCCTCGCCGTGGTGGTGGGCACCGTCGCGGTCACCTTCGCCGGCACCCGGCTGCTCGGCCGACTGCTCGGCGTGTCCCCCGCCCGCTCGCTGCTGGTCGCCACCGGCTTCAGCATCTGCGGCGCCTCCGCCATCGCGGCGATGGAGAAGGTGACGGAGACCGAGGACGACGACGTCCCCGCCGCAGTGGCGCTGGTCACACTGTGCGGCACCCTCGCGATCGCCCTGCTGCCGCTGCTGCGCGGCCCGCTGGCCCTGGACCCGGTCGCGTTCGGCGAATGGGTCGGCGCCAGCGTCCACGACGTCGGGCAGACGGTAGCCACCGCCAGCCAGGTGCCCGGTGCGCTCACCACCGCCGTCACGGTGAAGCTGGCGCGGGTCGCGCTCCTCGCGCCTCTCGTGGCCGCGGTGGCCGTCACCGCGCACCGCGCCGCGAAAGGGGCACCGGGCGGGTCGGGCCGCCGGCCACCCGCGGTGCCGCTGTTCGTCGTCGGGTTCCTGGTCGCGGTCGGCCTCGCCAGCACCACACTGGTCCCGGACCCGCTGGCGGACGCCGCGCGTCACGTGCAGCACGTGCTCCTCGTCGCCGCGCTGTTCGGGCTCGGCACCGGCATCCACCTGCCGACCCTCCGGCGCACCGGCGGCCGCACCCTGGCACTGGGACTGGCGAGCTGGATCCTGGTGGCCGCCACCGCCTACGTCGGCGTGCGACTCCTCGCCCGCTGACGGCCGACAGCGCCCATGCCGCTGCCCGGGGCGGCCGACAGCGGGTCGGGGAACGAGGGCGGACGGCCCGACGTCGGGCACGAGCCGAAGGCCGAGCCGGCGGGTGTGCGCGGAGCCGGGTCACACGGCCGGATACCGTACGCGGGCGCGGGCCTGCCCCGCGCGGGCCGTCGAGCGGTGGGAGGATCCGATGCGCCTGTACGTGGGGTGCGCGATGTGGACGCACAAGTCCTGGCAGGGACGCTTCCTGGCGCATCCGCTGCCGGCCCACGAGCGGCTGCGCGCGTACGCCGGCTGGTGCACCGCGGTCGAGGGGAACACCACCTTCTACGCGACCCCGGCCCGGGAGACGGTGGAGTCCTGGGCGCGGCAGACCGACCCCGACTTCCGGTTCGTGCTCAAGCTGCCCAGGACGGTCACGCACGATCGCCGGCTCACCGGCGCCGACGAGGAACTCCAGGGCTTCCTGAACGCGATCGAACCCCTCGGCCCACGGGCCCACGCCCTGTGGATCCAGTTGCCCGGCTCGTTCGGTCCCGCCGACGTGCCGGCGCTCGCCCGCTTCCTGCGGGGTCTGCCCACCACCCACCGGTACGCCGTGGAGGTCCGCCACCCCGCGTTCTTCGACGACCCGCGGGCGGCGCGGACCCTGGAGGACACGCTCGTCACGATCGACGCGGAGTGGATCCCCTTCGACACCACCGCGTTCTTCCGCACCCCGCCGACCAGCGACGCGGAACGGGAGGCATGGACCAGGAAGCCACGTACGCCGCTCCGCACCCGCGCGCTGACCGACCGGCCGATCGTCCGGTATCTCGGCCGGGACGACCCCGCCCGGACGGTCGAGGGCTGGCAACCGTGGCTCGACGTCGTGACCGGCTGGCTGCGCGAGGGCCGCTCCCCGACCATGTTCGTGCACACCCCGGACAACGCCGACGCGCCCGACCTCGCCCGCAGGTTCCACGACGAGATCCGGGCGCGCCTACCCGAGGTCGAACCGCTGCCCGAGCCGACCCCGGTCGGACCGTCGACGCTGTTCTGAGCCGAGGTGGGCTGGTCGGGCGACAGCGGGACCACGACAACGGCGCGTGCCCGGTCGCCCGAGCCGGGCATGGCGACGACCCGACAGCGCCGAGTGGCGCGAAGGGCCCCGACTACATGTGGTCCAGGCGGGTGAACACGCGATCCTGGACCTCCCAGGTGGCGCGCACGTCCGGGTGAAGCTCGTCGTACGTGTCGCCCCGCATGATGCCCTGGCCGAAGGTCGTGAAGGCACCGTCCTCCAGGTGAGCACGGCTGGTGTAGATGCCTCGCGTACCGTTGTCCCACGGGATGGTCATCGAGAGCTGCTCGCCCACGACGGTGCCTGTGACGTTGTCGCACCGGACGTTTCCCGAGTGGTTGGCGGTGCCCCACACCTGCTGCCCGTCCTGATGCAGCGTGACGTGGGCGATGTAGCCGTTGTCCTGCACGATCTTGAGGTACCCGTCGACCCTGATCGCCGTGGGGCCGGGCGCATCGGCCGGCGCGATGTCGCCCCCACCGTCGTCCGGCCGCACCACCAGGTCGGGCTGGCTGAGCATCTCGCCCTGCCTCACCATGCCTTCGACGCGCATCCGCTGCTCCGCGCGCGAGAACGGCTCGCTCATGGTCATCCATCCCCTCGTGGGGCGACAGCCGCATCGGGTGTCCGGCGCCAGGTAACCGCCGCCCAATACGACGGACGGTAGTGAACCGGCATTGCCGGGCCCAGCGTTCTGTCGCATCCCCGGCTCCGGCCGAAGCGGACGTACGCCGAGGCGATCGAGTTCGGTGCGGCACTGCTACGGTCGCCGGCGTGATCCAGGATCTGACACGGGCCTACCTGGCGAAGGTCGATCATGACCTGCCGGGCTATGTGCGGGGCCTCTACGTCGTCGGCTCCGCCGCGCTCGGCGCCTGGCAGCCGGGCGCCAGTGACGTGGACACGGTGATCCTGACGTCGCGGCCGGCCACCGGTGACGATCTGACCCAGCTCGCGAGGATCCACAGCGAGATGCCGGGATCGCCACGCCTGGACGGCGTCTATCTCGAGCCGGCCTTGGCGCAGGTCTGGCCGATCGACAACCGGATCGTGCCGTTCGTGGTGGACGGCCAGTTCACGCCCGACCGGCCGTGCGGCGAGCTCACTCCGGTGCTGTGGTTGACGTTGCAGCGGTACGGCATCCCGGTGCGTGGACCGGCCGTCGCGGACCTGAGGATACGGGTCGACCAGGAGCAACTACGCCGGTACAACCTCGACAACCTGCGGGAGTACTGGAAGGCGACAGCGGCGACGATCCCGGCCGCGTTGGCCGACGTGCCACCCGATCAGGTCATGGACGCCGACACCGTCAGCTGGTTCGTGCTCGGCCCCGCACGGCTGCACTACACGCTGGCCCACCAGGACGTCATCTCGAAGACGGCCGCCGCCGAGTACCTCGCGGAACTGTTCCCCGCGTACGCCGATCTCGCGCGACGAGCGGTTCGCCGGCGTGCGGGTGAGCCGGAACAGTTCACCGCAGCGGACCTGGCCTCGGCGGGCCGCAGCGTCGACGCGGTGGCCGACGACGCGTGGCGCCGCTTCGGCTGATGACCGGGGTGTCCGCGACGGTGGGCGCTGAGCAGCCGTGGAGCCGGCCGACCGGAGGCGCGTGCGCCGCGCGCCCGCACGGCGGCCAGCCGCCCGACGCCCAGCCGCTGCCGCGCAGGATCTGGTCCCGTAACCCGTTCGGAGAGAACCGCAGCCGCTGGTAGGTTCGCTCGGCGTGACGGCGACCAGAAGCGAACGACTCGGCGGGCGCTTCGCCCGGCTCCTGGCGGCCAGCACCACGTCGGCGCTGGGCAGCGGGATGGCGACGGTGGCGGCTCCGCTGTACGTGGCGTCGCAGACCGACGACCCGTTGACCGTGTCGGCCGGCGCCGCGGTGGCGTGGCTGCCGTGGTTGCTGTTCTCGCTGCCCGGCGGTGTCCTCGCGGACCGGGTCGACCGGCGCCGGCTGATGATCGCCGTCGACTGGGTACGGGTCGCCGCCCTGGCGGCGCTGGCCGCCGCGATCGTCACCGACCGGGCAGGGGTGGCGCTGCTGTACGCGGTGCTGTTCGTGGTGAACGCCGGTGAGGTGGTGTTCCGCACGGCCGCCCAGGCGGTGTTGCCGGCGGTGGTGCCGCGGTCACGGCTGGAACGGGCCAACGGCTGGCTGGGCGCGGGCACGACAGTCATGCACAACATGGTCGCCGGGCCGCTCGGCGGGTTCCTCTTCGTGGTGGCGGCCGCCATCCCGTTCGGCGTCAACGCCGGCACGTACGCCCTCAGCGCCCTCCTCGTGGGCCTGATGGCCGGGTCGTACCGCGGAACGTCGGAGACGGGCGGACGCCGCTCGGTGCGCGCGGAGGTCGCCGAGGGGTTCCGCTGGTTGCTCTCGCACCGGCTGCTGCGCACCATGACCCTGCTGATCGGGCTGCTCAACCTCACCCTCACCGCGGCCCTCGCGGTGCTGGTGCTGCTCGCCACGCAACGGCTGGGCCTCGGTTCGGTCGGGTACGGCGCGCTCTTCACCTGCCTCGCGGTCGGTGGGCTGCTCGGCTCGGTCGTCGGGGACCGCCTCGTCGGCGCCGTCACCGCGACGTGGACCATCCGGATCGGCCTGCTGATCGAGGCGGGGCTGCACCTGGCGCTGGCCGCCTCCCGCAGCGCGGTGGTCGTCGGGATGGCGCTGTTCGCGTTCGGGGTGCACGGCGCGTTGTGGAACATGGTGGCCAACTCGCTGCGCCAGCGGTTGACCCCGTCCGCCCTGCAGGGTCGGGTGGGCAGCACGACGCTGTTCATCGCCGCCGGCGGCAACTGCCTCGGCGCGCTGCTCGGCGGGGTGGTCGCCGCCCGGTTCGGGCTGACCGCGCCGTACTGGGTGGGGCTCGTGGTGGCCCTGGCGGTCATCGCGGTGACCTGGCGCGTCTTCGACCGGGCCACGGTCGCCGCCGCGTACGCCGATCCCGCCCCGGCGGCCCCGGCGGCCCCCGCCACGATCGCCTGAGGAGGCCCGATGCCGTCGCTGTCCGTACCGCCGCTGTTCGCCGCGCTGGAGCCCGCCCGCACCGTGCTGATCGCCGGCGCGGGTGGCGGCTTCGACGTGTACGCCGCGATCCCGCTGGCCGTCGCGTTACGCGACACCGGCCGGACCGTGCACCTGGCCAACCTCTCCTTCGCCCAGCTCGAACTGCTCGACCTGGACGCCTGGCAGGCGGAGAACGTCGCCGCCGTCACCCCGGACACCGCCGGCCCGGACGACTACTTCCCGGAACGCGCGCTGGCCCGCTGGCTCGCCGCCAGCGGCCAGCCGTGCACCGTGTACGCCTTCCCGAGGGTGGGCGTGCAGCCGCTGCGCGCCGCCTACCGACACCTGGTCGACACGCTCGGCGTGGACGCGGTGGTGCTGGTCGACGGCGGCACCGACATCCTGATGCGCGGCGACGAAGCCGGCCTCGGCACCCCTGTCGAGGACATGACCAGTCTCGCCGCGGTCGCCGGGCTCGACGTGCCGGTGAAGCTGGTGGTCTGCCTCGGGTTCGGAATCGACGCCTATCACGGGGTGAACCACACCCAGGTGTTGGAGAACATCGCCGCCCTCGACCGCGACGGCGCGTACCTGGGCGCGCTGTCCATCCCCGGCGCCAGCCGGGAGGCGGAGCTGTACCGGGACGCGGTGGCGTACGGGCAGGCGGCCACGCCGCTGCGGCCCAGCATCGTGCACGGGCAGATCGCCGCCGCCACCCGTGGCGCTGACGGGGACGTGCACGTGACCCGCCGCACCCGGGGCAGCACGCTGTTCGTCAACCCGCTGATGGCGATCTATTTCAGCTTCGACCTCGACGGTCTGGCCCGCCGTTCGCTCTACCTGGACCGCCTGGAGCACACCGTGGGCATGCGGCAGGTGGCGTCTCGGATCGAGGAGTTCCGCGACGAGATCGAGCGGCGCACGCCCCGGGCCTTCCCGCACTGACCCGACGCAGGCCATGCGGCGGCCGGCGTGAGCGCCGCCGATGTTCAACACCTTGCCCTCACGGAGCTCGCGCGGCCCGGCGACTACAAGGTAACGATCAGCAGACATACGGGATCGCCCCTCGGCGACAGCCCCGGTCTTCCACCCGACCTGCACCCAAGAGGCATGCACCAGGAGAAAAGGCGGCGCCGCGCGGCGCTCGTCGCCGGTCGGGCCACATGAGACGCCGCGGATCGCCGAGCATGCCTCTGTGCCCGGATTGGTTCGCCCGATACCGGCGGCGACGGCGTTGAGCGAACGATTTCCATCTTTCGATGATGTTGGTACTGTGCTGCGGTGTCTCCCCCTCGCACCGTCAGCACGCCACCGGGCGACCGCTCCCTGACCGTCGAATCCACCCGTTCCACCTCCCGAAGACTGCAGCTCGCGCGCTTCGGCGAACCCGGTCTCGCGTGGCTGATGCTGCTGCCTTCAGTGGTGATCTTCGCCCTGTTCGTGTTCTGGCCGCTCGGGCGGACCCTCTATCTGTCCGTGCACGGAAACGACATCTTCGGCGCCCCGTCCGAGTACGTCGGCGGGGAGCACTACCGGGAGATGCTGTCCGGGGAGTTCGGCAAGGTGCTGGCCACGACGGCGCTGTTCACGCTGTTCTCCGTGGTGCCGGCCGTCCTGGGCGCGCTCTTCGTGGTGCTGCTGCTGGAGGCGCGCATACGCGGCGTACGGGTGCTGCGCACCGCGTTCGCGCTGCCGTTCGCGTTCTCGGTGGCGACCGCATCGGTTGTCTTCGCCGTCATCTACAACCCGGCGATCGGAGTGGCGAACGGCCTGCTCGGATACCTCGGGATCGACCGGGTCAACTGGCTCACCGACCCGTCGATCGCGCTGCCCGCCGTCTGCGTCGCCACGGTGTGGATGAACTTCGGCTACAACGTCCTCGTGCTCTCCGCCGGAGTATCGGCCATCTCACCCGAGGTGGTCGAGGCGGCGCGGCTGGACGGCGCGACCGGCTGGCGGCTGGCGTCGCGGATAACCGTGCCGCTGCTCTCCCCGCAACTGTTCTTCCTCGTCGTGGTGTCCACGATCCACGCGTTGCAGAGCTTCGGGCAGATCCACATCCTGACCAAGGGCGGACCGGACCAGGCCACGACGACGTTGGTCTACTCGATCTACGAGAAGGCGTTCGCCTTCGGTTCCTCCGACTTCGGCGCGGCCAGCGCGCAGGCCGTCGTGCTGCTGGTCATCATGCTCGGCTGCACGGCCGTCCAATTCGGCGTCCTCGAACGGCGGGTCCACTACCGATGAAGAAGATCAGCCTCGGGCAGGCCGCCGTCTACGTCGTACTCGGCCTGGCGGCGATCCCCGTTCTGTTCCCGGTCTACTACGGCTTCGTCGGCGCCGTCATGGGCCCCGGCGACCTGGCGACCTACCCGCCCGCGCTGGTGCCGCAGGAACTGCACTGGCAGAACATCAGGGACGTGTTCCGCTCGGTGCCGCTCGGCCGCTTCTACGTGAACTCCGCCGTCCAGGCCGGGATCATCACGGTGGCACAGGTCGTCACCAGCATCTTCGCCGCGTACGCCTTCGCGTTTCTTCGCCTGCCCGCGAAGGCGGCGACCTTCGGCCTGTTCCTCGCCACCCTCATGGTGCCGTGGGAAGCGATCATCATTCCCAACTACCTGGCCATCTCCGGCTGGGGCCTGACGCGGGGTGGGCTGACGTACCTCGGCCTGGTGCTGCCCTTCCTCGCCTCGGCGTTCGGCACGTTCCTGCTGCGTCAGGCGTTCCTGCAGTTCCCGAGCGAGTTGCGGGACGCCGCAGTGATCGACGGGTGCGGTCACTGGCGCCTGTTGTGGCGGGTCATCGTGCCCCTGTCCAAGCCCTCGATCGCGGCGGTCGGGGTCTACGTCTTCCTCTCGGCGTGGAACCAGTACTTCTGGCCGCTGATCCTGATCCGCGACACCGAATTCCAGACGCTTCAGATCGGCATCTCCCAGCTCAACGATGCCGAGGCGGCGCAGCCGGGTCTCGTCCTCGCCGGCGTCGCGCTCTCCCTGCTCCCCACGCTGGCCGTCGTGATTCTCGGTCAGCGCCACATCGTCCGCGGGCTGACCGCCGGCGCGCTGCGTTGAACCTTCGAGAAGGAGAGAACCGATGAGAAGACCTCGGCTCCGCCGGACCACGGCGGCGCTCGTCACCCTCGTGGCCGCCGCCGCGCTCACTGCCTGCGGCGACTCCGGATCCGGCACCGACAGCGGCGGTGACGCGCTCGACGCCCCCGGTGCCGAGGTGCTGGAGAAGGCCACGGACAAGACCACGATCGAGTTCTGGCATGCGATGAAGGGGGCCAACGCCACCGCCGTCGACCAACTCGTCGCCGACTTCAACGCGCAGAGTGGTGGCAAGGTCGAGGTCAAAGCGGTCTTCCAGGGAAGCTACGACGAGACGATCGCGAAGTACAAGGCCTCGGTCCAGCAGAAGAGCACGCCGGCCCTGGTCCAGATCTACGACATCGGCAGCCGCTTCATGGTCGACTCCAAGCAGGTCGTGCCGATGCACAAGTTCATCGAGAAGGACGGCTTCAACGCGGGCGACATCGAGCCGAACATCGCCAGCTACTACTCCGTCGACGGCAAGATGTGGTCGATGCCGTTCAACTCCTCGACGCCCCTGCTCTACCTCAACAAGGAGGCGTTCGAGCGGGTCGGTCTCGACCCGACGAAGCCACCGAGCAACCTCACCGAGATCGGCGACCTGGCGAAGAAGCTGACGGTCAAGGACGCCAGCGGCAAGACGGTCCAGTACGGCTTCGGCGCCGCAATCTACGGGTGGCTGCTGGAGCAGTTGCTCGCCACCGACGGCAAGGAGTACTGCGACAACGGCAACGGGCGTACGGGCCTGGCCTCGAAGGTGCAGTTCGACCAGGAGACGGCCGTGCGTGTCGCGCAGTGGTGGACGGAGCTGGTGAAGGGCGGCTACGCGACGAACACCGGCCGCAAGACCGACGACGCCCAGGCGGCGTTCAAGGCGGGCACGGTCGCCATGCACCTGGAGTCCACCAGCGTGTTGCGCGGCTACGTCGACGCCGCGAAGGGCAAGTTCACCGTCCTGACGGCCCCGTACCCGAAGGTGAGCAGCTCGTCCACGGGCGGGCCGATCATCGGTGGCGCCTCCCTGTGGATCAACGGCGTCGGTCACGGCGCGAAGGAGAAGCGTGCCGCGTGGGAGTTCGTGAAGTTCGCCTCCACCCCGGTCCAGCAGGCCAAGTGGCACACCAGCACCGGGTACGTGCCGATCAACGCCAAGGCGCTCGACGAGCAGATCGACAAGGACTGGATGGCGAAGTTCCCGCAGTTCCGCACCGCGGTCGACCAGCTGCACGCGCTGCCGCCGTCGGTCGCGTCGGCCGGGTGCCTGCTGGGCGTGATGCCGCAGGCCCGCAAGGCGTCCGAGGACGGCCTGGAGGCGGCGATCGTCGGTAGCAAGCCGGCCGACCAGGCCATGAAGGACGCCGCGACGAGCGTGCAGGGCGCCATCGACAGTTACAACAAGTCGGTCAGCTGATCCTCGCGTCACCGCCGGGCCGTCTGGTCACGGAGAAGGGCCAGCTCCGAGGGAGCTGGCCCTTCTCAGTGCCGGTCGCCTACGCGGCGGGGGCGCTGGTGCCTCGCCGCGTCCGGGTCACGCCGGGTGCCGGCACCCGGCTGCGTTACTGCCCACGGCGCTCGGACGCACGGGGAGTCGCCTCGACCAGACGCCGCGTGATCCACAGTGGTGAGGTGACGGCGTTGCCCATGACGACGGCGTGGGCCCCGGCCTCGAATGCCTGCCGGACCTG
The DNA here is from genome assembly GCF_040295705.1 of Micromonospora sp. NPDC002717. Taxonomy (NCBI): domain Bacteria; kingdom Bacillati; phylum Actinomycetota; class Actinomycetes; order Micromonosporales; family Micromonosporaceae; genus Micromonospora; species Micromonospora sp. NPDC002717. The sequence goes on along the minus strand of NZ_JBEOVW010000007.1, from coordinate 219,813 downwards.
CTGCGCCGTGCGGTAGCGACCCTCCGCTATCACCGGCACCTCCAGCCGCTCGGCGAGCTGGGCGACGAGTCGGAGGTCGGGGCCCTCCGTCGGCGGGCTGGTCGGCGTGTAGCCGGAGAGCGTCGTGGCCACCGCGTCGGCACCGGCGTCGACCGCGGCCAGGCCCTCGGCCAGGGTGGAGATGTCGGCCAGCACGAGGGCGGCGGTGCGCGAGTGCACCGCGCGTACCGTGTCGGCGAAGCTGCCCGCGTCCGGGCGGGGCCGGTCGGTGGCGTCGACGGCCACGACGTGCGCCCCGGCCGTGGCGGCCCGCACCGCGTGTGCCGGGGTCGGGGTGATCATCACTCCGGTGGTGCCGTGTTTGACCAGGCCGATCACGGGCACGTCGACGGCGGCGCGGATCGCCGCGATGTCGTCCGGCCCGTTGGCGCGGATCGCCGCCGCACCGCCCGCCGCAGCCGAGGCGGCCACCCGGGCCTGCACGTAGGCGTCCCGCATCGGGTCGTCGGGCTCGTCGGGCAGCGGCTGGCAGGACACCACCAGACCACCCCGCATGACGTCGAAGACCGTCACCTGTCCTCCATCGCCATTCGGGCTGCCCCGATCGCCACGGCGTTGTCACCGAGCGCCGACGGCAGCAGCGGTACGTGGGACCAGGCCGGTAGCAGTTCCGCCTGGTAGGCGCGGGTCGCCGCGGACAGCACCGCCGGCGCCGCGCCGCCGGCCAGGACGACCGCCGCCGGGTCGAGCAACGCGACGAGTCCGGCCAGGGCCGCGCCCAGCGTCCCGCCGGCGTGATCCAGCACCCGCTGGGCGGCGGCTTCGCCGGCTGCGGCCCGGGCGGCGACCTCCCGCCCGCTCACCTGCTCACCGGCGGCCAGGGCGTAGGCGGCGGCGATCCCGCTGCCGGACGCCACGGCCTCCAGGTGCCCCCGGCGCCCGCAGCCGCAGCGCAGCTGCTCCGCGCCGGGTACCGGCAGGTGGGCGACCTCGCCTCCCGCCCCCTGGGCGCCGCGTTCGAGGCTGCCGCGCCGGATCAGAGCCCCGCCGAGGCCGGTCCCGACGGCGAGCAGGAGCAGGTGCTCCCGGCCGCGCCCCGCGCCCGTCCACGCTTCCGCGAGCGCGGCGGCGTTCACGTCGTTGTCGACGTGCACCCGGCGGCCCATTCGGGCGCCCAACTCGTCGGCGATCCTGGTGCCGGCCCAGCCGGGCAGGCTGTCCGTGGCGTACCGGACGGTGCCGGTGGCCGGATCCAGTGTGCCGGCGGCACCCACCCCGACGCCCGCGACCCGGCCGCCGTCCAGGAGCCGGCCGGCCAGTTCGGCGGCCGTGTCGAGCACCATCGCCGGCCCGTGCCGGGCGGGTGTGGGGGCCTGGACCCGGGCGGCCACCTGCCCGTCGGGGGTGAGTAGCAGGGCGATCGTCTTCGTGCCCCCGATGTCGATGCCGAGATACGCGACGTCCGCGTTTCCCGTGGCGAAGCTGTCGATCATGGTTCCGTTTCTCGGGGTGACCGGTGTTTGTCGTGTCGATCCTGGTTGAGCTCTCGCAAACCCTGGTTTCGGCCTGGACCGCAAGCTACGCTACGGCGAATTTGAAGCGTGTACCGGGATCGGATGCTCGCCGCCCGCCCGCTGCGATCCGTCCGCGTCCGGCGGGGCCTCGCGGCACCGCCCCCGCTGGTCGAGGTGCTCGGTCCGGGGCGGCTCCGGACAAGTTACGGCCCCGGCCGCAACGTTTCCCGCCGCACTCATCGATCAGTGAAGGAGACCGATGATACGGACAGGACTGCGGTCCGCCGCCCTGCTCACCGCCGGCGGGCTGCTCGCCGGCTTGCTCGTCGTCACCACGGGCGGCGCGGTGAACGCCGCCCCGCCGCCGGCTCCCGCCCCGATCGTCGGCGCGGAACAGGACCTGGGCCACGCCATCAACTCGCGGGTGCTCTCGCAGTACCAGGCGCAGGGCGTCGACCAGCAGGGGCGCCCACAGGCCTACTGGGTGACCGCCGGCAACAGCGAGGTCACGGCGATGTTCCAGGTCACGGACATCCGGTCGGGGAAGGTGGTCTTCGGCCAGCGCCTGCCCTCCGGCACCGGCAGCTGGGCGGTCACCTTCGCCAGGCCGCAAGGCGCCGTCTACTTCGGCATGACCAACGGCGCCGTCTACACCTGGTCCCCCGGAGACACCTCGGTCACGTCCCTGGGCGTGCCGTACCCGGACGAGCAGATCTGGCGGATGGCCGCGGCGCCGGACGGTGTCGTCTACGGCGGGACGTACCCCAGCGGGAAGCTCTTCTCCTACGACCCCGCCACCAAGCGGTTCACCGATCACGGTCAGATCGTCCCCGGGGAGACCTACGGCCAGGCGCTCGCGATCGACGACCGGTACGTCTACTTCGGCACCAAGCCGAACGCGAAGCTGGCCCGCTTCGACCGCGCCACCGGCGAGGTGCGGCCGATCACGCTGCCCGCGCAGTACGCGGACGAGGAGGCCGTCTACGACCTCACCCTCACCGGGGGATACCTGTTCATCCGGCTCGACCATTCCAGCGACCTGCTCGTCTACCGCCTCAGCGACGGGGTCGTCGTGAAGATCGTCCCCGCGATCTCCGGTCGGATGGTCTCCGAGACCGACCCCACGGGCCGGTACGTCTACTTCCGCATGGTGGCCGACGGCATCGTCCGGTACGACCTCCAGACCCACACCTACACGCCGGTCGGATGGAAGCCGAACGCGCTGCCGGGCAGTTGGGAATGGGTCGACCTGGCCGACCCGGCGTGGCCCGGACCGACCCTGTCGATGACGTACTACTACGGCCGCGTCTACCTCTGGAACCCGCAGACCCGGCTGACCCGGTACATCGGCGAGCAGGACCTGGAAGGCGCCCCCAACCCGATCCAGGCGATGGGGGCCGGGCCGGACGGATCGATCTACATCGGTGGGTTCCTGTCCCCACCCGGGATGGCGCGCTTCGACCCGGCCGACGACTCCATGACCCTGCTGTCCGGCGCCGGGCAGGTGGAGGGTTTCGGAATCCGCGGCGACGACCTGCTCTACGGTCGCTACCCGGACGGCAACCTGCTCTCCTACGACACCACCATGCCATGGGCGTACGGATCCAACCCGGCTCCCAGGGCAGTCCTCGGCGACGAGCAGCAGCGGGCGCAGGCCTTCGTCGACCTGGGTGAGACGGTCGCCGTCGGCAGCATCCCCCGTGCGGGTCGTCTCGGCGGCGCCCTGAGCTTCTGGACGCCGTCGACCGGCGCCGTGCAGACCTACCGGGACGTCGTGCCGCAGCAGAGCGTGGTCAGCCTGGTCGAGCACGACGGACTGCTCTACGGGGGCACCTCCGTCAACGGCGGGTACGGCATCGAGCCGACCGCCACCGAGGCCGAACTGTTCGTGTTCGATCCGCAGACCCGGCAGGTGGTCGAGCGCGTGGTTCCCGCGCCCGGCGGCTCGGCCGTGAACGCGCTGGTCGTCGATCCGGCCGGCACCATCTGGGGCCTGTCCGACGGCACGTTGTTCACCTTCGATCCGACGACCCGCACGGTCACCAGGTCGGAACGGCTCTTCCCGAACGAGACGACGATGTACGGCCACGAGCGGGGTCTCGTCCTCGCCGACGACGGCTTCTTCTACGCGTCGGTGTCCGACAGCCTCTGGCGGATCGACCCGGCGACGTGGAACGCCGTCGAGCTGGCCGCCGGCCGGGTGGCCTTCCTCGCCAAGGGCGGCGACGGCAACCTCTACTACGGCCGGGTGTCCCGCCTGTACCGGTGGAACTTCGCGCTCCCCGCGGTGTGCAGCCGCGTCGTCAGTGGCAGGTACGCGGGGCCGCTCGACGTCACCACGGGGACCACCTGCCTGCGGGACGCCACGGTGTCCGGGCAGGTTTCGGTGGGCAACGGGGCGACGCTGGTGGTCCGGGACAGCACCGTCGAGGGACCGGTCGTGGCCCAGCGGGCGGCCGGCGTGACCGTACGGGACAGTTCGGTGGTCGGGCCGCTCTCCGCCACTGGCACCACCGGTGACTTCAGGCTGGTCGACTCGTCGGTGGCGGGGCCGGTGACCGTGGTCGACGGACGCGGGCCTTCGGTTCTGGCGGGCAACGTCATCGAGGGTCCCCTGCGGTGCACCGGCAACGATCCGGCGCCGCAGGACGACGGTCAGCCGAACGAGGTGACCGGCCCCGTGCAGGGGCAGTGCGCCCAGCTCTGACCTCGCGTGGTCCCGCGGCCGGCGCTCCGGATGCCATCCGGGGCGCCGGCCGCGGCGCGCCGGGCCAGGTGCGGAAGTCGGGGCTCGTCCTGCTCAACGCAGCGGAGCACCAGGGGTGTGTCCCGACGGATCGAACCCGATCAGAGTCCGCAAGGGTGCGGGCGGAGGGGAGCGACTCACACAGAAACCGGTTACAGTGCTCGGACCGGACCACACGACGACAGGAGGTGCCCCGGTGACGAGCATCAGCGACCACCAGCCGGCAGACGCCCGATCCGACTGGGAGTCACGGATCGCGTTGCGCAGCGACGAGGCGGGCACGACTGACGGCACGCCCGTCCTCGCCCCGCCGGAAGGTCTGGCGGCGGTCGCCGGAGTCCACCACGTTCGTCTCTCGTGGACCCCGGTGCCCGGCGCGGTGGGTTACCTGGTGCACCGAGCGCCGGTGCGCGACGGTGCCGTCGACGGCGAGCTGACCCCGATCGACCACCTCGGCGGTGACGTCCTCGCCATCCCCGACACCTGGTACGTCGACACCACCGGCGAGCCCGGCCAGCCGCACGCCTACGCGGTCGCCGCCGTCCCCGAGGTCACCGTCACCGGCCCGCTCGGGGCGCGGGTGACCTGCGCGTCGCTGCCCGCCACCGGCGTCGCCCCGACCGTCGTCCTCCAGGTCGACGCGGCCGCGGACGGCGCCGCGCTGGCCCGACCGTGGCAGCCCATGATCGGTAGCGAGCGGCTGTCCCAGCTCCTCTCCACGGACACCTCCGGCGGCCGGGAGATCGGCGGCGAGCTGCTCGCCGCGCTGCGCCGCATCCGCGACGAGATCGGCGTCGAGACGGTTCGTGCGCACTCGATCCTCCACGACGACCTCGGCGTCTACCGGGAGGTCGACGGCGAGCCGGTGATCGACTTCTCCGGCGTCGACCGGGTCTACGACCTGCTCCTGTCCGTCGGGCTGCGACCGGTCGTCGAGATCGGCTTCATGCCTCGCGACCTGGCCAGCGACCCGGAGCGGACGGTCTTCGAGTACCGGGGGGTCATCTCCCCGCCGAAGGACTGGGACCGCTGGGGCGAGCTGGTCCGCGCCCTCGTCGCGCACCTGCTCGACCGGTACGGCGAGGAGGTGCTGGGCTGGGACTTCGAGGTGTGGAACGAGGCCAACCTGGAGGTGTTCTGGTCGGGCACCCGTGAGGAGTGGATGCGGCTCTACGACGTGACCGCCAAGGCGGTCAAGGACGTCGACCCCCGGATCCCCGTCGGTGGGCCGTCGTCCGCCGCCGCCGGCTGGGTCGACGCGCTGTTGGAGCACGTACGGCGCTCCGGCGCTCCGGTCGACTTCGTCTCCACGCACACCTACGGCAGCCCGCCGCTGGACCTGCGCCCCACCCTCGAGCGGCTCGGCTTCGGGCACGCCCGCATCCTGTGGACCGAATGGGGCGTGACGCCCACCCACTTCCACCCGGTCAACGACGGCACGTCCGCGGCGACGTTCCTGCTCACCGGCATGCGCTCGGCAGCGGGCCGGGTGGACGCCCTGTCCTACTGGGTAGCCAGCGACCACTTCGAGGAGCTGGGCCGACCGCCGCGGCTGTTGCACGGCGGCTTCGGCCTGATCACCGTCGGCGGGATCGCCAAGCCCCGCTACCACGCGCTGCGGATGCTCAGCCGGCTCGGCGAGACCGAGCTGCCGGTGCGCGCCGACGGGGACGGCGCCGGCGGCCTCGTCCAGACCTGGGCCAGCCGGCGCGCGGACGGCAGCCTGGCCGTCCTGGTGTGGTCGTCCACGCTGGACCAGTCCAAGCGCGACGGCGACCCGGCGCTCGCCCGCCAGATCCGCCTGGTCGTCGACGGCGCGGCCGGCCGGACCGTGACCGCCACCCGGCTCGACCGCGAGCACGGCGACATCACCACCCTGGCCGAGCAGCTCGGCATCACCGAGTGGCCGGTCGGGGAGCAGTGGGACGCGCTGCGCGCCGTCGACGCGCTACCGCTCGAGAAGGTCGCCACCGCCGTCGAGGGCACGGCGGCGGTGGTGGAGCTGCACCTGCCGCAGCCGGGCGCGGTGCTCGTCGAGGTGGCCGGAGGCTGACCGTGCGGCCGAATCCTCCGCCGCCCGACGCCACGGCGTCCGGCGCGGGCACGCCCGCGGCCGGCGGCTCCACGTCCGCGGCCCTTCAGGCGGGCCGCGAGCCCCCGGGCCTGCCGGGGCGGCGACACGGTCACGGCATCCGGGTACGGGCAGGTCGCGGGCAGGTCGACGTCGACTGGGATCCGGTGCCCGGCGCCGCCGGCTACCTGGTGCACCGGGCCGACGGCGACGGCCCGTACCGGGTGGTCGACCATCGCGGCGGTGACCTGCTCGCGGTGCCCGGCCCGCCGTACGCCGACACGACCGTCGAGCCCGGGCGGCGCGTGCGGTACGCGGTGCGCCCGGTGCTCGACCCGGACCGGCCCGACGACGGCCCGCTGGGGCCGGGATCGGCGCCGGTCACGACCCGCGACGGCGGTGACGCGGTGGTCGAGGTGACCGTCGACGCCGCCCGACCGGTCGGGCCGGTGCCCCGCCCGTGGCGGGACATGGTCGGCTCGGAGCACCTGAGCCTGCTGCTCTGCACCGACCGGGTGGGCGGCGAGGAGATGGGGGCCGGGCTGGCCGCCGCGCTCGGCCGGGTGCGCCGCGAGCTGGGCGTCGAACGGGTCCGCGCGCACGGCATCCTCGGCGACGACCTGGGCGTCTACCAGGAGGTCGACGGCCGCGCGGTGCACGACTTCACCGGCGTCGACGCCGTGCTCGAGGCACTCGCCCCGACCGGCCTGCGGCCGGTGCTGGAGCTGTCGTTCGTGCCGCGGGCGCTGGCCCGCGACCCGTCCCGCGAGGTCACCGCCGCGGGCGTGTCCAGCCCGCCCCGCGACTGGGACCGGTGGGCGGCGTTGGTCGGCGGCCTCATCCGGCACCTGCGGGCCCGAGTCGGCGACGCGGAGCTGCGGCGGTGGGCGGTCGAGGTGTGGAACGAACCGGACCTGGACTGCTTCTGGACCGGCACCCGCGAGGACTACCTGCGGATGTACGACGTGACGGCCAGGGCGGTGCGCGAGGCCTGCCCCGGCCTGCCGGTCGGCGGGCCGGCGACCGCCGCGACGAGATGGATAGAGCCGTTCCTCGACCACGTCGACGCCTCGGGCGCGCCGCTGGATTTCCTCTCCACCCATGTCTACGGCAGCCCGCCGCTGGACCTGCGACCGGCCCTCGAGCGGCACGGTCGGGCCGGCACCCCGCTGCTCTGGACGGAGTGGGGCCCCTCCCCCACCCACTTCGCGCCGGTCAACGACTCGGTGCTCTCGGCCGCCTTCGTGGCCACCGGGATGCAGGAGGCGGCCGGTCGGGTCGCGGCGCTGGCCTGCTGGGTGGCGAGCGACCACTTCGAGGAACTGGGCCGTCCGCCCGCGCTGCTGCACGGCGGGTTCGGACTGCTGTCGGTAGGCAACCTGGCCAAGCCCCGGTTCTGGGCACTGTGGATGCTGGAGCAGCTCGCGCCCGTGCAGCTCGCCGCCCGGCTCGACGGGGACGGCGCGGGAACGCTGGTGCGGGCCTGGCCGTCCGTCGACCCGGACAGCGGGCGGGTCGCCGTGGTGCTCTGGAACGGCACGCTGGACCAGGGTGTGCTGGGCCGGCCCGACCAACGCCGCCGGCTGAGCCGTACGGTGCGCCTGCGCATCGACGGGCTGCCCGCCGCCGGGTACGAACTCCGGCACCGCCGGCTGGACGAGCGGACGTCGAACCTCGCCGCGACCGCGCGCCGGCTCGGCGTCGACGGCTGGCCCACCGAGGAGCAGTGGGCCGGGCTGCGGGCCGCCGACACCCTCGCCGGTGCCGGGCCGCCGGTCACCGTCGCGCCGGACGGCGGCTGCCTGCGGCTGCCGCTGACCCTGCCCCTGCCGTCCCTCGCACTGGTGGAGCTGACCCCGCGATGACCCACAGCGGACCATGGTGGCGGGAGGCCGTCACCTACGAGGTGTACCTGCGTTCCTTCGCCGACGCCGACGGCGACGGTCTCGGGGACCTGCCCGGACTGCGTTCCCGGCTGCCCTACCTGGCCGCGCTCGGCGTGGACGCCGTCTGGGTCACCCCGTTCTATCCCAGTCCCGACCACGACGCCGGGTACGACGTCGCCGACCACCGCGATGTCGACCCCCGGCTCGGCACCCTCGCGGACGTGGACCGCCTCGTCGCCGACGCGCACCGGCTCGGCCTGCGGGTGCTGGTCGACCTGGTGCTCAACCACGTCTCCTCGGCCCATCCGTGGTTCGTCACCGCCCGCGCCGCCGGCCCCGGCTCGCCGGAGCGGGCCCGGTTCCACGTCCGGCCCGGCCGCGGCCCGGCCGGTGCGGAGCCGCCGAACAACTGGCGGTCCATCTTCGGCGGCTCGGCGTGGGCGCCGTTCGGCGACGGCGAGTGGTACCTGCACCTGTTCGACACCGAGCAGCCCGATCTGCGCCACGAGCACCCGGAGGTGGCCGCCGACGCGCTGGCCACGCTGCGGTTCTGGCTGGACCGCGGGGTCGACGGCGTCCGCTTCGACGCGGCCGGCTCGCTGTGGAAGGACCCCGACTACCCGGAGCTGCCGCCCGGCTGGCAGCCCGGTGACCCGGCGCCGTACAGCGACCGGGACGAGGTGCACGAGATCTACCGCCGGTGGGCGCGGGAGCTGGCGTCGTACCCGGGTGACCGGCTCGGCGTGGCGGAGACCTGGGGCGGGCCGGAAGTGCTCTCGCCCTACCTGCGCCCCGACGAGCTGGGGCAGGCGTTCGCGATGAACCCGCTGTACTGGCCGTTGCGCCCGCAGCCGTGGCGCGAGGGCGTCGAGGCGCTCCTGGCCGCCACCACCCGGCACGGGCGGCTGCCCACGTGGGTGCACGGCAGTCACGACGTACGGCGAGCGGCCGACCGGTGGGGACCGGACGGTGCGCGGGCGGTGCTGCTGATGATGCTGGCGCTGCCCGGCGCGGTCTACCTGTACGCCGGGGACGAACTCGGCCTGCCCGACGTCGCGCTGCCCGACGACGCGATCCGCGACCCGGTCTTCCGCCGCTCCGGGGGCGTGGACCGGGGGCGCGACGGTGCCCGGGTGCCGCTGCCGTGGACCGCAGGCCCGGCGCCGTACGGTTTCGGCCCGGCCGGGTCCACGCCGTGGCTGCCCCAGCCGTCGGGCTGGGGAGCGCGCTCGGTGGCCCGCCAACGCCACGACCGGACGTCGGCGCTGGCCCTGGCCCGGGCGGCGCTGCCGCTGCGCGGTACCTGCTGGCGGGGTCGACCGGCACGGCTGTCCTGGCGCGAGGCGCCGGCCGGCTGTCTCGCCTTCCGGCGCGGCGCCGGCGGGCCGACCTGCCTGGTGAACCTCGGTGACGGGCCGGTCGACTGGCGGCCCTACGGGGACCGGGTCCTACTCGCCAGCGGCGCGGCGGGAGCCGACAAGCTGCCGGCCCGCTCGACCGCCTGGCTGGCCTGACCGGCCGGCCTCCCCTCCCCCGTCACCGTGGGGAGGCCGGCCGGGGCCCGGTGGCCGTCGGGCAGTGGCGGGCGCCCTGATGTCAGGCCGACGGCGTGCTCTCCCTGCCGGTGGCTTCCGCGAACGGGTTGGGGATCGAGTCGAGCAGCAACCTGGTGTAGTCGTCCCGGGGGGCGCCGATCACCTCGCGGGTCGGGCCGCGCTCCACCAGGATCCCCTGGTGGAGCACCAGCACCTCGTCGGCGAGCAGCCGGGCGCTGAGCAGGTCGTGGGTGATGTAGAGCATCGCCAGCCGCCGCTCCCGGACCAGCTCGCCGAGCAGCTCCAGGATCTCGGCGCGGATCGACACGTCCAGCATGGAGATCGGCTCGTCGGCGATCAGCACCTGCGGGTCGGGGGCGAGGGCCCGGGCGGTCACCACCCGCTGCCGCTGCCCGCCGGAGAGCTGGTGCGGCAGCTTGTCGAGGAACTGCCCGGCCGGGGCGAGCCCGACCCGCTCCAGCAGCTGGGCCGCGCGCTCGCGGACGGCGTCGCCGCGCAGCCCGGCGAAGTTGACCAGCGGCCGGGACAGGGCGTACGCCACCGTGCGGGTCGGGTTCAGCGCGCTGAACGGGTCCTGGAAGACCATCTGCACGTGCCGCCGGTAGTCGCGCAGGGCCCGGCCGCGCAGCCGGTCCACCCGGATCTCGGTTCCGGAGCCGCCGGTGAACCGCACCTCGCCGGCGCTGGGGCGTTCCACCCCGGTGATGATCCGGGCGATCGTCGACTTGCCGCTGCCGCTCTGCCCGACCAGGGCGGTCACCGCGCCGGGGCGCAGCGCGAAGGACACCTCGCGGACGGCCTCGACGGTGCTGGTGCGCAACCCGCGCCGGCTCGTGTAACGCTTGCTCACGTTCTCCACGGACAGCACCGCGTCGCCCTCGCTCGCGGAAGTGTCGGCCTGCCGGGTCAGGGCGCCGGCGGCCGGGAAGTGGCTGTCGAGGGTGGCGGCGGCGCCGAGGGTGACGAACGGCAGCCGGTCCTCCTGGGCGACCAGGCAGCGGACCAGCCCGCCGTGGTCGGGGAGCAGCTGCGGGTGCGTCGTGCGGCAGGCGTCCTCGGCGTGCGGACAGCGCGGGGTGAAGAGGCAGCCGGTGTGCGGCCGGGACAGGTCCGGTGGCCGACCGGGGATGTAGGTGACCCGCACGTCCGGCAGCCGGGGGTCGGCGTACGAGCCGAGCAGGCCGCGCGTGTAGGGGTGCCGTGGCTCGTGGAGCATGCCGGCGGCCCGCCGGTCCTCCACGATCTCGCCGCCGTACATCACCATCACCCGGTCGGCCATGTCGAGGACGGTGCCCAGGTCGTGGCTGATGAACAGCACCGCGAAGCCGAGCTCGCGGCGCAGCTCGGCCAGCCGGGTGAGGATCTCGCGCTGCACCACCACGTCCAGCCCGGTGGTGGGCTCGTCGAGCAGCACCAGCTTGGGGCGCAACGCGAGCGCGAGGGCCAGCGCCACGCGCTGTTTCATGCCGCCGGAGAGCTCGTGCGGGTACGCCCGGAGCACCCGCCGGTCCAGGGCCACCAGCTCGAGCAGCTCGATGGCCCGTTCGGTGACGTCGCCGGGCACCTTGTGCGCGGCGAAGGTGTCGGCGAACTGCGCCTGAACCCGGATCACCGGGTTGAGCGAGTTCATGCTGCTCTGGAAGACGGTGGACAGGTCCGCCCAGCGCAGCTCCCGCAACTGTTCCTCTCCGGCGGTGGTCAGGTCGACGCCGTCGAAGGTGACCTGGCCACCGGTGATGCGGGCCGGCGGGGAGAGCAGCCGCAGCACGGCGTTGCCGAGCGTCGACTTGCCGCAGCCGGACTCGCCGAGCAGGCCGACGAACTCGCCCTCGGCGATGGTGAACGAGACGTCGTGCACGGCCCGGTTCGCCGGGAGGTCGCGGGGGGTGTACGTGACGGTGAGGTGGTCCACCTCGAGCAGGGTCATGTCAGTCCTCCCGCAGGTGGGGGTTGCTCAGCGCGTCGATGCCGAAGTTGATCAGCGTGAAGGAGGTGATCAGCAGGGACAGGGCCAGGCCGGGGGCGACCAGCCAGGCCCACTGGCCGGTGAGCAGGGCGCCGCCGAGGCTCGCCTGGTTGAGCATGGTGCCCCAGCTGACCGTCTGCGGGTCGCCGAGCCCGAGGAAGGCCAGGCCCGCCTCGCCGCCGATCGCGCCGAGCGCCGCGCCCATGAAGCCGACCACGATCAGCGAGGTCATGTTCGGCACGATCTCCCGGGCGATGATGCGCGCGGTGCCGTCGCCGGCGAACCGGGCCGCGGTGATGTAGTCGCGGGTGCGCAGCGTGATGATCTGGGACCGCTTGATCCGGGCGCCGTACGCCCAGCCGGTCACGCTGATCACGAAGATGATCAGCCACAGCCCGCGGACCGGGGCGTACGCGGCGAGCGTCACCATCAGCGGCAGCGCGGGCACGACCAGCCCAAGGTTGATCAGGAAGGACAGCACCTCGTCGACCCAGCCCCGCAGGTAGCCGGCGGTCAATCCGATGACCAGCCCGATCAGGGTGGACAGGGCACCGGCCGCGAGGCCGACGACGAGCGAGGTGCGGGCGCCGACGACCAGTTGGGACAGGACGTCCTCGCCCTGGGCGGTGGTGCCGAGCCAGTGGCCGCCGGTCGGGCCGAGCGACGTGGGGAAGCCGTCGTCACGCGGGTCGTACGGCGCGATGAGCGGCGCGAGGACCGCGACCGCGATGAACGCGGTCAGCATCAGCAGCCCGACGCGGCACTTGCGGTTGCGCCAGAGGATGACGAACCAGCCGGGCAGCCGGCTGTGGCGGGCGAGTTCGGTGGCGGCGGCCTGGACGCCTTCGGTGTCCGTGCCCCGGGCGGGTACGGCGGGGGCCGGCGTGCTCATGCGACCTCACCCCGCTCGTCGCGGGCGATTCTCATGCCGACTCCACCTTTCGCACCCGTGGGTCGAGGAAGCCGTACAGCAGGTCGGCCAGGAAGTTCGCCACCAGCACACCGATCGTGGTGAACAGGAAGATCGCCTGCATCAGCGGGTAGTCCCGGCTGGACACCGACTCGAGGAGCAGCCGGCCCATGCCGGGATAGTTGAAGACCGTCTCGACCAGCACGGTGCCGCCGAGTACGCTGCCCAGCGCGATGGCGAAGCCGGTGACGTTGGGCAGGATCGCGATGCGCGCACCGTAGGTGATGGCGATGCGTCGCCGGGGCAGGCCACGGGCGACGGCGAGGCGGGTGTGGTCCTCACCCAGGCTCTGCACCATGTTGTTGCGCATGCCGATGATCCAGCCGATCGGGCCGGTGATGAGCAGCGCCACGGCGGGCAGCACGCTGTGCTGGAAGGCGTCGGAGATGAAGATCCAGCTCCAACCGGGTGAGCTGCCGCCGCCGTACCCGCCGCGCTCGGGGAACCAGCGCAGGGTGATCGCGAACACGTAGATGAGCAGCAGGGCGAGCCAGAAGAACGGCAGCGTCCCGAGGAACGTCGAACCGAGGGTGATGACCGAGTCGACGCGGCTGTTGCGGCGGTACGCGGCCCAGGTGCCCAGCAGTGTGCCGACGACGAACGAGATGATCTGGGTGACCCCGACGAGGATCACGGTCCACGGCAGCGCCTGCCCGATCATGTGGGTCACGCTGTAGGGGAAGTAGGTGTACGACACCCCGAAGTCGCCCTGCACCACCGCGCCGAGGTACTGCAGGTACTGCTCGAAGAGATTGCCGTCGGGGGTGCCCAACATGATCCGGATGGCCTGCAGTTGGGCCGGATCGATGCTTTCGCTCTGCCCGGCCAGCCGGGACACGATGGCCTCGGCCGGGTCTCCGGGCTGCAGCCGGGGGATCAGGAAGTTGAGGGTGACGGCGGCCCACAGGGTGCCGAGGAAGAAAGCGAAGCGTCTGGCGAAGTAGGCCACGGGAGCCGTCCCTTCTCCTCCGACGGGCCGGCCGACGCGCGGGGCGCCGGCCGGCCGTCGGCTACTTGGCGCCGGTCGCGGCGGGCTGCAGGTTGGTGATGATCAGCAGGTTGTCGCTGGGCGCGGCGTACGGGTTCTGTTCGTTGGGCCAGCCGGTCGCCTTCGCGGTGCGGTACTGGAACCACTTGGCGCCGTACCAGAGCGGAATCATCGGCACCTGCTCGGTCATCACCTTGGTCAGGTCGGCGACCGCGGCCTTCTGCGCCGCCTCGTCGGTGGCGGTGCGCAGCCTGTCGATGAGTTCGTCGGTGCGCGGGTCGTTCCAACGGACGAAGTTGCTGACCGCCTTCTTGCCCACCGGCGCGGACTGGTCGCTGGCCAGCGGCTCCTGGAAGTTGCGGAACATGTTGCAGCTGCCGCCGTGCACGCCGAGCAGCATGTCGTAGTTGCCGATCGCGCGGTCGTTCTCGTACGCCTCGGGGGTGGGGGTCTCGGCCCGGACGGCGAAGCCGAGCGCGGTCAGGTTCGCCACGATGATCCGCTGCGCCTGCACCCAGTCGGTCCAGGAGCCGGGCACCCGGAAGCTGAAGGAGATCGGCTTGCCGTCCTTGCCGACGCGCTTGCCGTCGCCGTTGCGGGGATAGCCGGCGGCGGTCAGGTCGGCGTCGGCCCTGGCCGCGTCGTAGCCGACCACGCCCTGGTTGGGGATGTCCTTGGGCAGCCAGTCGGCCTGGCCGGGCACCACGAGACCGGTCTGGCTCGCCGGCTTGACGTAGCCGAGCTGCGCCTTGTCGACGATCTCCTGCCGGTTGAACGCGGGCACCAGGGCCTTGCGGAAGGCGGTGTCGTTGAACGGCGCCCTGGTGAGGTTCATGTAGACGCTGATCGAGCCGCCGGAGGGGTACCAGTACCTGTTGTGCTCCGGGTCCCGGTCGACGTACGCCTTCTGGACGTCCGGCACGAACATGGCGTTGGTGTCGTACTCGCCTCGGCTGAGCTTGAGCTGGTCGATCTGCCCGCCACCGTCGGCCTTGTGGAACCGCAGCTCGTCGACCTTGACCTTGTCGGCCTGCCAGTAGTCGGCGTTGCGGCCGAGCGTCAGCTGCTGGGGGTTGAACGCCTTGACGGTGAACGGTCCGGTGCCGACCGGCCTCTCGGCGTTGGTGAAGGTCACCGGGTCGCCGACGGTGGACCAGACGTGCTTCGGTACGACCTTGATCTCGCTGAACAGCGTGAACGCCGCCGCACCGGGCTGGGTGAACCGCATGGTGACGGTGTGCGGGTCGGTCGCCTCGACCGCGCTGAGGTACCGCCAGATGCCCTTGACGTCCAGCGCCTTGTGCGCCTTGAGCATGTCGTAGGTGAAGGTGACGTCGTCGGCGGAGAACGGTTTGCCGTCGTTCCACTTCACCCCGTCGCGCAGCTTCCAGACGAGCGTCTGCGGGTCGGTCCACTTCCATTCGGTGGCGAGCCAGGGCTTGGCCTGGCACCCGTAGTTGTCGTAGGTGATCAGCTGCTCGAAGACGTACTCGGTGGCGCCGAGCCGGCTGGCCTCCAGGTACGGGTTGTAGTTGGCCTGCGGGTTGCTGCCGCCGCCGAAGTCACCGTAGTCGAGGAACGCGACCCGCCCGTCGGTGCCGGGGCCGGACTTCTGTTCGGTGCCGGTGCAGCCGCTGGCCGCGAGGGCGACGGCGGCCGCGATCGCGGCGATCCGGGCGAGCTTCGATCTCTTCATTGACCGATACCTCCAAGGGGAGCGCCCGTCGGGCAGCCGCAGCTGTGGCGCACGACGAGCTCGGTGGGGAGGACGATGCTGTCGGGAGCCGCCGTGCCAGGGGCCTCGACGGCGTTCAGGATCAGCCGGGCGGCCTCCGCGGCCAGGTCTCGCACCGGCTGCCGGACGGTGGTGAGCGGGGGCGAGACGAGCGCGGCCATGGGTGCGTCGTCGAACCCGGTGATCACGAGGTCCTCGGGCACCCGCAGGCCCCGGCCGAGGGCGCCGACGAGGACGCCGAGAGCGATCTCGTCGTTGGCGCAGACGACCGCCTGCGGCGCGGCCCCGCCACGCAGCAGCTGCTCGGCGGCGAGGACGCCGTCGGGCTGCTGCATGGCGACCCGGACCGGCTCGGCGGGCGGGGTGAGCGCCAGCTCCCGGTGGGCGGCGAGGAAACCGGCCCACCGCTCGCTGATGTCGGGCGACCCGTCCGGGTTGCCGACGAAGGCCAGGTCGCGCAGGCCGTGGTCGACGAGCAGGTGCCGGGTCAGCCGGGTCATGGCGGGCGCGTTGTCGACGCTGACCGAGGGAACCGTCCCCGTCCCCCGGCCGGCCAGCACGACGACCTGGACCATCTCGGCGAGCCGGAGCAGAACCGGTTCGGAAATGGTGCCGCCGATGACCGCGATCCCGTCGACCCGGCGGGCCATCTCCAGCACCTGCGCGTCGGAGTCCTCACGCATGTGCGTGCAGAGGATGTGCACGCTGGCCCGGGCCGGCACCGCCTCCGACTCGAAGCCCTGGATCAGCTCGGTGAAGTAGGGGCCGGACAGACCGGGGAAGACCAGGCCGAGCGCGCCGTGCCGGCGGGCGGCCAACGCTTGCCCGAGGTGGTCCGGCCGGTATCCGTGCTCCTCGATGGCTTCGAGGACGCGCCGGCGCATCTCCTCCGACACCTGGCCGGTGCCGTTCCAGACCCGGGACACCGTGGCGACGGAGACGCCGGCGAGCCGGGCGATCTCCCGAACCGTGACCCGACTGTTGCCCATGGCCCCCTCGATCCGTAACGTGCGGTTGACAGAAACCGGTTTCAGGCACCATAAGCAGGTGCGAGCCAGATCACAAGTGGACGCCTGGGAAGTCCGGCGAGAGGAAGAGGGAAACCGCATGTCGCGAGTTCTTCTCCACGACCGCAGGATCGTCGTCGACGGTCGACCCCGACTGCTGCTCGCCGGGGAGGTGCACTACTTCCGGCTACCCCGGGCCCAGTGGGCAGACCGGCTCGACCGGCTCCGCGAGTGCGGCGGCGACACCGTGGCGACCTACGTGCCGTGGCTCTGGCACGAACTACCGGACGGCACGGTGGACCTCACCGGCCGTACCCACGAACAGCGCGACCTCGGCGGCTTCCTGGACCTGGCCGACGCGCGGGGTCTACAGGCGATCGTCCGGCCCGGCCCGTTCATCATGGCCGAGGTCAAGAACGAGGGCATCCCCTACCGGCTGTACGACGAACACCCGCACCTGCTGCCGACCACCTGGGACGGCGCGCCGATCGACACCCGCACCATCGACTACCTGGCGCCGGAGTTCCTCGCCGCCGCCGACGGCTGGTACGCCGAGGTGATGCCGGTGATCGCCGAGCGGCTCGCCGACCGGGGCGGACCGGTGATCGCGGTCCAGTTGGACAACGAGATCGGGATGCTCTCCTGGGTGACCAACTCCCCCGACCTGACCGACGGGGTCTGCGAGGACCTGCGCCGGTGGGCGGTCGACCGGTACGGCAAGGACGGCGCCGCCGAGCGGACCGGCGCCGACCCGGGCGACCCGGTTGCCTGGTCGGCGGCGTTGCGGACGCCGGCCGAGCCGCGGTCCCTGGCGGTGCACGACGCCCTGGGCCGCTACATGCGCGACCGCTACCGACGCTACGTCGCGGCGCTGCGCGCCTCCGCCGAGCGGCACGGAGTGACCGGGGTGCCCTTCCTGGTCAACGTCCACGGCACCGGCGGCGGGCGCGGGCGCACCTTCCCGATCGGAATCAGCCAGCTCTTCGAGGCCTACCGGGGCCAGCCGCAGCTCACCTCCGGCTCCGACTACTACCTGGGCGACCTGACCGTCACCAACGTCGCCGACCTGTACGTCGGCAACGCCTTCCTGGCCGCCGTGCACGACGCCGACCAGCCACTGACCTCGCTGGAGTTCGAGGCCGGCAACGGCGACTACGGGCAGGACCTGTCCACCCTCTACCCGCCCGAGGCGGTCGAGCTGAAGGCCCGGCTCTGCGTGGCGCAGGGCAATCGGCTGCTCAACCTCTACCTCTTCGCCGGCGGCTACAACCCGCCGCTGGCCGAGCCGGTGGGCGACGGAAACGACCGGATCGCGTTCACCGGAGAGCGACACGGGTTCGCCGCGCCGGTCGACCCCGACGGGCGACTCAACCCGACCTTCGACGCGGCCCGACGCGCGCTGCGCGCCATCGGCGGGATCGCCGACCTGCTGGCCGACTCCGACGAGGAGCACGACGGGCTGGCGCTCGGCTTCGTGCCCGACCACTACCTGACCGAGTACCACCACCCGGCCTCGGCGTCCCGCGCCGAGCAGGTCGCCGACCTGGAACGGTTCCGCGGCATGGGCCCGCGCGACGTGCTGGCCCGGGCGTTGCTGCTCGCCGGCTTCTCGTTCCCCGCCGTCGACCTCCAGTCGGCCGACCCGGCGACCACTCCACCGCTGATCGCCCTGGCCAGCGCCGCCACCCTCGGCCGAGACGTCCAGCAGCGGCTGGTCGCGCACCTGCGCCGCGGCGGCCGGCTGCTGCTGCACGGGGTGCTGCCCGAACGGGACCACGACGGCACCCCGTGCACCCTGCTGGCCGACGCGCTCGGACTCACCGTCACCGGGCGGGCCGACGGCGGACCGCACTACTTCCCCTCGGTCGTCGGGGTCGGCTGGACGGCCGAGGTCCGGGTCGGCTACGCCCAGCGGCTCGCCGGCGCGACCGCCGAGCCGCTGCTGACCGAGGTGGGCTCCGGCGAGCCGTGCGCGGTGGAGGTCAGCGTCGGCGCCGGCCGGGCCCTGGTGGTCGCCGCCGACGTCCCGTGCGACCTGGGCTTCTGGCGTACCGCCCTGGACCGGCTCGGGGTGCGTCCCCGACTCGCCCCCGACCCGGACGGCCCCGGGCTGGTGCTCACCTCGACCGTGGACCGCGCCGGGCAGCGGCTGTTGCACCTGGTCAACGTGGCCCCGTCGGCGGTGACCGTCGCGCTGGGCTGGCACGGCGAGCCGGTGCTGGCCGGCCGACGGCTGCGGGTGCCCGCGCGGACCGGGCTGGTCCTGCCGTACGGAATCAGGGTCGGCGCCGCGACGCTGGTGGAAACGACCTGCGACCTGGTCGCCCAGCACGGCGACGAGGTGCTGCTGCGCCCGACGCAGGGCGACGACGAGGTGGTGCTGGTCACCGACCGGCCGGTCCACGCGAGCCGGGGCATCGTGACGGCGGCGGACGGACGGGTGGTCGTCCGGCTGCCCGGCGGACCCGACGGCGAGCCGGTCCGCATCGGCGTGGGCTGACGGCGGCGCTCGACGGCAGCCGCCACGACGTCACCGAACGGGCTGCCGGGACGGGCTGGAGGTTCGGGAGGCGCGTCTCCTCCCCAGGGAGGAGACGCGCTCCGACCGTCGGCCGTAACCCGGGCTCGAGGTCGGGCGAAGTCAGCCAGGCCGCGCACCAGCATCTGCAGGTATGACAACCACACTTCGTCGGGCCGCACAGTGGAACCGCCCACTGATGACCTTCGTCTGGGCGATGGCCGTCCTCGCCGTCGTCTCCGCGGTCGGCATCGTCGCCGACTCGCGGGTCCTCACCGGCGTGCCGATCTGGCTCAAGCCGTTCAAGTTCTCGGTGTCCTTCGTGCTCTACGGCACCACCCTGGCCTGGATGCTCTCCCTGCTGCCGCGTCGCAGCCGGATCGCGGAGTGGGCGGCCACCACCGTCGTCGCCGTGGGCGTGGTGGAGATGGCGATCATCGTCGGGCAGGTGCTGCGCGGCACGACCAGCCACTTCAACGAGACCAGTCCGCTGAACGCCGCCCTGTGGCAGCTGATGGGTGCGACGATCATGGTGCTGTTCGCCGCCCACGTCGTCATCGGCATCGTGGTGCTCCGGCAGCCGATCGCGAACCGGGCCGGCAGGACCGCGATCGGGTGGGCACTCGGCCTTACGCTGCTCGGCATGCTGGTGGCGATACCGATGGCGATGCCCGACCAGGCCCAGAGCATCGAGGGGGTCGCCGGGGCGCACAGCGTGGGCGTGCCGGACGGCGGGCCGGGGCTGCCGCTGGTCGGGTGGAGCACCACCGGTGGGGACCTGCGGATCGGGCACTTCGTGGGGCTGCACGCGTTACAGGCGCTGCCGATCCTGGCCATCCTGCTGACCCGGTTCGCCGGCGGGCGACTCGACGAGCGCACCCGGGCACGGCTGCTGGTCGTCGCCGGCGGCGCGTACGGCGCACTCACGCTCCTGCTCACCTGGCAGGCGCTGCGCGGGCAGCCGCTGCTGCGGCCGGACGCGCTCACCCTGACCGCCGTGGCGGCCCTGGTGGTGGCCACCGCCGCGGCCAGCGCCGGCGTGGTGGCGGCCCGTCGGCCCCGACCGGAGCTGGTGCTGGCCGCATGACCGGGACGCTGTTCACCCTGACGTTCGCGGTGGCCGCGCCGTTCTGGGCGCTGATGATCCTGCTGCCGCACTGGTCCGTGACCGGCCGGGTCATCAGGTCGCCGCTGATCGTGGCGCCGGTCCTGGCGATCTACGCGATCCTGGTGATCCCGGCGCTCGCCGAGGTGCTGCCGGCCGTCGCGTCCCCGACCCTGACCGGCATACGCGACCTGCTGGGCACCGACGACGGCGCGGCGGCGGCCTGGGCACACATGATCGCGTTCGACCTGTTCGTCGGCCGGTGGGCATGGCTCGACAGCCGGGAACGCGGCGTCCCGTCGCTGGTCATGGCGCCGGTGCTGGTGCTGACGATCCTGCTCGGGCCGCTCGGCCTGGCCGCCTACCTGGGCGTCCGGGCCAGGTGGACGAGCAAGGTTCCCGCCCCGAGCCGCAGCGCCTAGGCTGACGCCGTGAGGTGGGTGGGGCGGCTGTTCGACGCGCGCGACACGCTCGTGCGGATGCTGCTACTCGACCTGAGCGGCGTCGGCTACCTGGTCCTCGGCAACCCGGCCAGCGGCAACACGCCGCCCGCCATGCAGTGGGTCCTGGCCGTGGCCGCGTTCGCCGTCGCGCCGATGCTGCACCGCCGGCCCCTGGCGAACCTGGTGGTGCAGACCGCGCTGCTGGCGGTGGCGATCGGCCTGATCGACGACATCGCGATCAACCAGGTGGGCGCCAGCTGGGCGTTGCTCGAGCTGACCATGCGGGCGCGCCGACCACGGACCATCTGGCTGGCCGCCGGGCTGCTGGCCGTGGTCGACCTGACCGACTCGATCGGCGACCCGTTCCTGCGGGTCCTCTCCGGCGTCTTCGGGCTGCTGGTGGAGGTCGGCGTCCCGCTGCTGCTCGGCCTGGTCATCCGGACCACCCGGGAACTCGCCCGGCAGGCGCAGGAGCGGGCGGCGGAGGAGCAGCGCCGGCGCGAGTCGGAGAGCCGCGCCGCGCGCGCCGACGAACGCAGCGCCATCGCCCGGGAACTGCACGACGTGGTCGCGCACCACGTCGCGTCGATGGTGCTGCGGGTCGGCGTCGCGCGGCACGTGCTGACCGACCTGGACCCACGGGTGCACGAGGTGTTCGACGACGTGCACGGCACGGGGAGCGCGGCCCTGGCCGACCTGCGCAGGCTGGTCGCGGTCCTGCGCGACCCCGAGGGCGTACGCGGCGACGCGGCCCTGACCGCGATCGAGCCGTCGGCGCTTCCGGCCGCCCTCGGCGCATCCGTCGACCGGGCCCGCCAGGCCGGCGTCACCGTGGAGGCCGACATCGACCCGGCGATCGGTTCGCTCGACGCGGTCCGGGGTCTGGCGGTGTTGCGCCTGACCCAGGAGGCGCTGACCAACGTGGCCAAGCACGCCGGCACGTCCGCGCTGGCCCGGCTGTCGGTCGGCGTGGTCGACGGGGCCGTCCACTGGGAGGTGTCGGACGACGGTGGCGGGTGGGTGCCGGCGGCGGTGCCGTCCATCGGGGGCCACGGCATCACCGGCATGCGCGAACGCGTCGAGGTCCTCGGCGGGCAGTTGGAGGCCGGGCCGACGGGCGCGGGTTGGCGGGTGCGTACCGTCCTCCCGGCCGCCGCGCCGGCGCCCGGTCCCCGCTCCCCCGCCGCCACGCCGGCCTCGTCGGTGCCGCACGAACGCGAGGACCCGGTGGGGCCGCGCACGGCGGAGCCGGCATGATCCGCGTCCTGCTGGTCGACGACCAGCACCTCATCCGCGCGGGCCTGCGCATGCTCTGCGACGCCCAGACCGACATCGAGGTCGTCGGCGAGGCCGACAACGGCCGCGACGCGATCCTCCTCGCCGCGCGGCTCATCCCCGACGTCGTCGTCATGGACCTGCGCATGCCCGGCGTCGACGGGATCACCGCGACCAGCCGCATCCTCGCCGACCGCCCCGCCACCCGCGTCGTGGTACTGACCACGTTCGGCGACGACGACCACCTCTACCCGGCCCTGACCGCTGGCGCCTGCGGATTCCTGCTCAAGGACGCGCCCCCCGCCGACCTGCTGGACGGCGTCCGCCGGGCCGCCGCCGGTGACAGCCCGTTCAGCCAGGAGGTGCTGCGACGCCTCGTGCAACGCGCGGTGCACGCCCGCGCCGAGACACGTCGGCCGGTCGAAGGGCTGACCGCCCGGGAGCAGGACGTGCTGAACCTGGTCGCCGAAGGCTTCTCCAACACGGAGATCGCCGAACGGCTCCACATCGGCGTCACCACGGTCAAGACCCACATCACCAGCCTGATGACCAAGACCGGCAGCCCCAACCGGGTACGCCTGGCCCTGTTCGCCCGCGACGCCTGAGTCCGGGCCGGCCCGCCTGAGCGACATGCGACGCCGTGCGGTCCGAGGGCCCACCACGGCGTGGACGACCTCATTCCCTGGTCACGACCTGAAGCGACCTCACCAGCCAGTGCGTCAGATGGTGACGACCACTTTCGCCCGCGCGCGTTCACCTTCGAGGTACCGGATGGCCTGGGGCACCTCGTGGAGCGGGTAGGTCCGGTCGATGACCGGGGTGAGGCGGCCGGTCTCGGCGTGGGCGCGGAGCGTGTCGAGGTGTTGCCGGCTGGGTGCCGTGGTGAGTGTGACGATGCGGTGTCGAACGAAGGGTGCCAGTAGCCGCCCGCGCGCGAGGAGCCAGATCGGTCCGATGAGGCTGCCGCCCCGGTACACGCCGCCGCCGGAGAGCACCAGCGTCCCGGTCGGGGTCAGCGCCCGCCGGAGCGCGGTGAGTGAGCGGTTGCCGACCAGGTCGAACACGACGTCGTGGCGGCGGGCGTCGCGGGTGAAGTCGTCGCAGGTGTAGTCGACGACGTGTTCGGCACCGAGGGAGCGGACCAGGTCGATGTTGCGGGTGCTGCACACTGCGGTCACGGTCGCGCCGAGCGCCCTGGCCAGTTGGACGGCCAGGGTGCCGACACCGCCGGAGGCGCCGTTGATGAGGACGCGGTGGCCGGGCTCGACCCGCCCGACGTCGCACAGTCCCATGAGCGCGGTGGTACCGGCCAGCGGCAGGGCGGCTGCCTGCTGCGGCGTCAGGTTCGCCGGCTTCGGCGCGACCAGGGTCTCGGGCACGGATACGTACTCGGCGAACGCGCCGTTGGCGTCGCCGAGGTCGCCGAAGACGGCGTCACCCGGGCGCACCTGCCGAACGTCGGTGCCAACGGCCTCGACCCGGCCGGCGAAGTCGCGGCCACGGATGCGCGCCCGGGGCCTCGACCGGCCCATGGCCAACCGCGCCATCCGTGGGTCGCCACGCATGGCGTGCCAGTCGTACGCGTTGAGCGCGGCGGCCTCGACGCGCACGAGCACCTCGTCGGCGGCGGGCACCGGCGCGTCGACGTCCGCGAGCGTGAGCGTCTCCGGCGGGCCGTATCGGTCCTGGACGATCGCCTTCATCTTCCCTCCCCTCAAGGTGTACGGCGTACACCTGATGGAAGCAGCGTAGGTGTACGCCGTACACCCGTCAAGGCGGTTATGGTTTCCACCGTCGCCGGAAAGACGAGGACCGAGATGGCTGAGCAGGCTGACACGCTGCGCCGGACGCCGCTGAGCAGGACCCGGGTCCTGCGCGCCGCCGTCGCGCTCGCCGACGAGGCCGGGATCGAGTCCCTCAGCATGCGCAACCTCGCCCAGGATCTGGGCGTCGTGCCGATGGCCCTCTACAAGCACGTGGCCAACAAGGACGAACTGCTCGACGGCATGATCGACATGGTCGTCGGCGAGATCGATCCGCCGGTGCCCGACGCCGACTGGAAGCACGTCGTCCGCGGGCGCATCCTCTCGGCGCGGCAGGTGCTGCGGCGCCACCCCTGGGCGCCGCTCGCGATCGAGTCGCGGAACATGGCGACGCCGGCCATCCTCGCCTACCTCGACTCGGTGGTCGGGACGTTGCGGGCCGGCGGGTTCACCGCCGACCTCGCCCACCACGTGATGCACGCGATGGGCAGCCGGATCCTGGGCTTCAGCCAGGAGCTGTTCGACGCCTCCCGGCGCGCCGGCCGGTCCGGCATCGCCGACCCGGACCCGCCGGCGGCCCTACCACCGGAGGTCGCGGCCCGATTCCCGCACCTGGCCGAAATCGCCGGGGCGGCATCCCACGACGACGCGTCGGTCGTGGGGCAGGGCTGCGACGACCAGTTCGAGTTCGAGTTCGCGCTGGACCTGCTGCTGGACGGTATCGAACGGCTGCATCAGCAGGGCTGGACGTCGTCGCGCCGACCCCGGTGAGACGGTCAGCGGTTCCGGCTCGGCTGGCAGGGCCAGCAATTCACGCATGGTTCCCGACTTGTTGGGCGTGGGCGTGACCCGCCATCGATAGCGTGCTCGCGACCTGACGTGAGAGGGAGATGGCATCCATGACAGAGCACATCGATCCGGGCCTGGCCCGTCGCGGCCTTCTCAAGCGTAGCCTCGTGACGGCAGCCGCACTCGCCGCGCTCGGCCCCCTGGAAGCTCTCGGTGCGCGTACCGCCGGCGCGGCACCGATGAGCAAGCGCCCGTCCAGCCCCGACTACGGTCCGCTCCACCCGACCAGGGACCACACCACGGGGCTGGAACTGCTGGCCCTGCCCAAGGGCTTCGAGTACATCAGCTACGGCTGGACCGGCGACCTGATGTCGGACGGCGTGGCAACCCCGGGTGCGCACGACGGGATGGCCGCGTTCCGCCGCCCGGACGGCAAGATCGCGCTGGTCCGCAACCACGAGCGTGGCAGCTACACCGGTGCGTTCACCACACCGGCGTACAACCCGGCCGCTGGTGGCGGCACGTCCAACCTGGTGTTCGACCCGGACAGGGGCCAGTTCCTCGAGTCCTGGGGCAGCCTGTCCGGCACGATCCGCAACTGCGCTGGCGGGCCGACACCCTGGGGCACCTGGCTGACCTGCGAGGAGACCACCGAGATCGCCCCGGACGGCACTCGCCACGGGTACGTCTTCGAGGTCCCCTACGACCGCAAGGGTGACCCCCGTCCCCTCAAGGCGATGGGGCGGTTCAGCCACGAGGCGGTCGCGGTCGACCCGAGGACCGGGATCGTCTACCTGACCGAGGACGCCACCCCGTCCGGCTTCTACCGCTACCTGCCCAACAAGGCGGGCGAGTTGTCCGCCGGCGGCGAGCTGCAGATGCTCGTCGTGCAGACCCCGGACGGATCGTCGTACTCGACCTACGCCGACGGCACCGGCGTGGAGTACCGGACCTCCTGGGTCACGGTGCCCAACCCCGACTACGCCCCGGGCGAGACCCGCCCCGCGGTGCAGGGCGCCGCACTCGGCGCCGCCGTGTTCAAGCGGCTCGAGGGCGCCTGGTACGGCAACGACCGCGTCTACATCGTGTCCACCAGCGGCGGGCCGAAGGGCCAGGGCCAGGTCTTCGAGTACGACCCGCAGGCCGAGACGATGCGAGTGCTCTTCGCGTCGCCGGATGCCAGCGTGCTGAACAACCCCGACAACATCTGCGTCAGCCCGCGCGGTGGCATCGTGCTCTGCGAGGACGGCAGCGAGGGCGAATACCTGCACGGCCTGACCACCGACGGCGAGATCTTCCCGTTCGCGCTGAACCAGGTCGTGATCCCGGCTGGCGGGATCCCCGGCAAGTCGGTCGCCCCCGGCGACTACGCCGGTTCCGAGTGGGCCGGGTCGACCTTCGATCCGAAGAACGGCAACTGGATGTTCGTCAACGCGCAGAGCCCCGGCATCACGTTCGCCATCACGGGCCCCTGGCGCAACGGTTCGCTCTGACGCGCTGACCGCGCCGCAAAGGCGGGTAGCCGCACGGGGGTTGTCCGGGAATCCCGGACAACCCCCGTCCCTTCCCCGCTACCCGAGCGGCTGCGCACCACGGGCATCGCGCTCATCCAGGCCGGCCGGGCCCCTGACAGTCACGGATCGCCCGAGCCCGGAACCGCGGCCACCACCTTCCGGTGATCGATGTTCGGCAGCGGGCGGCGTCACTTTTTGTGACCCTGAACGGCGTGGGCACAGCACCCGGACATGAGACCGTTGAGCTGCGCGTGCACGGGGTGTCCGGCGCGTCGGCGGAGAAGATTCTCGACCACCCGATCGTGGTGCGCGTCGCCGGGGATCGGCACGCAGGGTTCTATCGGCCCCGGCCGGGAGTCGGCGCGGCCGGGGGCGCCACCGCCGGAGTTGCCGTCGAGGCGTACCGCTGGGGCGCGCTGACGGCCGGCGCCGCGGTGCGCACGGCGTCCATGCTGCTGCTGTTGCCGTTCATGCTGGGCAACCTCGCGATCTGGCTGCGCCCGACGCCAACCGACCGGTTCGGTCTGCTCGGCGCGCTGTGCCGCCTGCTCGCCGGCACCCTCACCGCCGCCTTCACGCTCTCGATCATCGGCGTCACGCTGAACCTCGTCGGCTGGCAGTGCGTGCCATACGTCGAGTGCCGGACCGGCCGGCCCTACCTGTCCTGGCTCGCCACGCTGCCGATGGGCCCGCGCCTGGCCGTGCTGTCGCTCATCCCACTGCTCGCACTCCGCCTGGTCTGGGCGATCGGCGCGCGCTCCGCCCGGGCGTTCGAGGGCTTCGGCCCGACCTCGGCCGAGCCACAGGCCTCGGAGATGACCGAGAGCCTCACCACCCGCGGGTTCTGGGACGACGAACGCGTCACCGCCTGGCTTCGTCAGATCCACGTCGGGATCAGCGCCGGCACGCTCGACGCCAGCCTGCTCGCCGCCCTGTCCGACGGCGGACGAAGTCGGCTGGGCATGCTGCTGTTCGCCGCCGCCGCAGCCCTGGTGGCGTTCTGCGCGGTGCTGCTCTGCCTGCCCGTGCCGGCCAGCCCCGCGCAGGCCCGTCGCTTCCTGCGCCCGCTGTGGGCAGCCACCGCCGGCGTGACCGTCCTGAGCCTCGGCTACGCCGCCCTCACCCGCGCGGCCCAGCCCGTGATCAGGCAGTTGCCGGGCTACGAGGGCAGCACCGGCGGCCTGGTCGCGGCACAGGGCATCCTGCTCGTGGCGATCGCCGTCGTCACGTTCGCACGCCAGTGGAAGCAGCCGACCGGGACCCGTCCGTTCCTGCGCGGACTCGGCACGCCCGTCGTGGCGGCGTTGTCGGTCAGCGTCGCCGCGGCCTTCACCGCCACCCTGGTCTTCCGGGTCGCCGACTACCTCGACCGCGGCTACATTCCCAATCCGATCCGGCCGAACCCACCCGTCCTCGGCCCCCTGGAGCCGCCCGTCGCGTACTGGTGGGCCGCCCTCGCCGGACTCACCGCGCTGCTGATCATCACCGGGGTCACCACAGCCACGCTCGTGCTCAGTCGCCGCCGGCGGTGGACCCTGGCCGAGCGCGTCGTCGAACAGGACTACCCGCAGGTGCCCCTCGACGCGGTGCCCCGGCTACGCCTCGTGCGGGAGACCGTCGCCAAGTCGCACGTGACCGAGGAACTCGCCCCGATCCTGGTCACGTTCTTCGTGATCTCCTCGCTGGGCCTGGCCACCATCGCGCTGGACCTGATCGGGATCGGTCCCACTCAGCTAGCGGCAGAGCTCAGCGGCCAACGCGACGGAACGGGCCTGCTCGTCGCTCACGTCACCGACGTGGCGATCTGGGTCATCAGCCTGCTCGTGATCGGCCTCATGATCCTCGGCTTCCGCTCGTACCGGTCGGCCGAGACCCGACGCCTCGTGGCGGTCCTATGGGATCTGGGCACCTTCTGGCCCCGCACCGTCCACCCCTTCGCGCCCCCCTGCTACGCCGCCCGGGCAGTACCCGAACTGACCAAGCGGGTCTCCGCGCTCGCCGCGCAGGGCCCCGTGGTCATCTCCGGACACAGCCACGGTTCGGTCCTGGCCGCAGCCACCGTCCTGCAACTGCCGCCGACCGCCCTGCCCAGGGTCTCCCTGCTGACCCACGGCTCCCCGCTGCGCCGCATCTACGCCCGCCTCTACCCGGCCTACCTCGGCCAGCAGACGCTGTGCGACCTGGGCGGGCGACTCGACTGGCGGTGGCGCAACCTCTGGCGGGACACCGACCCGATCGGTGGACCCATCTTCGAGCGCCGGGGCACAGTGCCACCGTGCGACACCCCGGCAGCCGAATCGGTGGACATGCGGCTCCGCGATCCCCACGCCGTGACCGTCGACCCGGCTGACACCGTGCCACCGCCCGTCGAGCGCCACTGGCCGTACCACACGCAACCGCAATACCAGGCGGCCGTTCGCGACCTCGCCGATCGAGCGGCCAGCAGCAACCCCTCGCTACGGTCACCCCCTTGAACTGGCCCGGGTTCAGTCCGGCGCCAGCGAACGCCAGATCCGGTCGGGCAGCACGCGGGCAGCCTGCCCGAGGTCGATGCCCGGCACGCCGGCGAGCCACCGGCGCGCGGTCTCCGCCACCGGGCCGATCAGCAGCATCTCGATCAGGGACTCCGGCAGGGTGGCGATCTCACCGGCCGCCATCCGTGGCCGCAGCCAGCCAGCGACGGCCGCCATGCGCGGCGCCTTGGCCGCCGTCACCTGTTCGGCGTGCGCGGCCAGGTAGCCGGCGTAGGCCGAGGCGTGGATGAAGCGCGCTGCGGCCGGGTTGTCCTCGGTAAAGCGCAGGTAGGCCGCCACGATGGCGCGGACGCCGGTGCGGGCGGTCCGGGCCCGGCTCAGCGCCGTGATCAACTCGTCGAACAGCGCCGCCATGCACCGGCTGTACAGCGCCGCGGCCAGCCCGTCGAAGCTGCCGAAATGGTGGTAGAGACTGCCGAGGCTGACCCCGCTGGCGGCAGTCACGGCGTTGACCGTGAAGCCGGGCTGGCCGGCCGAATCGAACACGTGCAGCGCCGCGGCCAGCAGCCGCTCCGCAGTCGCCTCACCCCGCTGTTGCTTAGGCGACATGAGCCATCCCCTGATCCCACAGCCGTCGAGCCAGGACCGGATCGTCCGCCACGGGCGCGAGCGGTACCGGACGGTCACCGTCGAAGTAGCGGCCGGATCTCTCACCGGGCGCGAACGCCAGGCGCGTCACCGGTGCCGCGCCGGCCTCCGGAGCGTCCCACCGGCGCTTGATCGCCTTGAGCAGCAGGCCTTTCACGCCGCCGGGGTCCCCCAATCCGGTCCTGACCACGCCGGGATGCACTGCGTCGATGGTCACCCCGGCATTCTCCCAGTGCTTCGCGAACAACGGCACGGTGAGCAGGTTCGCAAGCTTCGTGTCGCAATAGGTACGCATCCAGTGGAAGTCCTCGCCCCCGGGCGTCCGATCCGGGTCCACCCTGCCCTTGACGTAGAGGCCGGCGCTGACCTGGACCACCCTCACCAGCCGCTCCTCCAGCAGGTGGTTGAGCAGGAACGGCGCCAAGTGGTTCACCGCGAACGACTGCTCGTACCCGTCCTCGGTGCGCACCAGCCGGGTCGGCCAGACACCGGCGTTGTGCACCAGCACGTCGATTCGATCGCAGCGACTGTCGAGTTCGACCGCGACCGCCCGAATGGACGACAACACCGAAAGGTCGCCCACCACCAGTTCCGCCGAGCCACCCGCGCCGCCCGGCGACGCCCCCAGCGCCGCCACCGCCTGCTCGCCCCGCGCCCGGCTCCTGGCCACCAGCACCACCCGGCAGCCCCGCCGCACCAAATCGGTGGCCACCGCGAACCCGATGCCGCGATTGGCTCCGGTCACGACCGCCGTCACCGTCTCCGCCATAGCCGCCAGACTAGCGCCAAACTAGAGCGATCTTCTAGAACCAGTTTCGATAATGGAGCTTTACGAGCATAGAGGGACAGCCATATGCTCTCGAGGCGGCGGGTGATCGGGACAGGGAACCCGACTGCCGCCGGGGGTGCCGTCATCACCGGCCCGATCCCGACCGCCACCCCTGTCCGCTGCACGCCGACGAGGCCGAGCGGATCGACCCGCTTGGGCGGACAGCGGGCGGCAACCACCGCCCAGACGACCGATCCGCCTCAGAAGGGAGCCGACATGGGGCTGATTCATGCGTGGCGTATGCAAAAGCTCGTCTCGGACGCCAGAACCGCCTTCAACCAGGGCGATGTCACGTTCAGCGCCGGTTTCGACATCGATACCCGCCGCAGAGTGTCGATGAAGCACATCCGCAAGGAGATCGACCTGATCATCAACGCCGTGGAGCCGATCGGCTGGCAGTGCGTCAGCGTTGAGCCGTTCTTTGCATCGGTCGAGATTGACTTCGTCCGTCAGCCGTGACCGAGAGTTGACGGAGTTTCGGATGCATCGTGGAACACCCTCCTTTCAGAGCCAGTAGGTGTCGTGGCGGAGGAAGAACTCGGCCTGTTCCTCCTCGCTCAGCGCCGCCAGCCCGGGCAGCCCCTCGAAGTAGCCCTCCCTGGGGGCGCCCGGCGCGAAGTGCAGCAACATCGACGCGGGCAAGCCGGACTCGTTGCGGAACGCGTGCACCCCGCCCTCCGGCACGTGGACGAAATCGCCCGGCTCGGTGTCGATCCAGCGGCTGCCGTCGTAGATCCGTACCGAGCCGGCGAGGATGTAGAACGACTCGGAGATGGAGCGGTGGAAGTGCGGGGCCGGGCCGCTCGGTGTCGGGCCCATGTCCCAGCGGTAGAGGCCGAACTGACCGTTCGTCGTGGCGCCGGTAGCCAGGTAGTGCGCCGAACCGCCGTTGGTGTAGCGGAGCTCTGGTGCGGCGTCGGCCATGCGGTACGTCGCGCTGGCCTCACCAGCAGCGCCGAGGTACCGCGGTGGAGGGTACGTCATGTGCTCTCCTTCAACCGGTGGGATCGGACGGGCGCTACCGCTTCTCCGCCGGCTGGTAGCGCAGAATCACGACGCCCGAGCTGAGCTCGGTCTGTCCGACGAGTCTCAGGTTCGCCGCACCGCCGTCGCGGAACAGCAGGTCTCCGTTCTCCACCCGCCCGTCACCCACGAAGACCGGGTGCAGCCAGAACCGCAGCTCGTCGAGCAGGTCGTTGTCGAGCAGGGTGCGGGCGAGCCGGCCGCACCCGTACATCAGGATGTCCTTGCCGGGCTGCCGCTTGAGCTCCGCGACCTCCTTGGCGACGTCACCGGCGATGACGGTGGAGTTGTGCCAGCCGAGGCGTTGCAGGGTCGTCGAGACGACATACTTCGGCAGGCTGTTCATCCGGTCGGCGAAGCCGGCCTCGTCGCGCGGCATGCTCGGCCAGGCCTGGGCGAACCCCTCGTACGTGGCGCGCCCCAGCAGCAGGGCGTCACTGCCGAACAGCTGCTCCAGGGCGTACCGCTGCCCCTCCTCGGTCATGTACGAAAGCATCCACAGGTGCGGGTTCGCGATGACCCCGTCGAGGGAGAGGTACGTCGAGGCGATCACCTTCCTCGTGGGCGCGGCGCTCGTGTCAGCCATTGTTTCGGTCCTTTCGCTCGTTCCGGCCGGGCCTCGGCACCGGCTCGCTGTTTCCGAGGACCAGCGTGCGCCCGGGCCGGGCCGTCGGACATCCGTGGCGGCCACGGATTCGGGTACCGAAAGCCGGCACGGACGCCCCCCAGGGCCCGGGTGTGCGGGACAATGGCGCGTGTCCTCGACAGCAATCGACCGACCGTCCAAGCGCGAGGCGGAGGTACTCGCCCTGCTGAGGCTCCGCCTGTCGAACGCCGAGATCGCCGAGAGGCTGTTCATCTCGGTGCGCACGGTGGAGAGCCACGTGTCGTCGTTGCTGCGCAAGTACGGCGTCGCCGACCGGTTCGACCTCGCGGCACTCGCCGAGCCGCCGGCGGGCGGCGCCGCGCCGCCCGGCCCGCTGGCCGGGCTGCCCGACCCGCGTACGGCGTTCGTCGGGCGCGGTCCCGAGCGGGACGCGATCCTCGCCGCCCTCCAACACAACCGGCTGGTGACCCTGGTGGGTCCGGGCGGGGTCGGCAAGACCCGGCTGGCGTGCGTGGTGGCCGCCGCGGCGGCGGCGCGGTCGTTCCCGCTCGGCACGGCGTTCGTCGATCTCGTACCGGTCCGGGACGACTTCGTGGCCCAGGCCGTGGCGACCGCGCTCGGGGTCACCGAACGGGCGCAGCAGCCGCTGCTGTCCGCGATCGCGGACCGCCTCGGCCAAGGCCGCACCCTGCTCGTGCTGGACAACTGCGAGCACCTGCTCGACCCGGTGGCCGGCTTCGTCGAGCGGATCCTCTCGGCCTGCCCGGACACGACCGTCCTGGCCACCAGTCGGGAGCGGCTCGCCGTACCCGGCGAACAGGTCGTCCCGGTGGCCCCACTGCCGCCGACGACCGACGCGGTGGCCCTCTTCCACGACCGAGCCCGGGCGGTCGACCCGGACTTCAGCGCGGACCCAGCGCTCGTCGCCGAACTCTGCGCCCGGCTCGACGGAATGCCGTTGGCGATCGAGTTGGCCGCCGCCCGCAGCGCGTCGCTGGGCACGGCGGGCCTGCTGGCCGCCCTCGACGACGTGCTGCGCCTGCTGGCCGGTGGGCGCGGGGCCGACGGACGGCACCGCTCGCTGCGCGCGGTGATCGGCTGGAGCCACGACCTGCTGGACGACGAGGAACGTGCCCTGTTCCGGCGCCTGGCGGTGTTCGTCGGGAGCTTCGACCTGGCCGCCACGGTGGCGGTCAGCCAGACCGCCGAGCCCAGTGCGGTCGCCGACCTGCTCGGCCGCCTGGTGGAGAAAAGCCTCGTCATCCACCAGCGGGGGGTGGTGAGCAGGTGGCGACTGCTGGAGATCGTCCGGGCTTTCGCCGCCGAGCGGCTCGCCGGGGCCGGCGAGGAGCCGGCGCTGCGCGAGCGGCACCTACGTTGGGCCGCGGCGACGGCGGCGGGCCTGGAGCGGCGGCTGGCCGACCGGCCGCGCGGGCACCCGCGAACGGGCGACCGGCCGGAGGCCCCGTCGGCGGGCCGGCCGGTCGGCGACTGGCGCGACGACTTCCACGCCGTCGCCGACGACCTCCGGGCCGCCCTGGCGAACTGCCCGCCGGGACCGAGCCCACTCGCCCACCAACTGGCCCGCGCACTCGGCCACCTCACGTACGCGCACCGGTTTCTGCTGGAAGCCGCCCGTCATTTCGAGCGCGCGGCCGCCCACGCTCCCTCCCCGGGCGCCGCCGCCCGAGACCTGCGCAGCGCGGCCGACTGCGTCGTGATCGTCACCAACTCCAGCCCACGGGCCTTCCGACAACTGCTGGCCGCGGCCGAACAGGCTGGCGCGGCCGGCGACGGCGACGCCCGGGCCGTCGCGCTGGCCCGGGCGGTGGAGCTGGCCAACCGGTTCAGCTCGGAGCCAGCCGCCGAGATACCCCAGCAGCGGCTACGCGACCTGCTCAACGAGGCGTCCGCCAATGGGGCGCCGCACCGGCCAGCGACGGCGGCCTGCCTCGCGCTGGCGACGGCATGGGCCGCCGGCGGGCAGTGGCGCGACCCGGATCCGGACCTCGCCGCGACGGCGGTCGCGGCCGCCCGGGCCGCCGGCGACCCTGTGCTGGTCAGCGCCGGCCTGGAGGCGGTGAGCGCAGCCGCCACCAAGGCCGGACGGCTACGCGAGGCACATCGGGTGGCCGGCGAACGGATCGCCCTGCTGCCCACGCTGCCGCGCGACGACCCGTACGCCGGTCCGGAGATCGTCGACGCGCTACACATGGCGGCGACCTACGCCATCGCGGCCGGAGACCTGCGGGCCGCGCTGGCCGCGGCCCACCGCGTGCAGCAGGACGACCTGGTGAGCAACCACCCGTACGCCTCGCCGAGCAAGCTGATCCCGGCCCTCGCCCTCACCGGGCAGTTCGCGGCGGCGGTGCGACACGCCGGCGCGATGTGGGCCGGTTGGGAACGGGCAGGCAGCCCGCCCGCACCCTGGCTGGCGCCGGTCATCCTGGCCGCCGCGCTCGCGCACGGTCTGCTCGGCGACGGCGAGCGCTTCAGCCGGTGGCGGGGCCGCGCGCTCCAGGTCACCGGCCTCGCCGACGCCGAGCACCTGCCCAGCCTGGTCCCGTTCCTCGCCTTCGTGGACGCGCGCATCGCCGTGCACACCGGTCGGCTGGGCGACGCGGCGGCGCTGACCGAACGCGCCTTCGGCGACTACCCGCAGAGCAGGTACGAGCCGTACGCCCAGGCCGCCGCGGCCGAACTCGCCGTCGTCGCCGGACTGCCGGACGCGGCCGAACGCCTCGCCACGGCAGCGGCGGTGTGCGCGGAGAACGACTGGGCGGTGGCCTGCCTCACCCGCGCCGCCGGGCGGCTGCACCACGACGAGGACGTGCTGGCCGCCTCGGTCGAGGCCTGGGAGCGCAACGACGCCCGGTTCGAACGCGCCTGCACTCTGCTGTTGCTGCCCGCCCGGGAGGCCGAGGGACGTGCGGAACTGGCCGAGCTGACCCGCCGGTGAGCACGGCGACGGCGCTGGCGATTCGCCGCCGACGAGGTCGGCCCGGCGGTGGCGGGACGGACAGGCCGACCAGCTCGGGCGACGGATTCCACCCGTACCGCTTCGCCACCAGTCCGGGTGAGACGGATCTCGGACGGCGAGACGGCTGCGAGACCGGTACGCCGCCCGCCCGCACGGTGACCATGACGCTCCCTGACGGCACGCTCGCCGCCCCGCCCCCGGCTTGCCTCGCAACCCGGTCTCGCGACCGCCATCGGGGTACTGATCGCGGTTCCACCGGCCTATCGACGGTGTTGGTGGAACGATGGAAGGCGTGGGAACTGCGAAAACTGCCATGCCTGCTGTCTCGCCGCTCACTGGCGAGCCGATCAAGCGTGCCGATGCCGAACGGCTCGCGGGAGTGCTGAAGGCATTCGCCGACCCGGCCCGGCTGCGACTGCTCAGTCTGATCCAGTCCGCTCCGGAGGGCGAGGCGTCCGTCAGTGACCTCACCGCCCCGCTGGGTCTCTCCCAGCCGACCGTGAGTCATCACCTTCGGATCCTCACCGAGGCCGGCCTGCTGGAGCGCGAGAAACGCGGCGTCTGGGCGTACTACCGCCTGGTGCCGTCCGCGATCGCGGCGATAGCCGACCTGTTGACGCCGCCCCGCAAGCGGGCGACGAAGAAGGCCCGCTGACCGGCACTGTCGACTGCGAAAAGGAGGTCCCGAAGGAGTCCGAGAGCCATCTCAGCGTCATCACCCGCAGCGCCGACCCAAGGCACCGGACCACCCCGGCGGGCGGGGCGCCGACTGAGGCCGTTTGCGCACGGCCCGCCCGGGAAGACGACGAGCGGAGTGGCGCGCGGAGCCGCCCGCGCCACCGCACCACGGGGAGGCCGACATGGGTGACCGGGAACGGCTGCACGAACTCCGCCAGCAGGCGCACAACGCGGGCATCGAGGGTAACTCCAAGATGACCGAGGAGCAGCTGCGCGAGGCACTGCGAAGAGTCGGCAAGGGCGAACAGCCGCAGATGGCCAAACAGCAGGCCAAGCGGTGACAGACGCGAGCGGTGTCGGCACCCGCTGAAAGGCGGGCCGGCACCGCTCGCGGTTCTCGACTGATCGTTTCTCCGGTTTCCTGCCGCCCCATCCGAAACTCCTGACACACACCTCACCGGCCACCCTCGGCATGGTGCGGGCACGAGCGGGTACCGCCCCCGTACGCGTTCGAAGAGACAGGACCTGCCCGGCGGGGCCATGACCCAGCACCCACCCACCCCGGCCGCGCCCATCCGTCGCAGCAGGAACGTGAAGACGCGCCCGAGTGCTGCCAGTCTCCAGCCGACGGCCTCTCCGGACGACCTACGACCGGCCCAGTCCCCCGATGAGTGCAGGCCGGCGCGGCCTCCCACTGACGTACGCTTCTGGACGCAGCCAGACCGCCCGACCAGTAGACGGTCGTGGAAGCCGGACGGGGCACTGCGGAAGGCCCGAGTACGGCCGGAGGCCGCCCGCGGGGCAGGCCGCAAGCGCCGGAGGAGTGGTTCCCGGAGCCGGACGGCCCTCATGCCCGACGTCCGGTACGGTCCCGCCGTGGACCTTCGATCTCGGCGAGCTGCCACCACCCGAGTGGTGGGCACCACCGCACTGCTGTCGGGCTTGCTGATCTCCGTGCTCACGATCTCCAGCGACGCAGGGCTGGCCGAGCCGCACTTCCTCGCCGGGCTCCTTGTCCTCACAGGCATCGGACTGCGCATAGAGGCCGCGATCATGGCTTCCAGCGCGTAGCGCGAGCCCGGTTGGCCGCGAGCGGCCGATGCCCGCCGGAGGCCGCCAGCGGGGCCGAGTGTGGCCAGCTCGCGCCGCGCTTGCACCGCGCGTTGATCCCGAAAGACCGTTTCGGCGATGGTGGGCGTGGACCTCCTGTCGGTGTCCGGGACGCCGGGGAAGCTTCGTTGCATGAGCGACGCCGCGCTCCCGCGCGCGGTCCTGCGGCAGCTCCAAGGCACCCAGATCATGACCACCCTGTTGAGCTGCAACCGCGACCCGATGATCGCGTCTGCGGGCGACTTTCACTTCCTCCATCCAAAAGTTCGGATAGATCGATGGAAAGTGATAACGTCACCCATCGATCTTTTGTCTCACGGGAGCGTATGACCGGTCCGGGGGAGAAAAGTTGCACGGCTCTTCCCGCCTGGGAGCCGCACCCACCAGGAGGAACCATGACCGCACCGAAACAACGGCGGCGTCGAGCCGCGCTCGCGGCCGCAGCTGCCGCTGCGGCGACCCTGCTCGCCGCGACCCCCGTCACTCCGGCCACAGCCGCACCCGCCACCGCCGATGTCCCGCCACAGGAACCAGGCGTCACCCTGCGCTCGTACGACATGGGTGTCCCGCTGTCGGCGCTGTGCACCCTGAAGCCCGCGCAGACGCCGAACGTCGACAAGCTCATGCCGCAGATCAACTGGACCGCTACGGACGAGTTCGGCCTGTCCGACCGGTTCATCAGCCACGTGACCGCCAACCTCGCCGTGCCCACCGACGGTGACTACACGTTCCGGCTCACCAGCGACGACGGGTCACGCCTGACGATCGGCGACCAGCTCGTCGTCGACCACGACGGCCTGCACGGCGAGACCTCCCGGGAGGGATCGGTCACCTTGAGCGGCGGCCTGCACCCGTTGTTCGTCGAGTTCTTCGACAACGGCGGCGGCCAGGTGTTGCGGCTCGAATGGCGGCGCCCCGGCGCCGACGGCTTCGAACTCGTGCCGACCTCCGCGCTGAGCACCGACGCAGGCGTCGTGCGCGTCACCGCCCCTGGCTGGAAGTACTGCGAGGGGGCAACCGACTCGGCCGGCGACGGCCTGCCCCTCGACCGGGTACACCCGGGGTACACCCTCACCGACCTGCGTCCCGAGGGCTTCCGGCCGCAGGTCACCGGCATGGACTTCATGCCCGACGGGGACCTGGTCATCTCCACCTGGGGTGGCACCGACAACATGACCGGCGAGGTCTACGTGGTCGAGGGCGTCACCGGGAAGAGCGGCCCCGCGCAGGTGACCTACCGCAAGTTCGCGGAGGGGCTGCGCGAACCCCAGGGGGTGGCGGTGGTCGACGGGACCGTCTACGTCAGCCAGAAGCACGAGCTGACGGCCCTGCGCGACACCGACGGCGACGGCGACGCGGATGACCGCCGGACGGTCGCGACCTGGCCGTGGGGCCGGAACTTCCACGAGTTCGCGTTCGGTCTGCTCCACCGGGACGGGTACTTCTATCTCAACCTGTCGGTTGCCATCAACTACGGTGGCGCCACCACGGTGCCCCAGCCCGCGCCGGACCGCGGCACCTCGATCAAGGTGAACGCCGCGACGGGCGAGATCACGTATCTCGCCGGCGGGCTGCGCACTCCGAACGGGATCGGTTGGGGTCCACGCGGCGAGGTCTTCGTCACGGACAACCAGGGGGGCTGGCTGCCGGCGTCCAAGCTGGTCGAGATCCAGCAAGGAGCGTTCTACAACCACTACACGACGCCCGCGGGCCGGTTCGACGACAAACCGGTGACGCGTCCCGTCGTCTGGCTTCCGCAGAACGAGATCGGAAACTCGCCGTCCACCCCCGTACTGCTGAAGCAGGGTGCGTATGCGGGGCAGCTGGTCGTCGGCGACGTGACCTACGGCGGCCTGCAGCGAGTGTTCCTCGAGAAGGTCGAGGGGCAGTACCAGGGTGCGGTGTTCCGGCACACGCAGGGACTGGAGTCCGGCATCAACGAGGTGACCCTCGGCCCCGACGGCGCGCTCTACGTGGGAGGCCTGGGGGCCGGCGGCAACTGGGGTCAGGAGGGCAAGCTGACGTACGGCCTGCAGAAGCTCACGCCCAACGGCACCTCGGTCTTCGAGGTCAAGCAGATGCGCGCGTCGCATGTCGGGTTCGAGCTGGAGTACACCGAGCCGCTGTCGGCCGAGACCGCGCAGAAGCTCGCCGACGCGTACCAGGTGACGCAGTGGCGCTACGGTGCGACGAGCCAGTACGGCGGGCCCAAGCTCGATCTGGAGACGCTCAAGGTGACCAAGGCCGAACTGTCGGCGGACGGCCGCACCGTCAAGCTGCGGATCGCGGGCCTGAAGGAGAACCGCGTGGTGCACGTGCGCTCCCCGCGTCCGTTCTCCTCCGCTGACGGCGAGGAGCTGTGGAACACTGAGGCCTGGTACACGCTCAACGAGATCCCGGGACGCGTGGTGCAGCCGCAGACCTTCTTCGAGGCCGAGGAGGGCCGCACGGTCGGTGTGGGCATGGCGACCGACCACGCCGCCTACTCCGGCGCCGGCTTCGCTGCCGGGTTCGCCCAGAACGGCTCGTCGACCAGCATCTCCGTCGACGTGCGGGAGAGCGGGACATACGACCTGGCGATGCGCTACAGCAACGGCCCGAACCCCTACTCGGGCGAGAAGCAGCTGAGCCTGTACGTCAACGGTGAACGGGTGGGGCAGGCGGTCTTTCCCTCCACGGTGACCTGGAAGGAGTGGGGCACTGTCACCACCACCGTGCGCCTGGACCAGGGTCGCAATCTGGTCGAGTACCGCAAGGAGGCCGCGGACTCCGGGCACGTGAACCTCGACGTGCTCGCCGTCCGGCCGCACGGCGAGCGCATCACGCTGTTCGACGGTGGAGAGCTCACCGAGTGGCAGCACAGCGACGGGCGCGAACCCGGATGGACGGTTGCCGACGGCGCCATGACGGTGCGCAACGGGGACCTGCGCACGGTGCAGGCCTTCGGCGACTTCCGCCTGCACGTCGAGTTCAACCTGCCGCTGTACCCGCCGGACGTAACCGGGCAGGCACGCGCCAACAGCGGCGTGTACCTACAGGACCGCTACGAGATCCAGGTGCTGGACTCGTTCGGCATCGACCCGCCGCAGATCAACGACGCCGCGGCCATCTACAACCAGAAGGCCCCCGACGTGAACGCGGCGCTGCCGCCCCAGACCTGGCAGACGTACGACATCGTCTACCGGCAGGCCCGCTACGACGCGGCCGGCAACAAGATCCAGAACGCGCGCGTCACCGTCGTGTGGAACGGCGTCACGGTGCACGACGACGTCGAGATCCTCGGCCCGACAGGTGGCAACCGGCCGGAGGGCCCGGCGACGGGCGCGATCCGGTTGCAGGACCACGGCAACCCCGTCCAGTACCGCAACATCTGGATCGAGCCGCTCGACCTGTAGTTCCAGCGGCCAGAACGCGGACGGCCGGGACCGGTTCGCCGGCCCGGCCGCCCGCCTGGCGGCCGCAGCGGCCACCCCGACGGCTCGGGTCGCCGTTCGTGGTGAAGCCCAGCGGCGGGCCGGTCCGACGACCCGGAGCCGTCGGACCGGCCCGCCACGCTCGGATCACACCGTCACGCGGACACGTGCGCCACCCCGGGCCGTCCGCTCTGCACGTGGACGCTCGCCCGCGTCGCCACCGGCGCGCCCGGCGCGTTGACGAACGGCACCACCCGGTAGTCGGTGCGCATCTCGTCACGGCCCAGGTGACACACCTGGTACCCGCGCTGGGAGTTGTGGAACTTCATGTGCGGGTTCTCGGCCAGCCAGGTCACGCCGAGGCTGTCGTGGTCGGTCCCGTTGCCGCCCGAGCTGATCGACGTGCCGAGGAACTCGGTGCCGATCGTCCGCGACCCGGGGTCGGAGAAGTCCAGCTTGAGATCGGCGGCCACGCTGCGGTGGGCGTCACCGGTGACGACGAGGAAGTTCTCGACGTTCCGCTCCGCCACGCCGGCGAAGAGCCGCTGGCGCGCGGCGGCGTACCCGTCCCAGGTGTCCACGCCGTACCGCTCGTCCGGGCCTGCGGTGTGGTCGGCCTCCATGGCGAAGATCTGGTTGCCGAGCACGTTCCACCGTGCGGTGGACGCGGCGAGCCCGGCCAGCAGCCACGCCTCCTGCTCGGCGCCGAGCATCTGTCGCTTCGGGTCCCAGCGCAGCGACGCGTCGGTGAGCTGCCGGTCACGGAACCGCCGGGTGTCGAGCACGTCGAGCTGCAGCAGGTCGCCGAACTGCAGGCGCCGGTAGACCTGCATCTCCGGGCCCTGCGGCATCGACGACGCCCGCAGGGGCAGGTTCTCGTAGTACGCCTGGTACGCGGCGGCCCGGCGGAGCCGGAACACGGCTGGGTCCTGGTCCGGCTCGGTGTCCGGCTGGGAGTGGTCACCGGCCCAGTTGTTCTCCACGTCGTGGTCGTCCGGCGCCACCACCCAGGGCGCGGCGGCGTGCGCGGCCTGCAACGACGGATCGAGCTTGTACTGAGCGTACCGGATCCGGTAGTCGGTCAGGGAGAACGTCTCGACGGCCGGGTAGTGGGCGCGGCCGATCGAGCCGGCGCCGCCGCCCTCATAGATGTAGTCGCCGAGGTGGACGACGAGGTCCAGGTTCTCGCGGGCCATGTGCTCGAACGCGGTGAAGTAGCCGTCGGTGTAGGCCTGGCAGCTCGCGAACGCGAAGCTCAGCGAGTGGAGCGCAGTCCCGGGGCGCGGCGCCGTGCGGGTACGGCCCACCGGGCTGACCTGGTCGGCGATCTGGAACCGGTACCAGTACACGCGGTCCGGCCGCAGGCCGTGCACCTCGGCGTGCACCGAGTAGCCCCAGTGCGCGGTGGCGCGTTCGACGCCGCGACGCACCACCCGGCGGAAGTTCTCGTCCTCCGCCATCTCCCACCGCACCAGGACAGGGCGATCGGGCATGCCGCCGAGCCCGTCGAGGGCGAGCGGGTCCGGTGCCAGGCGGGTCCAGAGCACGACACCGTCGGGCGTCGGGTCGCCGGACGCCACACCGAGCGTGAACACGTAGCCCGGCAGGGTGACCCGGCTGTCCGAGGCAGTGGACATCGCCGAAGCGGGCTCGGCGGCGAGGACCGCCGCACCCGCGGCGACACCGCCGAGAGCGAGAAAGCGACGTCGGGGCAGCATGGACGGGGACCGTGACATGAGGCGTTGCCTTCCGGACAGGTCGGGCATCTGTTCCTCGACATCCCAACGGCCCGGCCTGACGCGCCCGGGAACGGGTGGTGAACGGAACGCATTCTGATGTGGGGATTTCTGGCCACACCGCTCCGCAGGCGGTGACAACCGACAACGGTCGCGCAACGTTCTCGTGTCGGTGGCCGGTCGCCGCTGGAGGATCGAAGGGTCGCTCCAAGCCGCGACGACCTGCCTCGGACGGGAAGTCGGGTCCGCCGTTCGGCTCGCGGGGCGCGCCGATAGGGCCAGCAAACCTCGGCCGATTTCTGTATGGTGCCCGCCATGATCCGCACGCCCACATTTACCGCCGCCGCTGCCATCCTGCTCGCCCTGACCGGATGCGGCGAAGACGGAGACAGCAGCACCGCCCCTGCGTCGGCACCGACCACGCCCGCCCTGCTTGCATGCGGCGACCTCTTCAAGCCAGGTCAGAAGATCGAGCAAGCGGAGGCCGAACGCGGATGTCTCGACCGTTCCGGCGGCGTCCAGGTCGTCGGGGGGTTCCGCTGCGACGACGGCCGCGACCTGTGGGTGATGGACTCCTCGACGGGCGCGCCGGCCGGGTGGGGGTTCGGTGACGGCGAGTTCGTTGCGGTGCAGGACGCGGCGAGCGAATCCGGCTTCCAGAAGGCATACCAGATCTGCAAGCCGTAGCACCGCAAGCAGCACCATGCATCCGCCGACCGAGGGCGTCACCGTCATGGTGACGCCCTCGGCACCCTGGTGGTGGTACCTGCTGCTGTTCATCGACCAACAACTGGGACCCGGTCGGGCCGGGCGGGCGGACCGGACGGAGCTGAAGCGTGGTGCCTTCGCGGTTACCGTGAGGCCTGTCACCAAAAGCAGGAGGTACGGACGACATGACGGAGCGGCATCCCGCGCTCGCGCGACTCGACGCGCTCGTCGGCCGGTGGACGGTGCAGCCGAAGGTCCAGGGCCTCGGTGCCGGGTGGACAGACTTCTCCTGGGTCGAGGACGGCAGGTTCCTGCGGCAGTTCTCCGACGCCGAGCCGCCGCCGGCCAGCGCACCGCAGGCCTGGCGAGAGAACAACCCGTTGCCCACGACGTCGCTGATCGGGCTCGACGACGCCGGCGAGGAGTTCACCATGCTGTACACCGACGCGCGCGGCGTGCATCGGGTCTACCGGATGACCTTCGCCGACGGCGTCTGGCGGCTGACGCGGGACGCCCCCGGCTTCAACCAACGCTTTACCGGCACGCTCAGCCCGGATGGCGACACGATCGACGGGCAATGGGAGACGTCCGAGAACGGTGTCGACTGGCGGCTCGACTTCGAGCTGACGTATCGCCGCTGACCAAGCCAGCCGAGCCCCCGCCCCTGGCTCGGTTCGCCTCGACCTCGACCGACCGGGTGCGACGCATCCGCCGACGCTCAAAGCCGTCCGGCGGAATCCACCGCCTCGGCTACTCGCGTGGCTACTCGGCTACGCGGTCGGCGCTTCGGACAGGTTGCGGTCGCGACGAGGTCTTCGCCGGCACCCTCAACGGCACGGGTGCGCTCCGCGTCCGCGTAACCCGTCCGGCCAGCGACACGGTCATCGCCCGGATCGTCGCCATGGTCGCCGAGGCCAGCGCGACGAAAGCCCGCGTGCAGCTGTTCATCGAGAAGATCGAACAGCGCTACTCCGTGGGCATGGTCGCCGCCACGATCGCCCTGTTCGTGATCCCGTTGGCGCTGGGTGCCGAGCTCCAACCGACGCTGCTGCGCGCAATGACCTTCATGATCGTCGCCTCCCCGTGCGCGGTGGTGCTGGCCACCATGCCGCCGCTGCTGTCCGCGATCGCCAACGCCGGCCGGCACGGCGTGCTGGTCAAGTCCGCCGTGGTGATGGAACAACTCGCCACCGCCACGCGGATCGCTTTCGACAAGACCGGCACCCTCACCGAAGGCACCCCGCACCTGACCGACATCCGGCTCCTGCCCCACGCCAGCCTCACCGAAGACCAACTACTCGCGCCGCGCCCTTGCCGCCGCTGCCGAAAGCTCATCGGATTTGCGGCGTGGAAACCCGGCCGTTCAGGGCCGGGAGGAAACGCCGCTCCCTCCCCTCGCTGATCGTCTTACATGGACGGATAAGGTATGAGGTGTGGGGGAGGTGGTGAAACGGGCATACAAGTACCGCTTCTACCCATCCCCTGAGCAGGCCGGGCAGTTGAACCGCACCTTCGGGTGTGTGCGTCTGGTGTACAACCGGGCGTTGGAGGCCCGGACCCGGGCGTGGGCGGTTGACCGCCGGCGTACCACGTATGTGCAGTCGTCGGGGTGGCTGACCGGGTGGAAGCGCACCGATGACCTGGCGTTCCTGAACGAGGTGTCGTCGGTGCCGTTGCAGCAGACGTTGCGGCATCTGCAGGCCGGGTTCGTGG
Source organism: Micromonospora sp. NPDC002717 (assembly GCF_040295705.1). Classification (NCBI taxonomy): domain Bacteria; kingdom Bacillati; phylum Actinomycetota; class Actinomycetes; order Micromonosporales; family Micromonosporaceae; genus Micromonospora; species Micromonospora sp. NPDC002717. The sequence goes on along the minus strand of NZ_JBEOVW010000007.1, from coordinate 176,048 downwards.
CGTTCTGGGACAAGCGGGCCCGGTATCCGCGGTTCAAGTCCAAGCGCAAGTCGCGGGCGTCGGCCGAGTACACGCGCTCGGCGTTCCGGTGGCGTGACGGCCGGCTCACTCTGGCCAAGATGAACAGCCCGCTGGACATCGTGTGGTCCCGGCCCCTGCCCGCCGGGGCGGAACCGTCGACGGTCACGGTGTCCCGGGACGCTGCCGGCCGCTGGTTCGTGTCCATTCTGGTGGAGGACCCGACCGTGGCGCCGTTGCCGCCTGTCGCGGCGGAGGTTGGTGTGGATGCGGGCATCACCAGTCTGCTGACCCTGTCGCGTTCGATGCCGGGGGTGAGTGACGAGCAGGGCAAGGTGGCCAACCCGCGGTACGGGCAGGCCGACCGGCGCAAGCTTGCCAAGGCGCAGCGGAACCTGGCCCGCAAACAGAAGGGTTCCGCGAACCGGGCGAAGGCCCGACTGAAGGTGGCCCGGATCCATGCTCGTATCGCCGACCGGCGGCGGGACCATCTGCACAAGCTGACCACTCGGCTCGTCCGTGAGACCCAAACGGTCGCGATCGAAGACCTCAGCGTGCGTAACATGCTCCGCAACCGGCGCCTGGCCCGCGTCATCTCCGACGCGGCCTGGTCCCAGTTCCGCAGCATGCTGGAGTACAAAGCCCAGTGGTACGGCCGTGAGGTGATCCCCGTCGACCGGTGGTACCCGTCGTCCAAAACCTGTTCGACGTGCGGGCGGATCAACACCACCCTCGCCCTCAACACCCGCGTCTGGACGTGCCCCGGCTGTGCAACTGAGCACGACCGGGACATCAACGCCGCGACAAACATCCTCGCCGCCGGGCTGGCGGAGAGGTAAAACGCCTGCGGAGCTGATGTAAGACCTCAAGGGAAATCCTCCCGGCAAGGCAATCGGCGATGAAACAGGAAACCTCACGGGCGACCGTGAGAATCCCGGCCTTCAGGGCCGGGAGGATGTCAACTGAGCATCCTCTCGCCCACGCTGTGGTCGCAGCCGCCCGCGATGCGCAGCTCCCGCTACCCCCGTCGGACGCCTTCACCTCGACTCCCGGACGCGGCGTCACCGCCCACGTCGATGGCTACCAGGTCGACGTCGGCAGCCCCGTCGGACTCCTCAAGAGCCATGACGACTCACTGCGCGCCATCGTCGACGAACTGGAGCAGGCGGGCCGAACAGCGGTCGTGGTCCAGGTCGACGGCGAGCCCGTCGGCGTGTTGGGCCTCGCCGACAAGCTCCGCGCGGACGCCGCCGCAACGGTCGCGCAACTCACCGCTGTGACCGGAGCGCGCCCGCTGCTTTTGACCGGCGACAACGAACGCGCCGCCCGACGGCTCGCCGCCGAGGTCGGCATCACCGACGTCCGCGCCGGCCTGCTCCCCCAGGACAAGGTCACCGCGGTGCGCGAACTGGAAAACCACGGGGACCGCGTGGTCCTGGTGGGCGACGGCGTCAACGACGCCCCCGCCCTGGCCGCCGCTCACGCCGGCGTCGCCATGGGACGCGCCGGCGCCGACCTCGCGCTCGATACCGCCGACACCGTCATCACCCGCGATGAACTCGCCACCCTGCCCGCCGTCATCCAGCTGGCCCGCCGCGCCCGCCGGCTCGTCATCGCGAACCTCGCCATCGCCGGAACCTTCATCGCCGTCCTGGTCATCTGGGACCTCATCGGCACCCTGCCCCTGCCGCTCGGCGTGGCCGGCCATGAAGGCTCCACCATCATCGTCGGCCTCAACGGGCTCCGCCTGCTTCGCCGCGCCGCCTGGGAGCGGGCAGCAAGCCCAGCAGCAGCACCACGAAGAGAGGCATGACCTCCGAGAGCTTGGCGACTCGATCGTGGCTGGGAGGGCCTCCGCACCGTCAGCGGTCATGTGCCGGTGCGGCGATACCCTCCTCGATGGCCAGCCGGGTCAGCTCCGGCCGCCGACGACGCCCCGTCTTCTCCCGGATCCGGTCGAGGTGCGATCGGACGGTACGGACGCTGATCGCCAACGCCTCCGCGATGTCCTGGTCCCGTTCGCCGGCTGCCAGCAGCGACAGCACCTGACGTTCCCGGTCGGACAACGGCACCCGGTACAGCGGCTGCCGTCCCCGGGACGAGTCCAGCAGGATCGAGGCCAGGGTCGGCGACACGTAGGTGTTGCCGGCGGCGATCTCCCGTACCGCCCGGAGGATCTCGTCGGCATCGGCGTCCTTGGTCAGGTAGCCACGGGCCCCGGCGGCGATCGCCCCGAGCACGTCGGACTGGTCACCGTGCGCGGACACCACCAGCACCCGGTGGCCCATCCCGGTGACCGCGACCACCGCCGCCGCGTCGCGTACCCCCGGCAGCCGCAGATCGAGGATCGCCACTCCCCCGCCGGGCTGCCGGTACGCCGCGAACTCCTCCACCGACTTGGCGGTCACCCTGACCTGGACATCCGGTGCGTCCCCGAGCGCCCGGACCAGCGCGGCCCGGTAGAGGGGGTGGTCCTCCACCACCGACACCTCGATCGTCGGCACGCCGGTCACCGGGGCTCCCCCGCGCCGGTGGCCGGGGTGGTGACGCCCAGCGTGGCTGGCCGTCGGGCGGCGGCCGGGTCCAGGACCGGGCCGACGGGGAACAGCGCCAGCACCGTCGGCGGCACCGGCGTGGGCCTAACCGTCCCGTACCCGAGCGCCTTGAGCGCGTCGCCGTCCGGAACCGGATACCGTACGCCCTGGTCGGTGAGGAGGAAGACGGTGCCGAGGGCGGCCTGCGGCGTCGGCCGCTCGCGCACCACCGCAGCCCGGCCGGCCGGTACGAACACCCTGTCGGCTCGCGTGCCACCGCCGGCTGCCAACGGCTGCGCCCCGGCCGGCACACCGGTGGCGGCGCCCAGCCTGACCACCGCCCGATCGCCGTCCACCGTCGCGCACACCGCGGCCCCTTCCTGGGGCGCCTCGGCCGGCGGGGCGAGTCGGGCCGGATAGTCGGCGGCCTTACCGGCCACCGGCCGCAACTGCGCCACGTCGGCCGGCGTCACCGGAATCTCGCGCGCCGCGCCACCCGGGTACGCCGCGCGGTTGGCCGGATTGCCGAGCACCAGCGCCGCCTCGGTCTGTCCGATCGGCAGCAGCCCGTCGGCGTGGACCAGGTAGTAGCGGGGTTCGGTGCCGACGGTCGTGGCGGCGAGCACCTGGCCAACCCGGGTGCTCTTGTCACCGATCCGCGGCCCCGCGGCGCCCACCCCCGCCACCGTGATCAGTCGCAGGTCCGGGCCAGCGATCACCGCGCTCAGCCAGGCCGCGCTGACCGGCAGCGGGCGTACCGCGTCGTAGCCGAGGGCCACCGCCGTGGCCGAGTCGGTGATCCGGTGCCGGCGACCGGCCACCAACGCGTGCTCGGTGCCGTCCGGGCCGGCGACCAGCAACGCGGTCGCCGCGTCCACCTCGATGCCCACCGGCGGAACCCCGGCCAGCGCCGTGGTGACCGGCGCGGTGCCCGCCGGCCGACCGTCGGCGGTCTGCGCACAGACGGTGAACGGCCCGGTCGTCAGCCGATCCCGGCCCGGCAACGACGGCGGCGCGCCGGGTATCCCGAGCGGGACGCCGCGCGGCGCACGCGCCAGCGACTTGCTCGACACCCGGCTGGTGGCGGTGCCGTCACCGCCCGCGAGCAGCCGCGCGGAGGCGTAGTTGAGCATCGGGTGCAGCAGCCCGTCGGTGCCCATCACGTACGCCGCTCCGGTGTCCTTGTCGAGCACCACCTGGCCGGGCTTGCGCCAGTCGGTGTTCGCCCCGGGCCGCAGAAAGCCGTACACACCGAAGCCGGCGGTCACCAGCAAAGCGACCGCCGCGCCGAGCGCACACCCGATGACCAGACGGCGACTCGGCGACACCGGGTGGTTGGCGTCACCGACCTGCAACGCTGAGACGAGCCGGCGGCGAAGGAACTGGTACGCCTGGAGTTGGTCCCGCTGTGTCCACATCAGTTCGTCCCCGCCATGGTGCGGTGCACGCCCGGTGCACTAGAACTACGGATATAAGGTACGGATCGCCGACGAGATCGAGCCCAAGGAGCCGAGCCATGCCGCCAGCCGCACCGGCCACCGCACCGCCCCTCGATTCCACCCGGCAGCGCAGTGCGCCGCCGATGCCCGTACCACCGGTGGGACCGCGCACACTGCGCGGGCTCGGCGTCGGCCGGCTGATGCTCTGGCAGACCACGGTGCTGGGTGCGGTCGCGGCCGGCGGGCCGTCCGGTGCGGTCGGCGGCACGCTCACCGGGTTGGCGGCGGGCGTGGTGCTCGCTACCGGGGTGCGCTGGCGCGGCCGGTGGCTGTCCGACTGGGTGGTGGTCCGGCACCGCTTCCGGCGCCGCGCCGGAAATGCCCGGCCCGCCCTGCCCGGCCTGCGGACCCGGACCGACGCGGACCGGGCGGGTAACCGGATCGGGTTGGCCGGTGACGGCACTTCGTGGAGCGCGCTGCTGCGCGTCGAACCCGACGGTGACCTCGACGACGTGCTGCGCCGGCTGCTGTCCCGCTACGACGACCCCGATCTGCCGCTGGCCGGCGCGCAACTGGTCGACTGGACCTCGCCGGGCACCGGCAACGCGGCGCGCTGGATCGCCATCCGGCTCGACCCCGAGACGGCCGCCCGGGCGGTACGGGCCCGCGGCGGCGGCCGGATCGGTGCGGTACGTGCCGCGGGCACCGCCGCGCTGCGGCTCGCCGCCGAGCTGCGCGCCGGCGGGCACCAGGTCACCGCGCTCGACGGCGGTCAACTGCGCGACGCGTGGGCCGCCGTGCTCGGTGTCGATCCGCGGCGCGCGGACGATCCGGGCACCGAGACCTGGCACTACTGGTCGCTGGGCATGCTGCACCAGGTCTGCTTCCGGCCACGCCGAGCCGCCCGGAGCCTGAGCGAGGTGGCCACGCTGCTTCGCCGGCACGCCGTCGCACCGGCGCTGGTCAGCGCCGTGTCGGTACGGTGGGACCGGCAACGCGGCGGCGGTACCCGCAGCACGGCGCTGATCCGGCTCGGGGTGCCCGCCGGACCAGCCCGGGAGGCGGTCGCCGAGGCGGTCGGGAAGGCCACCGCCGGCTTCGACCGGGACCTGGTCCCACTGGACGGGGCGCATGCCGAGGCGGCCTGGGCCACGCTGCCGCTGGCTGGCCTGCCAGTGGGTTAGCCGCCCCATGCGCGTGCCGCGCCGTAGATGTCGAGCACCGCGCCCGCCACCGGCACCAGACTGAGCAGCGCCAGGAACTCGACCACGTCGAGCAGCCGGCCCCAGTACGGCGACGGTGTCTTGGCGGCGGCCCGGAACGCGTACGTCCCGCAGACCACTCCGGTCACCAGGAGCAGCCCGGCGAGGAGCAACCGCGTTCCGGGCCCGCCGGCCAGGCTGGCCCGAGCCGTCAGGCCGAGCACCGACGCGGCACCGGCCAGCAACAGGGCGGCCCGCTGGCCGACGCCGACGTAGGCCCGGGCGCGGAGCAACAGCGCTACGCCGGCCAGACCGGCCAGCGCCCACGCCCAGCGACCGCCGCTCCACAGGAGTATTCCGGCGCAACCGGCCACGATGACCGCCAGGCCGCAGAGCAGACCGGTCAGGATCCGTTCGGCGGCCTCGGTGTCCGCGACCACCTCGGGTCCGAGCGTGGGCCGCTCGTCCCCGCGGAACGCCTCCATGTCGGTCGGTACCCCGGGCAGCGGCAGCCGGCCGAGCCGAAGCGCGAGCATCGGCAGCGCCGGACTGGCCACCACGGCCACGCAACAGGTGACCGCCGCGACCGAAGCGGGCGAGGAGGCGGTGAGCAGGTCGGCCAGCGCGCCGAGACTAGCCACCGCGGCAGCCACCGCGGCGGCGGCGAACCGCTGCTCCGCCACCACCACGGCGGCCACCGCCGTGTAGAGAGTGGCCGCCGCGCCGGCCAGCGCCAGTCGACTCGCGGTCAGCTCCATCGCCGTGCCCAGGCCACCGATCGCCGCCAGCCCGCCGATCATCGCGGCCGGTACGCCACCGGCGGCCACCGCCGCGCCTATACCTCGCTCGCCGAACGCCCGCGACAACGCTCCGCTGGCGAGCAGCAGTATCAGGGCCAGGATGCCGGAGAGCAGCGCGACGGTCGACGCGGCGAGCCCGCTGAAGCCGACCGCGACCGCGACTGCGGTGAAGGCCAGCGCGGCGACCGCACCGCCGACCTTTCGGGATGCCGCTGCCCGCCACACTCCGGGCCGGTCCGCGGCGGCGCTCGCGATGGCGTCCACCACGTCGTCGAAGAGCATCGGGGTGGCTCGTCGGTCGACCGTGTCCAGGTAGAGCACCTCGCCGTCGCGCACCCCGGCGCCGCTGACGGTGACCGCACCGTCCAACGGCGGCCCACCGAAGCGACGCAGTTCCCAGCCGACCCCGCCGGCCCGATCGGCCCGGTCGGCGTTGGTCGCCAGCAGCCGGACCAGTTGCGGAAGCAGCTCCGCCACCGTGCTCTGTATCGGCAACGACACGTCGAGACGGGCGTGGGGAGCTACCACGGTGACCCGCCGAGGGGCAACCGCAGTGGTCACTGCTGCGCCTCGCCGAGCAGCGGAGCGTACTTCGCCTCGTTGGCCGCCGCCAGCTTGGCCAGGCCGTCGTTCACCGCCTCCAACACGAGTTGACCGAGGGTGTGCGCGTCGTAGCGACGCAGCACCTGCGGGTCGATGGTCACCTCGGTGAACCGGCCGTCACCCTTGAGCTTCACGGTGACGTCGCCGTTGCCGGCGTACGCGGTCAGCTCCATTGTCGCCACCGAGCGCTGAATCTCCTCGATCCGCTGCTGCTGCTCACGCACCTGGGCGAGCAGATCCTCGATCGCCGGTTCCATCTGTCGTCTTCCCTCCGGTGTCACCGCTACCCGCCCGTGCCGTGGCCCGCCAGTGGGCTACGGCCGCCGCCCCTGCACGTCGTATTGGATCGACTCACGGGTATGAGTCGCAAGGTTTGCGAGATACACGTACTGCGCGGCGGTGGTGTAGGCGTCCATGTAGTCGGCCCGGCCCGGGTCGGCCCGGGCCCACCGTACGGCTTCCTCCGCGGCCGCGCCATGCAGCGCGCCAACCGGTACGGTCGGGGCCGATCCGCCGTTGCGTAGCTCGAAACTGGCGAGGTCGCCGGCCGCCGTGTATACGGTCCCGTTGCCGGTGAACTGCGGGTGGTGGAACACATCGGTGGGCACGCTCTGTGGATGCACCGGAGCGGGTGCCTGCAGGGCGCCGGTGACCACGTCGGCCGCCTGCCCGAAGGCGAAGCCGGCGAACTCGCCGACCTGTGGCAGCTTGCCGACACCGAACCCGACCACGTCCTTGACCGCGTTGGCGATCGCCACCTGCCGGGCGTACGCCTCCTGCGCCGTACGGGTGGCCTGCTCGGCGTCCTGCACGTTGGCGTACCAGATCGCGTTGGCGGCCGCGGCGTTGGTCAGGCCGTCGACGTTGCCGGCGTACCGGCCCGCCTGTTCCATCGGGATCGTGCCGGCGTCGGCCTGGCGCAGCAGGTACTCCTGGTACAGGTCCGCGGCCGCGCTGATCTCGTCACGACCGTCCTGGGTGACCTGACCGAGCATCAGCATGTGCCGGGCGTCGGTGCTGCCCAGGCGCTGCGCCGCCGGATCGGTGTCCAACCCGTCGAGCGGCTGGGCGTACAGATCCAGGTTCGGCACGGTGGCCCGGGCGATCGCCTCGGCGAAGTGCGGGTTCTCCCGCATCGCGGCCAGGGTCTGCGGGTACGACGCCGGGTCGGTCATCGTCTGCGTGAGGTTGACGTAGGCACCGCGGGCCAGGTCGTGCTCGGCGGGATCGGCGGTTCCGGCACCGATCCAGTCGACGACCCGGCCCGCGGTGCTGCCGTCGTCCGCCCACCCGAAGCCGGCCAGTCGGCGCAGTGTCTCGCCGTCGCTGGCCAGCGCCGCGTCGGCGACGTGGTTCCGGGTGGACACGTCGAGCAGCGTGGTCATCGTCGCATCCACCCGGGGCTTGTCCCAGAGCACCGCGTCGTCGGTAGACACGTAGTACCCGGGCTGGTCGGGGCTGTGCCGGGAGAGATCGTCCAGTCGCTGGGTGACGTCGGCCATCTCGCCGACCCGACGGGTCACCGCGGCGGAGTAGTCGGCTCCGGCGACGAGATCGCGGTCGGCCGCGCCGGTCAGCTGCGACAGCGCCTCCCACTGGGCGTAGCGGGGCACGTCGAGCCGGTTGGTGTAGACCGTCTCGCCGAGCACCCCGGTCAACGGTGCGCGGCCCGGCGTCGCCGGCACCTCGTGCGTGAAGCCGAACGAGTTGGTGCCGATGTTGGTCTCGGTGGCCGCCGGGGTGTGCACGAGGTCGCGGACCGCGGCAGGCAGGTCGGCCGGGTCCTGTGACAGGGTGAGGATGCCGTTGCCGACGGTCCGCAGCATCTCCTGCCGGTCGGCGGGGGCGAAGCCCGGGGCGGTCTCGCCGAAGATGCCGAACAGACTCGTCTGGTAGCGGTGCTCGGTGGCGTTGACGTAGCCCGGCAGGTCGAACACCCGGTCGCCGAGCGCGCCGTAGAACGAGGTCAGGAAGGCCTTGTCCGCAGCGGACGGTGGTTGGCCGGTGCGTACCCGGTCGGTGATCACGGCGAGTTGCGCCATGCTCTGGCGGAACTGCGCTGGCGAGGCGTCTCCGGCGAGCGCGGCCCGCACCGCCTCTCCCGCCAGGCGTCCGTCGGCGCCGGCTGCGGCGGCCGGACCGGCGGCGCCCACCGGGTGCGGCCCGCCGAGCTCGGTGGCGACCTGCGCCAGCACCACCCCAAGCCGGTCCCACACTCCGCGCATCGCACCCAACGCCTGCTCACCGATGTTCCGGGCGTGCCCGAGCAGAGCGGAGACCTGGCTGCTCGGCACCGCCCCGGCGGCGGCCACCAGGAGCTGGGCGTTGGCCCGGAACCGGGCGATGACCGTGTCGGCGGTGCTCGCGGCGGCCTCCAGGCCGCCGGCTGCGCGTTCCAGCGCGGCGGCGTGCCGGCGCAGCCGCGCCTCGGTGCCGTCCAGCCCGGTGGTGACCCGGCCGGCGGCGGCGCCGAACGCGTCGTACGCCGAGCCGTGCCACTGCGCCGAGAGCCCGGTGCGGCGTCGGACCAGCTCGCCGGAGACGCCCGCCGCCTGGTCGGCGATCGCCAGATAGGAGTGGGCCACGGCCCGCAGCCCGGCCGGGTCGCCGGTCATCTGCCGGCGGTATTCGGCGAGCACCGTGGCGTACCGGGAGAGCAGCCAGGACAGCGCGCCCGACAGGTTCACGGTGTGGCCGACGAGGGCGGGAGAGACGCCGGTCACCGGTCAGTCCACCTTGATCGAGCCGTCGGCGCCGACGCTGATGTCGGCGTTGACGCTCTGCCCACCGGAGCTGGCGGTGACCTCGATGTCGAACGCGCGTCCGGTGTCCACCGGCACCTCGACGGTCAACGTCATGTCACCCTTGCTGGCCGTAATCGTCACGTCGTCGTCGCCGTCGTCGCCGGGCCCGGACGGGGCGGGCGACGCCGGCCCGTCAACCGGCGCGGCCGGTGGGATCGGCAGGGTCTGCACCGGGCCGTGTGGCGTCATCGTCACCGGCGCCGCACCGGTAGGGAGCGAGGGCTGACCGGGTTGGACCGCGATCCACTGGTCGGTGCCGAGCGCCGGCGGCATGTAGTTGCTCATCGAACCGCCGGCCGGGTAGCCCGCGCCGGTGAACGACGGCATGCCGTAGCCGCTGGTGCCGTAGCTGCCGCCCAGGGCCACCTGTCCCGCGCCGGTGGCGACGCTGGCCATCGGTGGTGGCGCGAGCACGGGGTTGCCCGCGCTACCGGGCGGCAGCGCCGGAGCGGGCACCGAGCCGCCGTCGTTGTTCTTCGAGAACAACTGCTCGACCTGGCCGACGATGGTGGCCAGACCGGTCAGGATCTGGCCGAGGTTGGTCACCCCGATGGCGGTGAGGATGCCACCGATTCCGGTGAGGAACGCCTTGAGGATCCCGGTGGTGCTGACCGCCAGGGCCCGACCGGCCGCCCGGGTGTACGGATTGGACATCAGGGCGGCCACTGTCGGGTTGACCGCGCTGACCACTGCCCGGTAGGCCGCCTGCGCGGTGGTCAACTGCGCGGCGGCGCCCTCGAGTTCCCGGACGCCGGCGTACACGGTCTCGATGATCTGCTGGAAGCTGGCGAAGGACTTGTTCAGCTTCTGCACCACGGAGTCGCTCGCCGACCCGGCGGACCACACTTCACGCAGTTGCTGGCGGGCCCGCTCCAGGTCGGCCAACAGAGTGACCAGCCGGGCCACCCGCGCGGTCAACGCCGCAGAGTGGGCAAGGATGGCTTGCGGGTTACCGCCCACGATCGTGGGCAGTGCGACGGTGCCGGGCCCGCGTCCGCCGGCGGCGGCGTCCATCGCGCCCGAGTTGGGGATGTCAAACACGACGCACCTCTCTCGGCTTCAGGCCGTCGGGGTTCACCACAGCGAGGTCGCATCCGTCATCGGGCGGTAGACCCGGACGCGTCCGAACTCCGCCGCCGACCCGACCGCCCCGTGGTTGTAGAGCTGGCCGCCCGCGCCGGCGACACCGATGACCGGGCCACCGTCACCGACGACGGGCTGCACGACCACCACGTCGCCGGGGTGCACCAGGCCGGAGACGTCCCGCCCGCTGCCCGAGTAGACCGCCAACAGGCCGACCCGTTCCTGGTTGGCCGGGCTGCGGTCGAGCCAGTCGGCGAAGTCCCGGGCGTCGCGGAAGGTCACCTCGGTCAGGGGCCGGGCCGAAAGCTCACCGAGCCCCGCCCGGCCCAGGTAGTCCAGGATGTTGCCGACCGACCCGGGCTCCCCCGCCGCGCCCGCGCTGTCGTTGATCGCGTAGCCGGCGAGGGCGGCGCTGGGCGCCGCACCAGTGCCGGTGGGCGCCCCGCCCAACGCGGCGGCCACCGCCCGGTCCGCGTCGTCGTAGTCGTTGGCGCTACGGTGCACCAGGTCGTTGATCTCCTGCAGCAGTTGCAGCAGCGTCCGCATGGTGCCGACGACCTGCCCCTGCATCGCGATGTTCGCCGACGCGACCGGCGAGCCCAGCTTCGCGAACGACGTCGGCGCGAGGGTGAGCCGCTCCAACTCCATCACCGTGCTGTACGCCTGGAGCAGAATGCCGACGACGTTGCCGACCACTCCACGTACGGCATCCGGCCGCACGTTGTACGACGAGCCTGTCGTCATCGTTCGCACCTTCCCGCCAGATCGCCCACGCCGGGCCGGGCAACTCGGCCGCGCTGGGGCGGTTCCCGGATCGTTGCGGGTCATCGTAGGTTGGTGCGCGCGAGCCCTTAAACGGCAAAACTACCCACTACCTGCTCTGTCAAAGTGACCACGGGTTCCGACTCTTCGGGCCGAGGAGGCACCGCCGGATGTCCGCCGACACCTTCCGCCGCCGGGCTGTACTGCCCGAACCACCACGCGGCGAGATCATGCTGCAGTCCCCGCCCGCCCTGCCCCGCGGGTCCGGCCAGGCCGGCATGCAACTGATGTTCATGCTGCCGATGATGCTCGGCATGGGCGCCATGTCGTTCGTCTACATCGGGCGGTCCGGCGGGGCGATGACCTGGATCTTCGGCGCCCTGTACATCAGCGCCATGGCCGGCATGCTGATCATGAGCCTGTCCCGGGGCGGCGCCTCGAAGAAGGCGCAGATCAACGACGAACGACGAGACTACCTGCGCTACCTCGGCGGCCTGCGCGGCCAGGTCCGTGAGGTGGCGGTCCGCCAACGGGAGACGGCCCTGGCGGCGCTGCCCGACCCGGCCGACCTGTGGTCGTTCGCCGGCACCGAGCGGCTCTGGGAACGGGCCCGCACCGATCCCGACTTCGGCCGGGTCCGGGTCGGCACCGGGCCGCAGCGGCTGGCCACCGCGCTGCGGGCGCCGCAGACCGCCCCGCTGGAGGACCTCGACCCGGTGGCGTCCACCTCGCTGCGGCACTTCATCCGCACCTACGCGACCGTCGGAGGGCTGCCGGTGGCGGTGTCCCTACGTTCCTTCCAGCGGGTCACCCTGGCCGGCGACCGCCCCGAGATCCTGGCCCTCGCCCGGGCCCTGCTGGCCCACCTGGTCACCTTCCATTCCCCGGACAACCTGCGCGTCGCCGCCTGCGTCGGGCCGGACCGGCAGGACGGCTGGGACTGGCTGAAGTGGCTGCCCCACGCGGTGCATCCGGGCCGGGCCGACGCGAGTGGACCGACCCGGTTGGTCGCGCCCACCCTCAGCGAGTTGGCCGCGCTACTGGCCGACGATCCGGCCGACCCGGCGGCCCGCGGCCCGTTCAGACCCGGTGCCCGGCCCGAGGAACCGCACCTGCTGATCGTGCTCGACGGGGCCGGCACGCTGCCCGATGCCGGGCTGGCCCCGCCCGGCGGCCTGGCCGGCACCACCATGCTGGAGCTCGGCGGCGGGTCTGGTGGTGGCGCTGGCACGCTCGACCTGGTGATCTTCGAAGGTCGGCTCGGCATGCGCACCCCGGACGGCGTCTCGCTGGTCGGTGTGCCCGACCGGCTCAGCGTCGCCGGCGCCGAGGTGGTCGCCCGGCAGCTCACCGCGCTGCACACCGGCACGGCGGCGGTCAGCGAGCAACCGCTGTCCACCACCTTCGGCCTGGCCGACCTGCTCGGCATCGGCGACCCGCGCCGGCTCGACCCGGCGGTCACCTGGCGCCCCCGGTCGGCCCGGGACCGGCTGCGCATCCCGATCGGGGTGGATCCCGACGGGCGCCCGGTTGACCTGGACCTCAAGGAGTCGGCCGAAGGGGGCATGGGCCCGCACGGGCTGGTCATCGGGGCCACCGGGTCCGGCAAGAGCGAGCTGCTGCGCACCCTGGTCACCGGGCTCGCCGCCACCCACTCCTCGGAGACGCTCAACCTCGCGTTGATCGACTTCAAGGGCGGCGCCACCTTCGCCGGCATGACCGGCCTGCCGCACACCTGCGCGGTGATCACCAACCTCGCGGCCGACCTGACCCTGGTCGACCGGATGGCCGACGCGCTCCGCGGCGAGCTGGTCCGCCGCCAGGAACTGCTGCGGGCCGCCGGGAACTACGCCTCGGTACGCGACTACGAGCGGGCCCGAACCGAGGGCACGCCGCTGCAACCGCTGCCCTCGCTGCTGGTGATCATCGACGAGTTCAGCGAACTGCTGTCCAGCCGGCCCGAGTTCATCGACCTGTTCGTGATGATCGGTCGACTCGGCCGCAGCCTCGGCGTACACCTGATGCTCGCCTCGCAACGGCTCGAGGAGGGGCGGCTACGCGGCCTGGACAGCCACCTGAGCTACCGGATCGGGCTGCGCACCTTCTCCGCGGCGGAGAGCCGGGCGGTGCTCGGGGTGTCCGACGCGTACGAACTGCCGCCGGTACCCGGCTCGGCGTACCTGAAGTGGGACACCACCACCCTGCAACGGTTCAAGGCCGCGTACGTCTCCGGCGAACTGCCGCCCGAGCAGGCCGCCGCCGTGGCCGAGGAGATCCCGTACGAGCGGCGGGTGCTGCCGTTCGGGCTCGCCCCGCTGGCGCCGGCCGAGCCGGTCCGCGCACCGGCACCAGCGAACGGCCCCGACACCGCGGCGACCAAGGGCGAGACCGTGCTGAGCGCCATGATCGGCCGGCTGCTCGGCAACGGGCCGGCCGCGCACCAGATCTGGCTGCCGCCGCTGGCCGAACCGCCCGCCCTGGACCAACTGCTGCCGCCGCTGGGCATCGATCCGCGGCGCGGTCTGACCCCGGTGGGCTGGGCCGGCAACGGTCAGCTCACCGTGCCACTGGCCATCGTGGACAAGCCGTTCGAGCAGCGCCGGGACCTGCTGTGGGCGGAGCTGTCCGGGGCGGCCGGGCACGTGCTCGTGCTCGGCGCACCGCAGAGCGGCAAGAGCACCCTGCTGCGTACCCTGGTTACCGCGCTGGCGCTCACCCACACCCCGACCGAGGCGCAGTTCTTCCTGCTCGACTTCGGTGGCGGCGGCCTGGCCACCCTCGCCGGCCTGCCGCATGTCAGCGGCTACGCCAACCGGATGGACACCGAACGGGTCCGCCGGATCGTCGCCGAGCTGACCGGCCTGCTGGCCGAGCGGGAGCAATCGTTCGCCGCGCACGGCATCGACTCGATCTCCGACTTCCGGCGCCGCCCACCGCCCAGCCCGGACGGGCGTACGTTCGGCGACGTGTTCCTCGTCGTCGACGGCTGGATGACCCTGCGCCAGGAGTTCGAGCCGCTGGACGAGTCGGTCACCACACTCGCCGCCCGCGGCCTCGGGTTCGGCCTGCACGTCGTACTGTCGGCCAACCGGGCGATGGAGATCCGACCGGCCCTGCGCGACCTGATCGGCACCCACGTCGAGCTGCGCCTCGGCGACCCGGCCGACTCGGCGTACGACCGGCGGGCCGCGGCCGACGTGCCGAAGGGGGCTCCGGGACGCGGACTCACCGCCGACAAGCTGCACTTCCTCGGCGGGCTGCCGCGCATCGACGGCCGCACCACGGTCAGCGACCTGCCCGACGGCGCGAGCGACCTGGTCAAGCAGGTGGACGCGAGCTGGCACGGCCCGCGCGCTCCACAGGTGCGGTTGCTGCCCAGGCTGGTGCCGGCCGCCGACCTGCCCGGTCCGGTTCCCGGTGACCGGCGGATCCCGATCGGGCTGGCCGAGGCGGACCTGGGACCGGCCTACCTGAACTTCGACGCCGACCCGCACTTCATCGCCTTCGGCGACGTGGAGTCCGGCAAGACCGGGCTGCTGCGGGTACTCGCCCAGCAGATCGCGGCCCGCTATCCGGTGGCCGAGGCCGCGGTCATCGTCGCCGACTACCGGCGCGGCCTGGTGGACGCCCTCACCGGCCCGCACCTGCTCGGCTACGCCGGTAGTGAGCCGGTGCTCGAGCAGCTCGTCGCCGAGGCCGCGGAGGGACTGCGGCGACGCCTGCCCGGTCCGGAGGTGACCGCCGCCGAGTTGCGCGAGCGCAGCTGGTGGAGCGGCCCTGAGCTGTTCGTCCTCGTCGACGACTACGACCTGGTGGTGTCACCGAGCCGCAACCCACTCGCGCCCCTGCTGGACTTCCTGCCCCAGGCCAAGGACGTCGGCCTGCATCTGGTGCTCACCCGCCGGTCCGGCGGCGCCAGCCGAAGCCTGTTCGAGCCGGTCGTGCAGCGGCTGCGCGACCTGGGTACACCGGGCCTGCTGCTCTCCGGTTCCCGCGACGAGGGCGCACTGCTGGGCGACGTCAAGCCCAGCAAACAGCCGCCCGGACGTGGGCAGTTGGTGGACCGGCGGACCGGGGTGTCGCTGGTGCAGCTCGCCTGGTCGCAGACCGACCCGGCCTGATCCGAACCGGTCGGCGCACGGACCCGGCGGCCCCGGCCGCCGGGTCCCTGTGGGTAATAGTGCCGTGTCGGCGACGGGTACTTGTGCCGTACTACCAAGGGTGACGGATGCATAGCATCCCCAGCGTGTACGGCGCCGCAAGTCGGCGCGCGACCCTGCCAAGAGGAGGTGACCCGACGTGGCCAGTCCTGGATACCAGAGTGATGCCGCCGCGATGACGCGAGCGGTCAGCGGGTTCGACGAAGCCGCCACCAACACGGCTCGGAGCATGGCACAACTCGAGAGCGAACTCGTGTCGGTACTGAGCCGGTACGCCGGTAACCAGGCCACCGCTTTCTGGCAGCTGCAAGGCCGGCTGCAGGAGAGCATGCGGGTTGCGTCACGGGAACTGCAGACCATGTCCGGTCTGGTCAACGAGAGTTTCCGCAACTACAACACCGGTGACATGGCGGCCGCCGATTCCCTGCGGGGCCTCACCGGCGCCGTGGGCGAGGGCAGCCCCGTACTCAGCCGGCTGGCCGGTGCCTGATCTGCCCGGAAAGGGGTGATGTGAGATGACCGCCGATGTGATCAATGTGGAATTCGGCGCGCTGCGGGCCGCCGCCGACTCGCTGCAGGTGAAGGCCCAGGCGTTGAACGGCCACGTGGAACAGCTGCAGAGCAGCCTGGCCCCGATCAAGCAGACCTGGTACGCCTCCGGCAGTGCCGCCGGTCAGGCCGCGGAGCAGTCCGAGACGCGGCTGCGCGCCGCACTGGCCGACATCATCGCGGTGATCGGTCAGTTCTCCGGCAAGGTGAACGAGGCGCACGACACCCAGTTGGCGCTGGAGAACAGGAACACCAGCTTCTTCGCCTGAGCCGGTGCGATCAGCGGCGGCGTGGGGTGGGGCGGGATCCGCCTCCACCCGACGCCGCCGCCCCGCTGGCCGGCGTTGTTCTCAGCCGAGCTCCGAGACAGGAGAGCGCGACGATGTCCCACGAGGAGTCGTTCCGGGTCCACCTCGAATCGCTGCTGGCGTTCGCCCGCGAGTTGGAGGACCAACTGGAGGCGATGCGCAAACCGACGGACGGCCTCGGCCAGTTGCGCATCCGGCCGGTCCGGCTCGGCGAGTTCGGCGAGGCGGCGTCCCTGGCCGAGCGGCACCGGGCCGCCGCCGAACAGATGCACGAACTGCTGCACACCGTGCGGGAGGCGATCGCCTTCGCCAACGACGTGACCCGCATGATCGCGGACGGGTACGCCGACTACGACATCGGCGTCGCCACGTCCTTCCGGGCGTACGGAAGGGACTGACACGATGCCGCGTGGACACGGTCGGGCGCGTAGCGACTTCAGCCAGTACAGCCATCACGAACTCGTGCGGATGCTGCACGCTGGCGAACCGAAGTCGGTGACCGAGGCGGCGGAGGGCTGGGGAGCCGCCGGCACCGCGCTGCACGAGCGCGCCGGCGACATCGAGCGCCAGCTCCGCGAGTTCGAGCAGTGGTGGGACGGCGGCGCCGCCCGACAGTACAAGTTGATGATCAATGATCTGACCTCGGGTATCCGGCAGGTGGCCAGCACCGCGTTCACGGTGCGTGACCTGGCCTACTCCTCCGCCGAGGCGCTCACGACGGCCCAGAAGGCGATGCCCGCCCCGGTCGCCGTACCCGATCTCGCCCCCTCCGTCGTCGCCGCCGCGACCACGCCCCTGGTCGTACCCGCGGACACTCCGGCCAGCACGGTCGACGCGCTCCGCCAGCACCAGGCCGAGGCGGTCGCCGAGGTCAACGCCCAGCAGCGGGCACAGGCCGCCTCGAACGCGGCCCACCAGCAGGCGGTGCAGGTGATGTCCACCCTCGCCACCGAGTACGTCACCACCGAGGACGCGATGCCGGTCACCCCGAGCGCCGCGTCCCGGCCAACCGCCGGCACGCCGATCGAGGAGCCACCGCCGGTCACGCCAGCCCCACCGCTGGCTCCGCAGACCGGTAGCGGCCTGCCGTCCGTACCGGCCGAGACACCGGTCGACCCGGACAAGGCACCCGTCGACCCGGACGCGGCACCGCCGGTGACCCAACCCCGGCCGCTGTTCGGCACGATGTTCACCGCCGGGTTGGCCGCGGCCGCCGCCGCGCTCGGCGGGCGGTTCGCCACCGTGCCGCCTGGCCTCGGGGCCAAGCCGAAGGACGAGAAGAAGGAAACCGCCCCGGTGGCCGCGGCCAACGACAAGGCCACCGCCGGCAGCGCCCGGATCCCCGCCGGCGGCGCGGGTGGCGGTGTGGGTGGCGGTGTGGGTGGCGGCGGAGGCGGCGTCGACATGTCGCCGGTGGCGAACCAGTCCTTGGCCGGTCAGGCCGGCGGCCCGACGGCGAGCGGGCTCGCCGGAGCCGCAGGGGCCGCCGCCGGGGTAGCCGCGGCGAAGGGCATGGCCGGCGGCTTCATGCCGGCGATGCCCTTCGCCCCGATGGGCGCGGGCGACGCCGCCGGCGGCCGGCGCATCCCGCCCTGGCTGGTCGAGACCGAAGACGTGTGGGGCGAGCAGTCGGTGGTGACGCCCGCGGTGATCGGCGAGGAGCCTGAGTCGGACCAGTCTGGGGCCAGGTCATGGAGGTGACCACCGCCGGCTTCCGAGCCGTCCCGACCGCACTGGACGCCGCGGCGGCCGACCTCACCGGAAGCGCCGACCGGTTGAACACCATCCGCGGGCAGCTCACCACGCAAGCCATCAACGGCGAGGCGTTCGGGTTGGTGCCGCAGTCCCAACGCGCCATGCAGGCACACGGCAACAGCCTGCAGCTCAGCAGCACCGAGCTGGAGTCGGCGGCGACGCAGACCCGGCGGTTGGCCACCGGGGTGACCGCCGCGGTGACCAACTACCGGCAGGGCGACACCCAGGTCAGCCAGGCATTCCGACAGCTGCTCGGTGGTCTGGCCGGTGGCACCACCACCCTGGCCGCCGCCGGGGCCGCCGCGCCCGCCGGCACTGCCCCGTTCGGCACCCGGATCGAGGCCAACCGGGCGGCGATCACCGCCGAGTTGGCCGCCGAACGGCAGCGCCTCGCCGGCTATCAGGCCCAGCTCACCGGGGACCCGGTCGTCGACCACCGTCTGCAGGAGACCATCACCAAGTCGCAGGCGCGCATCGACCTGTACGAGAACGTCATCGCCGAGAACCGCAAGATCCTCTCGTTCGACCCCTCCGGTGACGGATCGATGGTCGAGCTGGTCGGCGACATCGACGCCGGCACCCGCAACGTCGCCGTGTTCGTTCCGGGCACCTTCTCCGAGCTGGCCAACTTCGAGCGGTACCGCGACGCGGCGGCCGGTTTCGTCGACGCCGCCCCCCGGCGGGACCTGGCCATGGTCACCTGGATGGACGGCGACCTGCCCTCCAACCTGTTCCCGCAGGCCCCGTCGGCCAGCTACGCCGACGACCTCGGGCCCCGGCTCGCCGACTTCTCCCGTGAGCTGCGTGCCGAGATCGCCGGCTCCGCCGCGGCCGGCAACGACGTGCAGGTCACCTTCGCCGGCCACTCGTATGGCGGCGCCGTGGTCGGCACCGCCGAGCAGCACGGGTTGGACGCCGACCGGGTCCTGCACATCGAGTCGGCGGGCATGGGTCACCGCGTGGACGGCCCGGAGGACCTGCGCCCCGCCCAGCCCGATGTGCAGCGCTACTCGATGACCGCCCCGGGCGACCCGATCGCCTGGGTCCGGGACATCAACATCTTCAACTGGGGGCACGGGGCCGACCCCGACGAGTTCCCCGGTGTGGTCCGGCTGGAGACCGGCAACTACCCCGACGGCCGACCGCTGGAGGGCACCGCCGCGCACTCCGACGTGCTGACCTACCACAGTGACGCGTGGTGGAACATGTACCAGGTGTTCACCGGCGGCCCGGTGGTGACGGTACCGTCGACGCCATGACCAGCCCGATCGACTACGAGCCGCTGGCCGCCGTGGCGGGGCCGCTGCGGGCCGTGCTGCACGCGGTCGCCGCGCGGTTCGGCGCCGACGCCCGGATCAGCCGCGACGAGCAGCTCGACTGCGACCCGTTCCGGCCGGCCGGCGTACCGAGCGAATCGGTGCGCTGGGAGTACAACCTACGGGTTCCCGTCCCGCCCGGCGCCGCCGAGATCCTGTTGACCGAGGTGGTGCCGGAGCTGAGCGCGGACGGTTGGCGAGCCACCGACCGCAGCAGCGAGACCGAGGTGGCCTACCAGTTCCAGCGGGACGGGGCGAACCTCGGCGTACACATCTCCCGGGACGGCACCGGCGAAGTGGTGGTGGGCGGCTCCAGCCGCTGCGTACCGACCGAGATCCCGTAGCGCCGGCCGCACCACGGGTGGGGCCGGTCAGCCGCCGGGACGCCAACCGCGGGCCCGGCCCCGACGCGCCACGGCCGTACCGATCCCGAGCAGCAGCGCCGCCCCGAGTCCCGCCGACGCCAGCGGCAGCACCAACGGATCCACACGGGAACCAGGGTTCGCACGGGCCGCGGCGACCGGCTGCGCGCTCGCGCCCACGGCTCCCGGCGGATCCTCGACGCCCTCTGCGGCCACCGCCCGGTACGGATCCACCATTCCCCAGCCGAGCTGCGGGTGGTGCCCGTCAACCGCGGTCCGGTGCGCGGTCGACTCGATCCGCCGCACCACCTCGGCGGCGCTGAGTTCTGGCCGGTACGACCGCAGCAGCGCCGCCGTGCCCGCCACGTACGCCGCCGCGTAGGCCGGATCGTCGACCGTGGGTGAGTGTCCCAGCCGACCGTCCGCTCCGGCGGAGAGGCTCACCAGTTGTCTTCCGGGGGCGGCCACCCCGATGTAGTCACCGGATTCGGTAGAGGCCACCGCGCCGTCCGGCCCGAAGGCACCGACCGCCAGCACCCCGGGCAGGGCGGTCGGGTAGCTGGTCGCACCCTGGGTCCGCGCGCCGGAAGCCGCCGGCGACACCACCACGATGTCGGCCGCGATCGCCCGTGCGGTGGCGTCCCGCAACTGGGCACTGTTCCTGGTTGCCGGCAGTACCACGTAGATCACTCGGGCGCGGGCGGTGACCGCGAAATCGATGGCGGCGGCGAGCCGACCGGGGTCGACGTTCCCGTCTCCCTGTCTGGTGGTCTGGGTGTAGCGAACCGGGAGCACGGACACGCCGGGAGCCAGACCGGCGAAAGTGGTCTTGTCGTGCGGCCGGGCGGCGATCAGGCCGGCGGCGAAGGTACCTCGGCCATCACAGTCGTCGGTCGCCCCGTCTCTGTTGGCCAGGACGTCCCGACCGTCCTCGACCTGACCTGGGCGAAACTGTGCGTTACGGTCGTCGACGCCGGTGCCGAGCACCGCGATCCGCACCCCGGAGCCCGTGCTCAGTGGCCACACCCGGCGCGGCCCGAGCAGCTCCATCGCCCACGGGGTGCCGGCGGTGTGCACTCCCACCGGGTTGGCGCAGCCGGCCGGCGCACCGTAGCTGGCCGGCGCGGCTACCGGCAGCGCCCCGACCAGCGCGCCGACGACACCCGCCAGCGCGCCGAGAGCAGGTCGTGAGCCAGCCGGCCCCGGTCGGGCCGCCGTGCCGGCGCCGCGCCTGGGACTGCCCAACCGGATCATGCCGGCACCCGCAGGGTCACCCGGGTGCCGCGACCGGGCCAGGACTCCACGGTCGCCTTGCCGCCGACCTCGCGCAACCGGGCCACGATCGACTCCCGGATGCCGAACCCGGGTCGGCCGGCGACATCGAAGCCGCAGCCGTGGTCACGGACCACCACGACCAGGCCGCTGCTCTCCTCGTCGGCGCGGACCACCGCGTCACCGATCCCGGCGTGCTTGGCCACGTTGCCCAGAGCCTCCCGCACCCCACCGAGGACCGCGTCCCGGTACGGGCCGGACATCCGACTGCCGGCGCCGGCGGCCACGGCCAACTCCACCCGCAGCCCGCGTTCCGCGAGTTCCTCCACCAGTTCGGCCAACCCGTCGGCGAGCGGGTTGTCGCTGCCGCCACCGGGATCGTCGAGCGTCCTACGCAGCCGAGCGGCCTGGACCCGGGCGGTGGCCCGCACCTGGGCGAGCTGCACCGCTGACGCCGTCTCATCCGCCGCGCTGTGCAGGGCGATCGCCTCCAGGGTCTGCAACACCGTGTCGTGCAGCGACCGCAGCCACCGGGCCCGCTCGGCCTCCCGACCGGCTTGGATCCCGTACGACATGGTCAGGTGCAGACTCAGCCCGCAGATCACGAGCGCCGCCAACGCGACCACCACCGCCAGTCCGAGCCACCCGGCCCGGCCGGCGAGCGTTCCGCTGTCCACGGCGGCGCCGAACGCGACCGTCGCCAACTGGACCGGCATCGACAGCAGCACCGCGAGCACGCCACCGACCAGGCCGTACGCGCCGGTCACCAGGACCACGGCACCGGCCAGGTACGACCAGAACACCTCGGTGTGGGGCACCACCGCACTTCCCACCACGTTCACCCCGTACGCCACGGCGAGGTCGACCAACACGGCCCCGCGTACCCGTTCGAGGTCCACCGTCGACCGCCGGTAGACCGTGACGATCGCCGCGACGTTGGCGGCCAGCAGCAGAGCCGCAACCGGCAGCAGAGCAACCAGTGCCACCGGCTCCCCGCGCAGCACGAGCAGGCCCATGGCGACGGGCAGGACGCACACCCGGTATGCCAGAGCACCGAGCAGCAGGAAACGCGAGGTCTGGCGATGCAGCACGGCAGCGGCGGTGCCGTCGACCGGACCGGAACCCTCCGCGAGGGCCGCCGGCGTCCACATCGGAGGGCGACGCGGGAAGACGACCCCCGCCATGGCGGCGCGGGTCAGCAGCGCGAACACCATGGCCGGCATGGCGACACTGTCGACTGTCACGGACCCTCCCCCGCCGCGCCGACCAATGCCCACGTGTCAGCTCCTTGTCCATCACCGACCGCGCGTCGCGACTGGCCCCACGAGGATCATGGACAGTTTTCCCGACATTTGACCTTCGAAGCAAGAGCCGGCCGCGCATTGATCCGCGCCGACGCCGAATGGCGCCCGGACCCGCGAAGGTCATCCCGCTGTGGCCCGCCCCACCCCCGGTGGGAGTCGCTCGCCTCTACAGCGATGAGCCACAACAATCCGTCGAAACCCGGTGAACGTTGGTGGACACCGCACCAGGGCTGGCACAGCGGAGGGCTGCCCACAGCGCGAGAGGTGTCTTCTCGCTGGAGAGCGTGCAGCTGATCGCCCACGAGGTGCGTCACCATCCGCCGTCGAAGAAGGCCAGGAGTGCCGGCGCCGGGTCCGCTGCGGTGGTCGTGTTCGCCACAGCGACAACGATCACGACCAGCGACAACAACGCCGAGAGAACACCGAAGGACCCCAACACGCGCCTCGTCCGCCTGTCGGACCGCCCTGTTCTCGCAAACCTCTTCCACAACACCACGCTCGTGCCGACGAGGACGACCGCCACGATCCCAGCAACCACGGCCATCGCCACGTGATATCGAGAAAAGTCGCTGACCATCACCTCGAGGGCCGGCGGGGTCCGGTCACTCACACTCAGGGAGTCCGCCAGTCGCTGCCTGACCTGATCGAGCGTGTCGGCGAGCTCTCCGTCGGTTTCGCCGGCCGTCAACATCGGCAACAGCGAGGCGTAGGGCGCTACCGCACCCTGCACGTTGGCCATCACCATCGCCAACGAGAACAGCGCGAGCATCGTGACAAGAACGCCGCCCGACGTGAGGGCGGCCCTCCTTCCCGCCCCGAGACCGCCGGCCCTCAGGAATGCCTTCCAGAGAAGAAGGCCGAGTGCGACGAGCACGATCAGCAAGATCGCAGCGATCACGGCCTTGGCCAGGTGGTAACGGAACCAGTAATCGACAACCCTCTGCATTCCCGGGGAAAAATCCCGGTCGCCGGAACGCCAGTACTTGACGAATTCTTCGCCCAGGGCTTCTACGAGGTCGCGCCTCTCGACGAAGCCGCCGCCCGACCCGCTCGCCGCCAGCGTGCGCGGGGCGACGACGAAGGCGGCGGCGAGGGCCACAGCGAGGGCGACGAGCATAACGAGGATGCGACCGGAGATGCCTGCGGATCGCGACGGGGCTGCGGGACTGCGCAAGGAGATTCCTTCGGCTCGGTCGAGTGTGTGTAGACGGCCCGGCCGCAGCCAGGAGGGCCGCCGCCACCATGAGTCGGTTACCGCGTCGGCGGTGAGCGGATCGTGTTCGGGAACGTTCGTGCGCGCCGGCGGGTTGTGATGCTGTCGTTCGTTCCGATCACCATCCCGCACCGGCGGTCGCCCGGTCACGGGGGTGCGCCGGACACTTGGAGGTGGGGCCTGCCCCACCTCTCAGGGCAGGGCGGGCGCAGAGAGTCGGCCGCGACAGGCGTCGGCCCCGCAGCCCACGCTCGGTCAGCCTGGCGTACGGCGCGCGGTGTGATGGCCGGCGCATCCCCCGCTGATCGCGCTCATCGGCCTGGGCATCGGCGCGACCATCCGGCACGCCGCGGGCGTCATCTGTGCCCTTGTCGGCGTGCTGATCGTGCTGCCGCTGCTGTCCGTTCCGGCAAGCCCTCGATTCCGGACACGGTGCAGAAGTTCCTGCCCAACGCGATGCCGAACTCGCTGACCGCGGTCAAGCCAGTCGCGCACATGCCGTCGCCCGGCTGACCTTCCGGCCTGCTGCGCCCGTATACGATGGACGCGCCAGCGGCCGGGGTTGGGCTCTCACCCGCCGTGATGCCTGAACCGCCACGGCAGCACCACGATGTCAGAACCGCTGCGCCAGAACAGGGAACAATGGGGCATGAACACGGTCCAGCGGGCCGGGCGACGAGTTACCGCCAGCGCACGTCGGCGCTGTGCATCCTGCTCTTCGAGGACCACAGCCGGACCGGCACCGGGTCACCTCCACCGGGCAGATGGTCGACCTGAAGGCGGATCGGCGTGCGCTCGACGGTGGGGAATCCGCCGTCGTGGTCGGTCCAGGCCGAGCGGTGGCGAGCCGCGGGCGTCGGTGGCGGGCGGGCGTCAGGTTCGTCTTCCGTACGGGGCGTCGCACGGTCGTGGAGTCGCTGTACCTGCTCACCGCGCCGGTGACCGCCGCGGCCGGCCTGCTGCTGGTGCTCACTGGTCTGTGTATCGGAGCGGTCGGTCTGCTGTTGCCGGGCCGGTCGCCGGTCGTGGCCGGCGGTTTGGCGCTGGTGCGGTGGTTCGCCGACGTGGAACGGTGGCGGATTGCCAAGGTGCGTCCCCCGGCCGTCGGCGTGGAGGGTGTGGGCCAGCGGCGGAGACCGAAGGAGACAGCCGCCGCGGCCGGCCCGGGGCTGTGGCTCGGTGTGGCGCACGCGGTGGCGGTGCTCCCTGTCGCCCTGGTCACCTCGGTGGTGACGGTGCTGTGGTGGTTCGTCGGGCTCGGTGCCGGCACGTCCGCCCTGCGCAGCCCCTGCTCCTCCGCGGGGCCGATGCGGCCGACGACCCTGACCGTGGGCAGCCCCCGGTCCCACATCGCCGTGACCCTGGGACTGACGTCGCCGACCGAGCGGCTCGCCTTCGGGACCGCGGTCGGCCTGCTGTTGCTGTTCACCCTGCCGCTGGTGACCCGGGCGTGCGTCGCCGCCCAGGCCGGACTGGGGCAGACGCTGCTGTCTGACGCGTCCGCGTTGCACCGCAGGATCAGCGGAAGGGAGCGGGAGCGGGACACCGCCCGCGGGCGGACCGTCGCCGCGGTGACGGCCGAGGCGACCGCGCTGCGCCGGCTCGAACGCGACATCCACGACGGGCCCCAGCAGCGGCTGGTCCGCCTGGCGATGGAACTGGGCCGCGCCCAGCACCACCTCGACAGCAGGCCGGAGGCCGTCCGCGCGGCGCTCGCCGACGCGATCGTCCAGACCGAGGAGGCGCTGGACGAGCTACGGGCCCTGTCGCGTGGCATCGCCCCGCCGATCCTCGTCGACCGTGGCCTGCGCGCGGCGCTCACCGCCCTGGCCGCGCGCTCGACCGTACCGGTTGAGCTCGATGCCGACCCCCTGAACGACCGGCTGGACGCGGCGGTCGAGACGGCCGCGTATTTTGTGATCGCCGAGGCCCTGACCAACGTGGCCAAGCACAGCCGCGCCGCCCGGTGTGCGATCGGGCTGCGCCACAGTGAGGGAACCTTGCGGGTCTGGGTGGCGGACGACGGGGTGGGCGGCGCCGCGCTGGACAAGGGACACGGGCTGCGCGGGTTGGAAGACCGGCTGCACGCGGTCGGCGGCCGGCTGTGGGTCACCAGTCCCTACGGCGGCCCGACGGCGATCACCGCGGAGCTGCCGTGCTGCTGAATCCGCACGAACCACCACCGGACCGCGCGGCCCGCGGTCCGCTGCGGATCGTCCTGGCCGACGACGCGGTACTGCTGCGTGAGGGCCTGGTCCGCCTGCTCGCCGAGGACGGTCACCAGGTGGTGGCCGCGATCGGTGATGGCCCGGCCCTGGTCGAGGCGGTGCTCAGACACCGCCCGGACGTGTCGATCGTCGATGTGCGGATGCCGCCGACCTACACGGACGAGGGCTTGCGCGCGGCGATCACCGCCCGCTCGCAGTTGCCCGGCGCCCCCATGCTGGTGCTCAGCCAGTATGTGGAGGCGTCCTACGCCGGCGATCTGCTCGCGGACGGCTCCGGTGCGGTCGGGTACCTGCTGAAGAACCGGGTCGCCAGGGTCGAGGAGTTTCTGGATGCCCTGGATCGCGTCGCCCGGGGCGCGACGGTGCTCGACCCGCAGGTCGTTGCGCAGTTGCTGGCCGGGCAGCGCCGGGACAACGCCCTGGGGGCGCTGACCACGCGTGAACGGCAACTCCTGGCGCTGATGGCCGAGGGTCATTCCAACACGGCCATCGCCGAGCGGCTGGTGGTCTCCGCCAGCACGGTGGAAAAGCACATCGGCAATGTTTTCGCCAAGCTCGGCCTGCCGCCTGACGACGCCCAGCACCGTCGGGTGCTCGCCGTCCTTGCCTACCTCAGGTCCTGACGGCGGCCCGTCCGCAACCTCTCTCGGTGGGGCCTGCCCCACCGAGGACGCCGGCCGGGCCCGCGAGCGTCCCTCAGAGAGTGCTGCGGTACGGCGGCATGAACCGCAGTCGGGGCATCTGGTCAGCGAGCACTCCCCCGTCGACGACCAGGTGGGTGCCGTTGATGTAACGGCCGGCCTCGGAGGCGAGCAACAGGAGCGCGCCGACGCAGTCGGCCGGCGTACCGTAGCCGCCCCGCAGGGGGATCCGCTCCTCCCAGGCTGCCTCGAACGCCTGGCGGTCCAGGGAGAACTCACCGTCGATCGGGGTGGCGATCATCCCGGGAGCGATCGTGTTGGCGGTGATGCCGTGCGGCCCCAGCTCGGCGGCGAGCGACCGGGTGAGTAGCTCGACGGCACCCTTGGATGCGTTGTAGTGGGCCAGCCCGGCCTCGGCCATCAGCCCGTTCTTCGAGGAGACGTTGACGATGCGGCCAGCCACCCCGTCGGCGATCATGTGCTCGGCGACGCGTTGCGCGAGGAAGAAGACGGCGTCCACGTTCACGCGCATCACCTCCCGCCAGTTGGCGACGGTGATCTCGTTGAAGTGCTCCAACCGGGCTACCCCGGCGTTGTTGACCAGGACGTGCACCGGCCCGTGGGCGCGCCGCAGGTCGTCCACCCAGGGTGCGATCGCCTCGGTGTCGGCCAGGTCGAAGGCGTACGGGTGGCAGGCGCGGCCGTGGTCGGTGACCGCGGCGGCGACCGCGCCGAGGTCGACGCCGGGCCGGTCGACGACCACGACGTCGGCGCCGGCGGCGGCGAGCCCGGTGGCGAAGGCCGCCCCGAGCCCGCGCGCCGCACCGGTCACCACGGCCAGCCGGCCGGACAGGTCGAAGGAGGACGGGACGATGGTCATGCCAACCCCAGCAGGTCGAGCGACGGGCGGTGGATGAGCTGCTCGATCTGCTCGGTGTCGAGCGGGTCGAGGCCGGGGATGCCGGGCACCCGACCCACCGCCCGCAGCCCCTCGATCGAGGCGTCGACGGTGGTGAAGGGATAGTCGCTGCCGAACAGCAACTTGTGCCACACCCCGTAGTCCTGGACGAGCCGGAGGCTGTGCCAGAGTTGGAAGGGTCGGTAGTGCAGCGCGGAGACGTCGGCGTAGACGTGCCGGTGCTTGCGGATGACCGCGATGCACTCCCCCTCGTACGGGTGGCCGAGGTGGGCCAGCACCATCCGCAGCTCCGGGTGGCGGATCGCCACCTCGTCGAGGTGCACCGGAAGGGCGAAGCGCAGCGGTGCGGTGGAGACGAAGGTGGTCCCGGTGTGCACGAGCAGCGGCAGTCCGTGCCGGACGGCGTAGGTGTACAGGTCGTCGTAGGCCGGGTCGGCGGGGTCGAACCCGGCGTACATCGGCATCAGCTTGATGCCGCGCAGGCCGAGGTCGCGGTGCCCGTGCTCCAGCTCGTCGCGCCAGCCGGGCTGGGTGGGGTCCAGGGCGAGGTAGCCGACCAGCCGGTCGGGCTGGGCGGCGACGTACGCGGCCACGGCGGCGTCGTCGACCCACAGCCCGGAGCGGCGGGCCTTGCCGCCGACCACGATCGTCTTCGTGTCCTCCGGTGCGGTGGCCGCGTACTCCGACCACCGCACCGTCAGGTCGACCTCGCCGCCGTGCGCCCGGGCCGCCTCGGCGGCGAACGGGTCGCCGACGTGGTCCGGGCAGTCGAACAGGTGCGAGTGCACGTCGACGATCATCGGCGGTCCCGTTTCTCCCAACCCTCGGCGAACATGTTCCAGAAGCCGTGGCTCGGCGGGTGCTCGACGAACACCTCGTCGACCAGCTCGACGCCGAGGCCGGGTGCGGTGGGCAGGTCGATGTGCCCGTCGACCACGGGCAGGGCACCGCGCACGGCGTCGAAGACGTATTCCTCCAACAGGCCGTCGAACGTCTCGAGGATCTTGAAGTTCGGCATCCCGAGGACCGCGTGCACCGAGGCGGTGGTGCACAGCGGCGAGTTGGAGTTGTGCGGGGCGACCACCATGGCGTGCTGGTCGGCGATGGCGGCGAGCTTGCGTACCTCGGTGAACCCGCCGGCCATGGACAGGTCGGGTTGGATGATGTCGACCGCGTTGGTGGCGAACAGCCGGGCGTACTCGTAACGGTTGTGGAAGTGCTCGCCGCCGGAGATCGGCATGGTGGCGCGGGCGCGCAGCTCGGCGTACCGCTCGATGTGGGTCCACGGCAGCGGTTCCTCGAACCAGCCGAGGTCGAACGGCTCCAGCTCCCGGACGAGCCGGGCGGCGGTGTGCATGGCGAAACGGGCGTGGCCCTCGACGAACAGCTCGGTCTCGGGCCCGACGGCCTCGCGGACGGCGGCGACGATGTCGACCGATCGGCGCAGCTCGGCGCGGGACAGCTCGCCGAGACCGGCGCCGAACGGGTCGAACTTCAGCGCGGTGTACCCCTTGGCGACGGTGGCGACGGCCCGTTCGGCGAAGGCGGCGGGCTCCCGGTCGCCGGTGTACCAGCCGTTGGCGTAGACCCGGACGCGGTCGCGACAGGCCCCGCCGGTCAGCCGGTACGCGGGCACGCCGAGGGCCTTGCCCATGATGTCGTAGAGGGCCTGGTCGACGCCGGAGACGACGATCCCGCCGACGTCGCCGCCGCGCAGGAAGTCGCCCTGGTACATGCGCAGCCAGATCTCCTCGACGTCGAACGGGTCGGCGCCGATCAGGTGCCGCCCGGCCATCGCCTCGGCGAGCTGGCAGGTCTCCCGGGCCCGGTACGGGTGGGTGATCTCGCCGACGCCGGAGAGCCCGGCGTCGGTGTGCACGCGTACGTAGGAGAAGTCCCGCCAGGCGGTGCCGAGGGTGAGGGTCTCCACCCGGCTGATCCGCCCGGCCGGGCCGACCGGGCGTGTCTTGTCGACGGTCAGCATCACCGCCGCCCTCCCCCGGTGGGGGTCGCGCCGCCCATGGTGGCGGTGCCGGCCAGCTCGGTCACCCCGCCGGCGGCGAGGGTGTCGCGGACGGCCGCCCGGGTGGCGTCGACGAGGTGGTCGATGTCGGCGTCGGTGTGGGCGTACGAGATGTGGTTGCGCTTGAGGTTCAGCGGCAGCTCGAAGATGCCGTGCTCGGGCATCCGCCGACGGTAGCCGATGAACATGCCGGCATCGTTGCGCAGCAGGTCGTCGTAGCTGCGCGGCGCCGGGCCGGCCATGAAGTACGTCACGAAGACGGAGCCGTGGCCGGTGACCACGGCGGGGACGCCGAGGTCGGCGAGGACCTCGGTGATGCCGGCGCGGGCCCGCTCGCCGAGCCGGTAGACGTGCTCGTGCACGGGCTCCGCGCGCAGCTTGCCGAGGGTGGCGATGGCGGCGGCGACCACGGCCGGGTGGCCGTTGTAGGTGCCGGCGAAGAACGCGGGCGCGCCGGGGTGGGTGCTGAACATGTCCATCAGGTCGGCCCGGCCGCCCAGGGCGCCGATCGGGTAGCCGTTGGCGATGGCCTTGCCGAGGGTGGTCAGGTCCGGGGTGACGCCGCTGATCTTCTGCCAGCCGCCGAGGTCGTGCCGGAAGCCGGTGATCACCTCGTCGAAGACGAGCACGCTGCCGGCCCGGGTGCACTCCTCGCGCAGGGTGCGCAGGAACTCCTGGTCGGGCAGGAGGCAGCCGACGTTGTGCGGCACCGGCTCGACGATGACGGCGGCGATGTCGTCGCCGTGCGCGGCGAAGGCGGCCCGGACGGCGGCCACGTCGTTGAAGCGCAGCACGAGGGTGGCGTCGAGGACCTCGGGCAGGATGCCGGTGGAGATCGGGTCGGCCACGCCCACCTTGTCCGGGGCGGAGATGACGTTGAGGCTGACCGAGTCGTGCCAGCCGTGGTAGCAGCCCTGGAACTTGACCACCAGGCGCCGGCCGGTGGCGGCGCGGGCGACCCGCAGGGCGTGGAAGGTGGCCTCGCTGCCGGTGCTGGTGAGCAGCACCTTCTCGATGCTGGGCACCAGCTCGGCGAGGGTCTCGGCGAGCTGGACCTCGCCGTCGGTGACGGCCACGCCGCACAGGTCCAGCCGCCTGCCGGCCTCGGTGACGGCGGCGTTGACGTCGGGGTCGTTGTGGCCGAGCAGGGGCGGCCCGAAGGCCGCGTGGTAGTCGGTGTACTGGCGTCCGTCGGCGTCCCAGAAGTGCGCTCCGGAGGCCCGGGCGATCACCAGCTCGGTGAGGCCGGGGATGCTGCGCTGTCCGCTGTTGACGCCGCCGGGGATGACCCGACGCGCCCGCTCGGCGAGCGTGGCGCCGGTCGGGGCCGATCGTGAATTCACACCTTCTCCTCATCGGTGCGGCGCGGCGACCCAGCCCGGTCGCGGCGCCGCGGGGTGTCCGCCGCAGGAGGAACACTTCGAAATTTCGGAACACTGTTCGGCATTGCCAAACGATGTTCGGCATACTAAGCACGCTTGTTCGCCACGGTCAACACGCCGGGATGCCAAATCTCGAACAGCTTTGTTACGCTGTTCGGCCATGGCGAACAGCTCCGGCTTCCCCCTGCCCGAAAGAAGGACCATGACCACCACCGAAGACGGGGACAGCTCCCGCTACCTGGTGCGCAGCGTCAGCCGCGCGGCCGAGGTGCTGGAGGCGTTGTCCGCCGCCACCCCCGGCGAGGGGCTCAGCGTCACCGACGTCGCCCGCGCCTGCGGCCTGTCCAAGAGCGCCGCGTTCGCCACCCTGCACACCCTGTGCCACCACGGCCTGGCCGCCGACGACGGCGAGGGGATGAACCGGCGCTACCGGCTCGGGATGTCCCTGGCGCGCCTCGGCGTCCGCGCCCAGGAGCAGCTCTCGCTGCGCGACATCGCCCGCCCGGTGCTGACCCGGCTGACCCGCGACACCGGGCTCAGCTCCCGGCTGGCCGTCCCCGAGGGGGCACACGCGGTCGTCGTCGACCAGGTCAGCAACGGCGAGCGGATCCAGATCGAGCTGCGGATGGGCACGCGCGAGCTGCCGCACTGCACCGGGCTGGGCAAGGCCCTGCTGGCCGAGATGACCCCGCCGCAGGTCGCCGAGCTGATCGGCCGCGTCGGGCTGCCCCGGCGCACCGACCACACCATCTGCGACCTGGACTCCCTGCTGGCCCACCTGGCCGACGTCCGCCGCGCCGGGTACGCCCTCGACGACGAGGAGGACGCCGAGGGGGTGTTCTGCATCGGCAGCGCCCTGCGCGACCACACCGGCGCGTGCTGCGGAGCCATCAGCGTGACCGGGCTGAAGCTCGGCCTACCCAGCTGGCGATACCAGGAGCTGGGACGACAGGTGCGCCAGGCCGCCGACGCCATCTCCGGCCGGCTCGGCCACGTCCCGGCGGAACAGACCCCTTGACAGCGGGTTCACCTGCTGTTTAACGTTCCGCCAGCGTCGCGGCCCGGCCGCGACCGTCTCGGGCGAACCAGCTGACTCCCGTCGTGCCGCAGCCCCGGCACCGGGCGTTCCGGTCAGCAGCTCCGCCGCCTGCGCGCCTCGCGCGTTTGCCCGACCTTCCCCCGTCCTGTGGCGCCCCGCGGCGCCCACAGACCCCCAGCACCGCCGTCCGGCGCACCCGCCGGCCGGCGGGACCGCGAAGGTTGAGGCTCTCCATGGGTCTACTCGGCACGTCCGTTCCCACCCCCCACGACCAGGTCCTGCGCGTCGACACCGTCGCCGACCTGGCCGACCTCACCCCCGCCGCGCTGACGGCCCGCACGCTGGCACGGGTCGCCGGCTACCACACCCCCGGCGACGGCGGCGGCATGCTGCTGCGCTGGGACCCCACCAGCACCGCCGCCGGCAACGGCGGCACCGTGCACGACCCGTACCCGGGCGGGCGCGGTGACCGGCGCGGCCGGTGGTCGGCCGTGCACGACGGGGTCGGCGACTTCCGGATGTTCGGGATCTTCGGCCGGGACACCCCCGCCGACGCCGCGCTGGACGCGATGGTCGCCGACCCGGCGATCCGTCGGATCGAGGCCCACACCGACCTGCGCTTCGTCAAGCGGCACACCTTCGGCCGCAGCGACATCGAGCTGGACTTCGGCGGGCACACGGTGCACACCGACGGCATCGAGCGCAACACCCACGACAACCCGTTCGGCGCGGTGCTCTACTTCCGGGGTGCGGTGACCGACACGACGGTCACCCACACCCTCACCGAGACCGTGCCCGAGCTGACCGACGTGTTCCCGGTGCCCGACTCGGGGCGCTTCACCGTCGGCCAGTGGTGGACCGCCACCAGCAATGCCCTCACCGGCGCCGACGAGCGCGAACTACAGAAGATGGTCCAGGTCACCGGGATCGTCGACGGCACCCACATCCGGGTGGGCTACCTCAACGGCTGGACGCTGGAGCCCGGACGCACGATCACCTGGCGGCGGGTCGAGCCGGTCCAGCACGCCCACGTACGCAACATGGTCTTCCTCGGCCACGTCGCCTTCACCGGCGAGTACCCCGGGTCCGGGCCGGACGACCGCGAGTACAGCGGCTCCCACCCGGTCGCCTACGAGTACGCGGTGCGCTGCGACGTCTCCGGAATCGACGCCACCGGCACCTGGTGGCCGGTGATCATGCGCCGCTGGTGCACGCACTTCACCACCGCCAACTGCACCCTGAAGAACCCGCCGACCGTGATGTACGGCGGCGCCGGCTACCTCACCCAGCAGATCTACTGCCTGTACGGGCACGTCGTGGACTGCCGCAGCTCCAACGCCCGGCACCTCAACGACCTCACCGCCTCGGCGTACTGCACGGTGGAGAACTGCCACGGCGACGGCGACGACGCCGGAGGCAACCCGTTCACCACCCACGGCCAGTACGAGCACGACCTCGTCTTCACCGGCAACTCCGGCCTGATGGACATCGCCAACAGCGGTGGCCAATGGGGCATCAGCGCCAAGCGGATCACCGTCCGCCGGCACGTCTGCTCCTGGTTCGTCGCCGGCACCAAGATCACCGACCTGACCCTGGAGGACGTGCGGGTCGTCGCCCGCTCCACCTTCGACCCGGCCGGCACGCTCCAGGTCAACGCCGACGGCGCGCAGCTACGCGGCTGTTCGGCGCGGACGCTGAGCATCGCCCAGCGCTCGACCCGCTCCCGCCGGCCCACGGTCATCGCCGACTGCGACTTCGACCAGCCCGCCGGCACGGTGATCGTGCAGACCCCGGTGAGCAACCCGGTGCACTTCGTCCGAACCACCTTCCGCGGCCTGGACGGCGCGATCATGCGCGGCGCCGGCCCCGTCCACTTCACCGACTGCACCCTGACCGGGGCGCCGGGCGCGGCACCGCTGCTGATCGGCGCGGCCGAGGTGGTGGTACGCGGCGGCACCCTGACCGACACCGGCATCGAGCTGTCCGCCGTCCGCGACCAGCGCCTCGTCGTCGACGGCGGTGCGGTGGTCACCGGCAGCAACGCCCGCCGGGCGCTGCTGACCCGGGCCGCCGGCACCGGCGCGGTCCGGATCGAGCTGGGCGACTACCGCAGCGCGGCGGCCGACGCGGAGACCGCGCACGTGCGCATCGACACCGGCGTCAACCGGTACCGGGCCGTCGGCGCCCGCTTCTCCGGCGGGCGGCTGGCGCTCGCCGACGCGGCCTTCGGCGCCGCCTCCACCCTGCTGCACACCGGGTGCGTCGAGGAGGGGGTCGCCCGCGAACTGCCCGCCGACTCCGCCCGCGTCGCCACCGGCGACAACCTCACCCTCTGATCGCCTCGCCCCCCTGGAAGAGGAGACACCCCCATGGACCGTTCCGAACCGACCTCCCGCCGCACCCTGCTGCGCGCCACCGGGGTCGGCGGGCTCGCCCTCGCCGGCGCCGCCCTCACCCTCGCCCCCGCGACCGCCGCGTCCGCCGCCCCCGAGCCCGACAGCACGGCGAACCCCCTGGCCCCCGGCCTCGACGCGGTCCTGCACGTCGGCACCGTCGCCGCCCTGCTCAGCCTGAATCCCGGCACCCTGCACGACGGGCGGGTCGTGCACGTCGACGGGCACTACGCCGCCGGCGACGGCGGCGCCCGTTTCGTCCGCTGGAACGCGGCCAGCACCGCCGCGGGCAACGGCGGCACCGTGCTCGACCCGCACGGCGACCGGCCCGGCCCCGGACGCTGGCTCCAGCTGCACGACGGCGTCGTCGAGTTCCGGCACTTCGGCATCTTCGACGCGAAGACCCCCGCCGACGCCGCGTTGGACGCCATGGTGAACGACCCGTCGGTGCACCGCATCGAGGCCCACTCCGACCTGCACTTCGTCAAGCGGCACCGGTTCACCCGCAGCGACCTCGTGCTCGA
This sequence comes from Micromonospora sp. NPDC002717, assembly GCF_040295705.1. Lineage (NCBI taxonomy): Bacteria > Bacillati > Actinomycetota > Actinomycetes > Micromonosporales > Micromonosporaceae > Micromonospora > Micromonospora sp. NPDC002717. Next base: position 141,415 of record NZ_JBEOVW010000007.1, on the reverse strand, counting down.
CTTCGGCGGGCACACCATGTCCACCGACGGGATCGAGGACGCCGGCCGCGACGACCCGTTCGCCGCCGTGTTGTTCTTCCGTGGCACGGTCACCGACGAGGTGCGCACCCACGCCCTGACCGAGCCGGTCCGGGAGGGCTGGGACTCCTTCCAGGTCGCCGACTCCGGCGCGTTCGCCGTCGGCCAGTGGTACGCCGTCGAGGTCAACCAGCTCGCCGGCCGCTGGGAGAAGGAGCTGCAGAAGCTCGTCCAGGTCACCCAGATCGTCGACGGCACCCACATCCGGGTCAACTACAAGAACGGCTGGGAGCTGGCCCCCGGACGCACCCTCACCTGGACCCGGGTCAAGCCGGTCAGCCGGGTGCACGTACGCGACCTGGTGTTCACCGGCAACGGTGGCGACCAGTACACCGGCTCCCACCCGATCGCCTACGAGTACGCCGTGCACTGCGACGTCGCCGACGTCGACGCCACCGGCACGTTCTGGCCGGTGATCATGCGCCGCTGGTGCACGTACTTCCACACCACCCGGTGCACCCTGAAGAACCCCACCTCGGTCACCTGGGGCGGCGCGGGCTACCTGACCCAGCAGATCTACTGCCTGTACGGGCACGTCGAGGACTGCCGCACCTCCAACGCCCGGCACCTCAACGACTGGACCGCCTCGGCGTACTGCTACGTCACCAACTGTCACGGCGACGGCGACGACCAGGGTCCGTTCGTCACCCACGGCCAGTACGAGCACGACCTCGTCTACACCGGCAACTCCGGGCTGATGACCTTCGCCAACTCCGGAGCGGCCTGGGGCTCGGCGGCCAAGCGCATCACCGTACGCAAGCACGTCTGCTCCTGGTTCGTGGCCCGGGTGAAGGTCACCGACCTGACCCTGGAGGACGTGCAGGTCATCCGCAAGGCCGGGCTGGCCGGCTCCGGGATGATGTGGGTCAACGCCGACGGCGTGCAACTGCGCGGCTGCTCCGCCGACGACACGCTGATCATCTCCCAGCAGTCCACCCGGTCGCAGCGGCCGAACGTCATCGAGGGCTGCTCCTTCACCCTCGCCACCGCCGGCACCGACGTGGTGCAGGCCAGCGTCACCACCCCGGTGCACCTGGTCCGCACCACGCTCCGGGGGGTCAACGGCCACACCTTCAGCGGCACCGGGCGGCTGCACCTGACCGACGTGACGTTCGTCGGCGCCCCCGACGCCGCGCCGGTCACCGTGAAGTCCGCCGACCTGCGCCTCTCCGGCGGCACGTTCACCGACACCGGCATCCGCCTCGCCGGCACCGCCGACCAGCGGATCAGCGTCGGATCCGGGGCCCTGTTCAGCGGGACGAACGCGGCGAAGGCGCTGCTGTCCCGCGCCGCGGCGACCGGCGTCGTGCGGTGGGAACTGGGCGGCTACCGCAGCAGCACCGTCGACGCCGGCACCGCCCACGTCAGCGTCGACGCCGGCACCAACCGGTACTCCGCCGTCGGGGCGCAGTTCACCGGCGGGAAGCTGCGGCTCGCCGACGCCGGCTTCGGCGAGGGGTCGTACCTGCACCACACCGGGTGCGTCGAGGAGGGCGTGGCCCGGGAGCTGCCCGCCGCCTCGCCCCGGGTGCGCGACGCCGGAAACCTGACGGTCTGAACGCGGCGACGGCGAGCGAGAGAGAAGGCGAGGAACAGGTGGAACAGCAGGACCGGCCGGTGCGGGTGGCGCTGGTGGGCGCCGGAAACCGGGGACAGACGTACGCCCGGTGGGTGGCCGCCAACCCCGCACGCGCGCGGCTCGTCGCGGTCGCCGACCCGCGCCCCCACCAGCGGGGGCTGATCACCGCCGCCCACCCCGGCGCGGCGGAGTACGCCGACTGGCGGGACCTGCTGGCGGCGGACGCGCCGGCCGACGCGGTCGTCGTGGCCACCCAGGACCGGATGCACGTGGAGCCGGCCGTCGCGTTCGCCAAGGCGGGCCGGCACCTGCTGGTGGAGAAACCGCTCGCGCCGACGGCGGACCAGTGCCGGGAGATCGTCGACGCGGTCCGCGCCACCGGGGTGCTGTTCGCCGTCTGCCACGTGCTGCGCTACACCCCCTACACCGACCTGGTGAAGCGGGTGGTCGACAGCGGGGTGCTGGGCGAGATCGTCAGCGTCCAGCATCTCGAACCGGTCGGCTGGTGGCACTACGCCCACTCCTACGTGCGCGGCCCGTGGCGGCGGGAGGACCTGGCCACCCCGATGCTGCTGGCCAAGTCCAGCCACGACCTGGACTGGCTCGGCTACGTCACCGGCCGGCGCATCGAACGCGTCGCCAGCTTCGGCGGGCTGCGCCACTTCCGGCCCGACCAGGCCCCGGCCGGCGCCGCGCAGCGGTGCCTGGACTGCCCGGTCGAGCCGGACTGCCCGTACTCGGCGCCGAAGCTGTACCTGCCGGTGCTGCGTGAGCACGGGCCGATCTGGCCGGTCAGCGTGGTCACCGACGGCACCGACGAGGCCGCGCTGGTCGAGGCGCTGCGCACCGGCCCGTACGGGCGCTGCGTCTACGCCGGCGACAACGACGTCGTCGACCACCAGGTCGTGGCGATGGAGCTGACCGGCGGGGTCACCGCCACCTTCACCATGGCCGCCTTCACCGAACAGACCCACCGCCAGACCCAACTGTTCGGCACCCACGGCTCGCTCTCCGGCGACGGCGAGCGGGTCCGGGTGCACGACTTCCGCACCGACCGGATCGAGGTCCTCGACGCCGGCACGGTCGGCGGGTCCACCGCCGCCGACGACCACGGCGGCGGCGACACCGGGCTGATGGACGCCTTCGTCCGCGCCGTCGCCACCGGCGACGGCCGGCACATCCGGTCCGGACTGGACGAGACCCTCGCCAGCCACCTCGCGGTCTTCGCCGCCGAGGCGGCCCGGCACACCGGCACGGTCGTCACCGTGCCCGCGCAGTGAACCCTTCAGAGAGGAACGGACAGATGCGAGTTCGCAGGTTCGCGCCGGTCGCGGTCGCCGCGCTGGCGGCCGGGCTGCTCACCGCGTGCGGCGGCGAGTCCGACGCCGGCGGCGACAAGCAGAACGTCACCATGTGGATCTACCCGGTGATCCCCGACGAGGCCACCCACCGGGGCTTCTGGGACAAGCAGGTCGCCGCGTTCGAGGCCGACCACCCGAACGTCGACGTGAAGGTCGAGATCTTCCCGTGGGCCAAGCGGGAGGAGTCGCTGACCGCCGCGATCGCCGGCGGCAAGGGCCCCGACGTGGTCTACCTGATCCCCGACCAGCTCGGGAAGTTCGGCAAGATGATCGAACCGGTCGACGAGTACCTGCCGGCCGACGCGAAGGCCGACTACCTGGACAACCTCCGCGAGGCGGTCACCCAGGACGGCAAGATGCTCGGCGCGCCCATCCTGACCAGCGCCAACCCGCTGATGTGCAACGCGAAGGTGTTCGCCGCCGCCGGCGTCACCAACTACCCGAGGACCTGGGCGGACCTGCTCGCCCTCGCGCCGACGTTCAAGGCCAAGGGCTTCGACGTGACCAACTACTACGCCGACCCGAACGCCACCCTGAACCAGTCCTTCTACCCCCTGCTGTGGCAGGCCGGCGGTGACGTGTTCGGCGCCGACGGCAAGTCGGTGGCGTTCGACGGCCCCGAGGGCGTCAAGGCGCTGACCTTCCTCAAGCAGCTCGTCGACGGCGGCTACGTGGAGAAGGACCTGCTCACCAACATCCCCGCCTTCGAGCAGACCAACGTCGCCAAGAACAAGGTGGCCTGCACCTGGCAGCACGTCCCGGCCGACGTCGAGACGTTCTGGGGCAAGGAGAACATCAAGATCTTCCCGCCGCTGACCGACGTCAGGAGCGTCGGCTACGGCGCGGTGGGCAGCCTGTCGATGCTCAAGGGCAGCAAGGCCAAGAAGGCCGCCGGCGAGTGGATCACCTTCGCCACCCAGCCGTCCGTGGCCACCGCGTACGACACGGCGGGCGGCTACTTCTCCACGAAGAAGTCCGCCGGCTCGCTCTACGCCCAGGACCCGGTCAACGGCGAGCTGGAGAAGACCCTGCCGAGCATGACCGTCGGCTCGCTGAACGAGAAGAGCCGCGAGGTGATGGGCGTGCTCGGCCCCGAGATCCAGGCCGCGCTGATCGGCAAGAAGACCCCCGAGCAGGCCCTCGCCGACGCGGCCAAGGCCGCCGACGCGCTGCTCTGACCCACACCGGCCCCGCCGTCGCCGCGTCGCGGCGGCGGGCCGGGCACCACCAGACCGGCCACGTCGGCCGGTCCGTACCCGCGAAGAGGATGGCGAGATGGCCGTACCTGCTCAGCTGCCGGCCCGCAGGGCCCGGCGGGTGATCGCCCGGCGCGAGGCACGATGGGGTCTGCTCTTCGTCCTCCCCGCGTTCCTGCTGTTCCTGGCGTTCCGCTTCGGCCCGGCCATCGCCGGGCTGGTGCTCGGCTTCATGGAGTACACGATCGGCGGCGAAGCCGAGTGGACCGGGCTGGACAACGCCCGCCACCTGGTCGACGACCCGGTGTTCTGGCAGTCGCTGCGGGTCACCGTCGCCTACACCCTGCTGTACGTGCCGCTGACCGTGGCCGTGTCCGTCGGGCTGGCGCTGCTGGTCCGGCGCGGCTTCCGCGGCGTCGGCCTCTTCCGGTCGGTGTTCTTCCTGCCGGTGGTCACCAGCCTGGTCCTCGTCGCCACCGTCTTCTCCTGGGTGTTCTCCTCCGACGGCCCGTGGTCGCGGATCATGGGCTGGCTCGGCCTGCCCGACGACTCGTGGCTGGCCTCCAGCACGCTGGTGGTGCCGGCGCTGGCGCTGGTCGGCGTCTGGTCACACTTCGGGTACGGCATGCTGATCGTGCTGGCCCGGCTCCAGGACCTGCCCCGCGAGCAGGAGGAGGCGGCGCTCACCGACGGCGCCGGCCCGTGGCAGCGGTTCCGCTGGATCGTGCTGCCCCAGCTCAAGCCGGTCCTGTTCTTCCTGCTGGTGATCGAGACCACCGCCTCCTTCCAGGTCTTCGACCTCGTGTACGCGATGACCGGCGGCGGCCCGGCCCGCGCCAGCTACACCCTCGTCATGGCCCTGTACGACCAGGGCTTCAAGTACTTCGACCTCGGCTACGCCAGCGCGATCGGGGTGGCCCTGTTCGTGATGACCCTGGTCGTCGCCCTGGTCCAGCGGCTGGCCCTCGGGAGGAACAAGTGACCGCCACGAGCACCGCCCCCACGCCCGCGCCCACCACGCCACCCCCGCCGGCGATGCGGCGGCGTCGGTCGTACCGGGCGTTGCAGCCCGGACTGGCCGGCACCGCGCTGCGGTACGTGCTGCTCGCCGTCGCCAGCGTGGTCACCCTGTTCCCGTTCTACGCGATGGTCGTGTTGAGCCTGAAGCCGACCGCTGCCGTCGAGTTCCCCGGCAGCCTGCTGCCGTGGCCGATCGACCTCGACGCGTACGCCACCGTGCTCGACTCGCGGAGCATCCTGCGGTGGCTGCTGAACACCACGATCTACTCGGTGGTCAGCGTCGTCGCGGTGCTCCTGCTCGCCGCGATGGCCGGGTACGCGTTCGCGAAGAAGCGCTTCCCCGGCCGGGAGACGATGTTCTGGTCGTTCCTGGCGATGGTGATGGTGCCCTACCACGTCACCCTCATCCCGACCTTCATCCTGATCGCGAAGGTCGGCGGGGTGGACACCTACTGGGGGCTGATCCTGCCGACGCTCGCGAACGCGCAGGCGGTCTTCCTGATGCGGCAGTTCATCCAGGGCCTGCCGGACGAACTGTTCGAGGCGGCGCGCATCGACGGCGCGTCGGAGTGGCGGATGTTCGTGCAGATCGTGCTGCCGCTGTGCAAGCCGATCCTGGCCACCCTCGGCGTGTTCGTCTTCCTGTGGCACTGGAACGACCTGCTCTGGCCGCTGATCATCGGGCAGAGCGGGGACATGCGCACGCTCACTGTCGGCATCGCCTCCCTCCAGCAGGAGAACGTGCCGCTCAACGTCATGCTCGCCGGCTCGGTCGTCGCGTTCGTGCCGATCTTCGCCGCCTACCTCGTCGGCCAGCGGTACTTCACCGAGGGCGTCACGATGTCCGGAATCAAGGGTTGACATCCTCACCTCCCTGAAGGAAGGGGATTCCCTGGGTCGCCCCAAAGTTTTCCTGCTTCACCGCCGGCCGCCCCGTCCGGGAGGACTCCCGTTGAGGTCTTACACCAGCTCCACAGGCAGACACCGCCAGCCCGGCGGCCAGAATGTTGCGCGCCGCGGTCACGTCCCGATCGTGGACAGCACCGCATCGGCACGCCCACGTCCGCACGTCCAGCGGCATCCTCTCGGCCAGCGCCCCGCAGGCCGAGCACAGCTTGGAGGACGGAAACCAGCGGTCGACCGTGATCAGCTCACGGCCGTACCAGTCGGCTTTGTACTCCAGCATCGTGCGGAACTGCCGCCACGCCGCGTCCGAGATGGCGCGGGCCAGGCGGTGGTTACGGAGCATGTTCCGCACGGTCAGATCCTCGATCACGATCGTTTGCGTCTCACGAACGAGTCGAGTGGTCAACTTGTGCAGGTAGTCCCGTCGCCGGTCGGCGATGCGGGCGTGAACCCGGGCCGCCCTGAGCCGGGCTTTGGCCCGGTTCGCCGAGCCTTTCTCCTTGCGGGACAGGTCCCGCTGGGCGCGGGCAAGTCGGGCCCGGTCGGCGCGTTCGTGCCGGGGGTTGACGATCTTCTCGCCGGTGGAGAGAGTGAGCAGGCTGTCGAGTCCGGCGTCTACCCCGACGGCGGCGTTCGCGGCCGGGGCGTCCGGGATCACGTCATCGCAGAGCAGGGACACGAACCAGCGGCCAGCCGCGTCCTGGGAGACGGTCACCGTGGACGGCGTCGAACCCTCGGGCAGGGGGCGCGACCACACGATGTCCAGCGGCTCGGGCATCTTCGCCAGGGTGAGCTTCCCGTCTCGGTAGCGAAACGCGCTGGTGGTGTACTCCGCCGACCGGCGAGATCTTTTCTTGCTCTTGAAGGTGGGGTAACCGGCCCGCTTGGCGAAGAAGTTCGTGAATGCCGCCTGCAAGTGGCGCAGCGCCTGCTGCAACGGCACGGAGGAAACCTCGTTGAGGTAGGCCAGTTCCTCAGTCTTCTTCCAGGCGGTCAGCATCGCCGAGGTGGCGTTGTAATTGACCCGTTCCTGCCGCAGCGTCCACGCCTCGGTACGGGCGGCCAACGCCAGGTTGTAGACCTTCCGGACACAGCCGAACGTGCGCTCAAGCTCAGCGGCTTGCGCCCCGGTCGGGTAGAAGCGGTACTTGAAAGCCCGCTTCACGCTCCTGGACACGGCTCACATATTCGCACATCTGTTTGTAAACCTGCGACGCCATGCGGGTAGACGCCGATCCGCCCTTGACGGCGAATCGACTTTTCTACCTGCTCCGCAGAGTTTCCGTTTCCCTCCTGCCTGAAGGCGGGGTATCCACGAAGGAATCCGATGAGAAGACCAGTGTTCAACAGTGAGTCCGAGTTGGAGGACCGGCTGACCCGGCCGTCGGCGGCGCTCGTCGCCGACCTGGCCGGCGACTCCGGCGACCTGGTGGTGCTCGGCGCCGGGGGCAAGATGGGCCCGTCGCTGTGCCGGCTGGCCCGCCGGGGGCTCGACGCCGCCGGCCGCACCGGCGACCGGGTGTACGCGGTGTCGCGCTGGTCGGACCGGGCGGCGGCCGACGCGCTGGCCGCCGACGGGGTGGAGCCGGTGGCGTTCGACCTGCTGGGCGACGGCGACCTGGGCGGCCTGCCCGACGCCCGCGACGTGATCTTCATGGTGGGCGCGAAGTTCGGCACCGCCACCGCCCCCCACCTGGCCTGGATGGTCAACGCGGTGCTGCCCGCCGCGGTGGCCCGCCGCTACCCGGCCGCCCGGATCGCCGCGTTCTCCACCGGCAACGTCTACCCGATGGTGCCGGTGGCCTCCGGCGGCTGCGTGGAGACCGACCCGACCGGCCCGGTCGGCGACTACGCGATGAGCTGCCTCGGCCGCGAGCAGGTCTTCGCGCACGCCGCCGCGACCCGGGGCACCCCGGTCGCGGTGCTGCGGCTCAACTACGCCGTCGACCTGCGCTACGGGGTGCTCGCCGACATCGGGCAGGCGGTGCTGGCCGGCGACCCGGTCGACGTCACCACCGGCCACGTCAACGTGGTCTGGCAGGGCTACGCCAACGAGGTCGCCCTGCGGGCACTGCGGCACGCCAGCGCCGACGTGTGCACCCTGAACCTGACCGGCCCGGAGACCGCGCCGGTACGCCGGATCGCCGCCCGGTTCGGCGCGCACCTGGGCAGGCCGGTGACGTACGCCGGCACCGAGGCGCCCACGGCACTGCTCAACGACGCCACCCGCTGCCACGCGCTGTTCGGCTACCCGGACGTCCCGCTGGGCACCCTGATCGACTGGCAGGCCGACTGGCTGGCCTCCGGGCTGCCGACCTCCGGCAAGCCCACCAAGTTCGCCGTCCGCGACGGGAGGTTCTGACCGTGTCCCTGGAACTGCTGCGCGAAGGCACCGTCATCCCGGCGCACCCGCTGGCGCTGACCGCCGACCGTCGCCTCGACGAGCGGCGGCAGCGAGCGCTGACCCGCTACTACCTGGCCGCCGGGGCGGGCGGACTCGCCGTCGGCGTGCACACCACCCAGTTCGCCGTCCGGGAGGCCGGACTGCTGCGGCCGGTGCTCGCCCTGGCCGCCGAGACCGTCGACGCCGAGGCCGGCCGGCCGGTGGTGAAGGTCGCCGGGGCGTGCGGCCCCACCGTCCAGGCCGTCGCCGAGGCCGAGCTGGCGGCCGGGCTGGGCTACCACGCCGTGCTGCTGTCCCCCGTCGTGCCGGGCGCCGACGAGGCGTACCTGCTCCAGCGGGCGCGCGCCGTCGGCGAAGTGCTGCCGGTGATCGGCTTCTACCTCCAGCCGGCCATCGGCGGCCCGCGCCTGTCCCCGGCGTTCTGGCGGGCGTTCGCCGACCTGCCGTCGGTGGTCGCGGTGAAGCTGGCCCCGTTCGACAGGTACCGCACCCTGGAGGCGGTGCGCGGGATCGCCGCCGCCGACCGGGGCGCGGAGGTGACCCTGTACACCGGCAACGACGACAACATCCTCGGCGACCTGCTCGGCGAGTTCGCCGGCCGCCGGTTCGCCGGCGGGTTGCTCGGCCAGTGGGCGGTGTGGACCCGCGCGGCGGTGGCGATGTTCGACCGGGTGCGGGCGGCCCGCTCCGGCGACGCGGCGGCGCTGGCGGAGCTGACCGCCCGCGCGGCGGCGCTCACGGACGCGAACGCGGCGGTGTTCGACGCGGCGAACGACTTCGACGGCTGCATCGCCGGGGTCCACGAGGTGCTGCGCCGGCAGGGGCTGCTCGACGGGGTGTGGTGCCTCGACCCGGCCGAGGGGCTGTCGCCCGGCCAGGCCGAGGAGCTGACCCGGGTGAGCACCGCCTACCCGTGGCTGACGGACGACGACTTCGTCGCGGAGCGTCGCGATGACTGGCTCCGGTGAGCCCCCCGGGGCCGGCGCGGCCGGCAGGCTCGAGCCGGTGGACGGCCGGCCCGTGACCACGCTCCCCGGCGGGCACCGTCCGGTCACCGTGGTGTCCGTACCGGCCACGCTGCGCGCCCAGTTCTTCCCCGACCGGGTCGGCGACCGGCTGACCACCGTCACCGACGCCACGCTGGTCGACGACCACGCGGCACTCACCCGCACCGACCTGGCGCCGCTGCTGGCCCGGGCCGAGGTGCTGGTGACCTCCTGGAGCGTTCCTCGGCTCGACGCGGCCCTGCTGGACCGCGCCCCCGCGCTCCGGCTGGTCGCGCACACCGGCGCGTCGGTCAAGCCGTTCGTGACCCCCGAGGTGTTCGCCCGCGGCATCACGGTCACCCAGGCGGGGCAGGGCATGGCCCGGTCGGTGGCCGAGGTCGCGCTCGCGTTCACCCTGGCCCTGCTGCACCAGACGCCCCGCTTCGACCACGCGCTGCGCGGCGGCACGACCTGGAGCCGGGCGGAACAGGCGCCACCCCGGCACGAGATCCTCGGCTGCCCGGTCGGCGTCGTCGGCGCGTCCCGCACCGGGCGGGCGTACCTGGAGCTGGTCCGGGCCCTGGGGGCGGAGACCAGCGTGTACGACCCGACGCTGACCACGGCGGACGCCGCCGCGCTCGGCGTCCGGCTGGTCGGCCTGGACGAACTGCTCGCCGGTAGCCGGATCGTCGCGCTGCACGCACCGACCCTGCCGGAGACCCGGCACCTGCTCGGTGCCCGCGAGTTGGCGCTGCTGCCCGACGGCGCCGGGCTGGTCAACACCGCCCGGTCCTGGCTGGTCGACGAGGCGGCGCTCGTCGTGGAGCTGTCCCGCGGCCGGATCGACGCCGCGCTGGACGTCTTCGACGAGGAGCCGCTGCCCACCGGCCACCCGCTGCGGGCGCTGGCCAACGTGCTGCTCACCCCGCACCAGGCCGCCGGGACCGTGCAGGGTCGCCGGCGGCAGGGCGAGATCGTCGTCGACGAGATCATCCGGTACGTGACCGGTCGACCCCTCGCCCACGCGGTGACGCCCGAGATGCTGGCCCACACCGGCTGACCCGCCGTCCCCCACCCGATCCGTACGCGCTGGACCCGGGCCCGCCCGCGGCCCGCTGTCGGCAGAGAGGAAATCATGAAGTTCATGCGAATCGGCCCGGTCGGCGCCGAGCGGCCGGTGCTGTTCGACGGCGCCAACCACTTCGACCTGAGCGGGATCACCGCCGACATCGACGCGGCGTTCCTCGCCACTGACCCCGTCGAGCGCGTGCGAGCGGCGGGGCCGCTGCCGCTGCTCGACGTGACCGGGGAGCGGATCGGCGCCCCGATCGCCCGCCCCGGGGCGGTGCTCTGCATCGGGCAGAACTACAGCGCGCACGCCGCCGAGTCCGGGGTCGCCCCGCCCGGCGAGCCGATCCTGTTCCACAAGTCGCCGAACACCGTGGTGGGCCCGTACGACCAGGTGCTGGTGCCGCGTGGCTCGACGAGGACCGACTGGGAGGTGGAACTGGCCGTGGTGATCGGGAGACGCGTCCGCTACCTGGACTCCCCGGCTCAGGCGCTGGCCCACGTGGCGGGTTACGCGGTCACCAACGACGTGTCCGAACGGGACTACCAGTTCGCGGATCCCGGTGGCCAGTGGTCCAAGGGCAAGTCGTGCGAGACCTTCAACCCGCTCGGCCCGTGGCTGGTCACGCCGGACGAGGTGGGCGACCCGCAGGCGCTGCGGCTACGTTCGTGGGTCAACGGCGAGCCCCGGCAGGACTCCCGCACGGCCGACATGATCTTCGACGTGGCGTACCTGATCTGGCACCTGTCCCAGTTCACCGTGCTGGAACCGGGCGACGTCCTCAACACCGGCACCCCGCAGGGGGTGGCGCTGTCCGGCCGGTTCCCCTACCTGGCGGCCGGCGACGTGATGGAGACGGCGATCGACGGGCTCGGCCGGCAGCGCAACGTGCTCGCGCCCGCGTGACCGCCCCCGTCGAGTACCGTCCGGCCACGCCGGCGGACGTACCGTCGCTCTACGCCACGTGGGCCGAGGCGTTCCCGGACGCGCACGTGACCCGGCTCTACGCCCACGACCGCGACCGCTTCCGACGCACGTTCGTCGCGGTGGAGGCCGGAGCGGTCGTCGCCGCCGTCTACTACCTGCCCCGCCGGGTACGCAACGCCGCCGGCGGCGTCGACCTGGTCGGCGGCGTCGCCAACGTCGCCACCCGGGTCCAGGCCCGCGGTCGGGGTCACATCCGCCGCCTGCTCGACCTGGCCGTCGCGGCGATGGCAGCGGACGGCTGCGCCTGGTCGTTGCTGTTCACCGGCACACCGGGTGTCTACCTGAGCAGCGGCTACGACACGTTCACCCTGCGCCACCCGAGCGGTCGACCGGCAGCGGGCACTCCCCTGCCGCCGGACTGGACCGTGCGGGCGCGATCCCCGGTGGACTGGGCGGAACTCGCCCCCGTGCACGAGTCGTTCAACGCGCACCGGCCGCTGAGCACCGTGCGGGACGCCGACGACTGGCGGCTCCGGGTCCCGGTCTGGTACGCCCCACCCACCGAGCTGCTGGTGGCCCGGCACCGCGGCCGCACGGCGGGCTACCTGGCCGCGCAGTGGTCTCCCGGGCGCGTCCGAGTGGTCGAGGCCGCTGCCCGCCCCGACCGGCCGGACGCCCTGCGCGCCCTGTTCGGCGTCGTCGCCCGCACCGCCGCCGAACGCGACGTACGGCACTGTACGGCCCGGCTGCCGGCCGACCCGGCGATCGAGGCGGCGCTACCGTGTCTCCTGGCCGACCCGGTGACCGAGGCCGACGCCACCGGCATGGTCCGGCCGATCCACGCGGCACCCGACCACCTGGCCGCGATCACCGGCGCGCCCGGGGCCTTCCACTGGCCGGCCGACTATCTGTGAACACCGCACGAGCCGCACCCCGCCGGCGACGGTGACACGGGGCGGCCCACGCCACGTACGGCACACCAGGGAGGTCCGATGGTCGTCGCGGAACAGGTCACGCCGGCGGTCGCGGGACACGGCGAAGGGCCGGTGTGGTGCCCCGACGACCAGCGTCTGCGCTGGGTCGACATGCTGGTCGGGGACGTCCTGGCGCTGGACCCGGCCACCGGGGCGGTCAGCCGCCGGCACGTCGCCCCGGTGGTCGCGGCCCTGCGCCCGCGATCCGGCGGTGGCCTCGTCGCCGCCGTCGAGCGGGGCTTCGCGCTGCTCGGGGACGACTCGGTGGAGTTGCTGCCCGAGCTCTGGTCGGACCCGTCGATCCGGATGAACGACGGCGGATGCGACCCGCTCGGGCGCTTCTACTGCGGCTCGATGGCGTACGACGCCGCGCCGGGTCGGGCCGCGCTGCACCGGCTCAGCCCGAGCGGTGCCGTCGAGACGGTGCTCACCGGGCTCACCGTCTCCAACGGCCTGGCCTGGACCCGGGACGGCAGGACCGCCTGGTATGTCGACTCGGCCACCCACCGGGTGGACGCCTTCGCCTTCGACCTGACCACCGGCGAGCTGCACGACCGACGGCCGGTGGTCGCGGTGCCGCCCGACGCGGGCACGCCGGACGGGCTCTGCCTCGACGTCGAGGGCGGTGTCTGGGTCGCCCTGTGGGACGGGGGCGCCGTCCACCGGTACGCCCCGGACGGCCGCCTCACCGCCGTCGTGGAGCTGCCGGTTCGGCGCCCCACCGCGTGCGCGTTCGGCGGCCCCGACCACGCTGACCTCTACGTCACCACCTCCCGCCAGGGCCTGCCGGCCGACGACCGTTCCCCGGCGGGGGCGCTGTTCCGGATCCGACCCGAGGTGCCGGGGTTCCCCGAGCACACCTTCGCGGGCTGACAGCGGCGCCGGGCCAGCGGATGGCCGGGTTGACCACGCCGGCGGCGCCCGGTCGCTGGCCGCGGCGCCAGGCCCGATCGCGCGCCACGTCTCGCGACGCAGGTGACCGCCCGCCGCTGATCGGCGTCGCCAGGGGCGCTCGTCGGCGACCAGCACGTCGCGGTCGCCGGAAAGGGTGTGGTTCAGCGTCGGCCCGTCTCGGCTCCGATCGCCGACAGCATGACGTCACGAGCCGGCACGGGTGAATCCTCGGTGATGCGGGTGAGCCCGGCGAGCCCGACGCCGAGCATGAGGATCCGCCAGGCAGCCGTTCGCGCCCGCGCTGCCTCGGAGTCCCCGGCCAGGACCGCGGCGAGGACGTCGGTCAGCCGTGAGAGCGTCTCGACGTAGCTCCTCGCGACGAGGGGGCGCTGCTGTGCGTGTGCGCCCGCCTCGGCCCACCGCGCCAGCGCGTGCCCGTCCCCGTCGGTGCTCACGAGGTCGGCGAAGAAGAGCACGAGCGCGTCGTACGCCTCGAGGCCGTCGACGTTGCGCTCGTACTCGTCGATCTGCTGCGCGGCGTAGTGCCGCCAGGCCTCGGCGGCGAGCTCGTCGGTTGACGCGAAGTGGTGGTGGATCTGGCCCTGCGACCCGCCAAGTTCGTCCGCCACGATTCTGGCCGTCACCGCACTCAGGCCGTCGCGCTCGACCACGGCGGCCCCCGCCTCGACGATCGAACGGCGCCGCTCCGCACGCGCCAGGTACGCCATCACTTCCTCCCTCGTACGGTTCTCGGAGTGCTCGACACCGAGCGTAGGAACGCGACGGTACGCATCCGCAGCCCCTCCCTGCGCTCCCGGATGATCTCGTCGACCGGTGGGTCGAACGGTCCGAGGACGGGCGCGCTGTGCACCTTCGTGGCGCAGTCGAGGTCGGTGCACACGAGGATGCCGAGCGTGCTCAGCCGCTGGCGCTTGTCCGCAGAGGGGCGCGGCGCGGAGAAGAGGGCGACCTCGTTGAAGCGCCGCATGAAGTGGCACAGCGAGCACATGACCGCTCGCCCGCCGAGCTCAGCCCGGCTCGGGCTCTGGCGGAGCAAGGCACCCGACGCCGTGCCGTCGATGTCGGTGACCAGGTAGGCGCGCAACGGCGCTCGGGGATCTCGCCACCCGAGGTAGTCGAGCTTGCCCCACGCGACCTCGTCGAACCAGGCCGGCAGGCGGACCTTGCTCTCGACCGCGTCCAGGTTCGCGATCGCACCGCGCACCTCGTCCCGGCTCATGACCCGCACGACGTCACCTCCTGGCCAATCCTGTACACGTGTACAACTTGTAACTCGATACAAGTTCCCTGTCTACTCGATTTCCGGTGCGACCCACCGTGCGAACTTCCTTCGCCAGCCAGCAGGAGCGCTCACCTCGTCGACCCCTGCGTCGAGTCCCCGTCCACCTGCCGCGTCGCCGATCACCACAGAAGTGCGCAGGGCGTCGCGAGCCCAGTCGCCAGACGCCGGCGAAGCCTGGCCTGCGGAAGGGTCAGCGCCGCCGCAACGCGTAGAGCGCCGCGCTGGCGGCGAAGAGCGCCCCGCTGATCGCCAGCCAGCGGGCCAGCAGCGGTCGCGGGGCCAGGCCGGTCGCCGCCGTGTATGTCTCGTCGCCGAGACCGAGGATGCCGGGAAGGTAGACGAGTAGCAGCAGCCCGGCAGCAAGCGCGGGCACCCGCACGTGGTTCAGCGCCGACGGTGCGCCTCGGTGCCCTAGGGTGGCGCGCAGCCCCCGGTCGATCGACGCGTAGACCGGGAACAGGAGCAGGTCGTGGGCGATGACCGCGCCGAGGAACCAGAGCAGCATCTGGCCTACGGCCGGTTCCCCGGACAGCCGCAACGCGATCCAGCCCGTCACTGCGAAACAGCCGAGCAGGAGCAGCAGGTGCCAGGGCGCGGCGCCGTAGCCGCGCCGGAACTCAACCATCGGCACGTTCCTCGAAGGCGATCTCCCGGACCCACTTGGTGCAGTGCACGCCGGGCAGTGCCGGCACGATGATCCGCGCCGGGTAGCCGTGGTCGAGGGACAGGTCGACACCGTTGACCCGTAGGGCGAGCAACGATTCCGGGTCGCGGACCTGGTTGGGCTGCAACCGGGCCTGACGGAACAGGCCGCTCCGTTCCAGCGATCGGACCCGCGCCGGGGCGGACTCGGGCACGCCGACCAGGGCGGCGAGGTCGCGCAGCCGCACCCCGGTCCAGGTCTGCGCCGTCGACCAGCCCTCGACACAGGCGATCGGCAGGTCCGCGGTGTGCTGGGCCATCGCGAGCAGGCCGTTACGGTCCAACTCCACGCTGCGGCCGCCGCCCCGCACGCTGAGCCGCCAGTTCGCCCCGGTGTCGGCGGACCGGATGCCGGCTGCGGCAGCGCTGCGGTTCACCGGGAAGCCGTTCGGCCCGTCGCCGTGCTGCCGCCCCCGGGGCAGCAGCAGCGCGGTGCGGCGCAGCACGCCGTCCATGCTCTGCCCGACGGTCAGCGCCGCGAGCAGCAACGCGGCGCCCCCGGTCAGGGCCAGGACACCGCGTCGGCTCATCGTCGCCGGACCCGGGCGCCGGGCAACCAGCCCGTCCGGGTCCGCCGGCTCCGGTCGGGTCCCGGCCGGCGGGGTACGCGCGAAGCCCGGACCGCGCAGCGCGGAGACCATCCGGGGCAACTTGATCGCCACGTGGGTGACCAGGGCGGCGGTGAAGACCCAGGCGCCGTACCAGTGCGCGGTGTAGAAGTCGAACCCGAACAGGTAGGCGTACTGGATGTCGAGCAGGCCGGTGGCCATCTCGAAGAGGATCCCGCCGACCAGCAGCAACAGCGACAGTCGCTCCAACGCCTGAGCCGCCGACCGAGCCGGCGGCCAGTCGAAGAGCTTTGGCACCACCGACCAGAGTTTGGCCAGCACCACCGGCACCAGCACGATGCCGAGTGTCACGTGCAGGCCCTGGGTGACCCGGAACAGCCAGGCCGGGCGGGTCGGCCAGTCGAAGACGGGCGGGTGCAGCCAGCCCACGTCGCGGGGAAGGGCCTGGCCGAGGCGGGGACCGTAGGCGATCCAGTCCAACAGTCCGGTGATGATCACCAGCGGTAGAGCGGCAAGCAGGACGGCACCGAACACCGAGGTCAGCCACGGGCCGCGTACCGGGCTGCGCCAGGCGCCGGCGGCAGCCTCGGCACCCGGTGGGCGGTGCCGGTCCAGCGCCCGCCACAGCCGCGCCGGGTAGGCGTACCCCTGGCTGTCGGTCGTCCCGGCGGCGGGCGGCCGGGGTGGCACGGCGGAGGGCTCGGGCCGGCCGGACGCCCGCGTCGGCTCTCCGGGGTCGGGCCCCGGAGGCGGGTCTGGCGGCGGATCGGCGGGCACGTTTCTCCTGGCAGCGGGTCGTCGAGCCCGGCGCGGCGGGCCCTCGTGCAGCACGCTAACCGGTAGCACCGCCCGCCGGCTGGCTTTGCCGCATTACCGAAGGCTCACCGCCGGTCCGCATTACCGGGGGGCTCACCGCCGGTCCCTTTCGGAAATGCTGACGTCGACCCGAACCGGCCCGCGGGGCTATCGGTTTGACTAGCGTGACGGGAATGCGCGTACTCGTCACCGGCGCCGCCGGATTCATCGGATCGCAGGTCGCGGACCTGCTCGTCGCCGAGGGGCACCACGTGGTGTGCCTGGACGCGCTGCTGCCGCAGGCACACGGCGGTGCCCTTCCCGAATGGTCCCGCCGGCACGACCCGGTGGTCGGGGACATCCGGGACGCGAGGCTGCTCGACGACCTGCTGAGCGGCGTCGACGCCGTCTGTCACCAGGCGGCGATGGTCGGACACGGGCTGGACCCGTCGGACGCCCCCGACTACGCCAGCCACAACGACTACGGCACCGCGGTGCTGCTCGCCGCGATGCACCGGGCCGGAGTGTCCCGCCTGGTGCTGGCCAGCTCGATGGTGGTGTACGGCGAGGGGCGCTACGTGTGCGCCCGGCACGGCGTCGTCCGGCCCGCCCCGCGGCGCCCGGCCGACCTGGCCGCCGGCCGGTACGACCCCACCTGCCCGGAGTGCACCGGCACCCTCACCCCGGCGCTCGTGCCCGAGGACGCCCCGCTGGAGCCGCACAGCACGTACGCGGCCAGCAAGCTGGCGCAGGAGCACCTGGCCGCCGCCTGGGGCCGGCAGACCGGGGGCGGGGTGTGGGCGCTGCGTTACCACAACGTCTACGGTCCCCGGATGCCCCGCGACACCCCGTACGCCGGGGTCGCGTCGATCTTCCGGTCGGCGCTGGCGGACGGCCGGCCGCCGCGCGTCTACGAGGACGGCCGGCAGCGGCGCGACTTCGTGCACGTCACCGACGTGGCGCGGGCGAACCTGCTGGCCCTGACCGCGCCGGCGCCGGACGGCCTGGTGCCGGTGAACGTCTGCTCCGGCGAGCCGCACACCGTCGGCGACCTGGCCGCCGCCCTGGCCTCGGCGATGGGTGGGCCGGCGCCGGTGGTGGTCGACGGGGCCCGGGCCGCGGACGTGCGGCACGTGGTGGCCGACCCCGCTCGCGCACGCGAACTGCTCGGCTACACCGCCCGGGTCGGCTTCGTCGACGGGGTGACCGCCTTCGCTACCGACCCGCTGCGCGAGCCCGCCGCCGTGGCGGTCTGACCACCCCACCGCACCCGCCGCCCGCTGGCCCGCCCGGCGACTCCGCCGGCGGACCGCCCCGGCCGTCCCGGGTCGCGGCCCCACCCGCTCCCCGACGAGGTCGGCGTTCGGTCAGGAGACGGTGAACAGCAGGTGGTTCACGGCGAGGGCGGTCAGCGCCTGCCCCGCCAGCCACCAACGCCGAGCCGGCGCGGGCAGGTGCGCGACGGCGACCAGCAGCCAGACCGCGAACGGCAGCCAGATTCGCTCCACCTCGGCCTTGCTCATCCCGGACAGATCGGCGGCGGCCACGGCCAGCGCGGCGGCGGCCGGCAGCAGCACGGTCGGTCCGCGCCCCCGGACCCGCCCCGCGAGTGCGACGAGCCGGTGGTGCCGCACGAGGCCGCGCACCGCCGCACCACCCGGCTCCGGGCCGCCGGCCACCGGGACCGACGGACCACTTCCGACCCGTGTCACCGCCCCCCGGCCCGCCCGAGCCGCGAGCAGTGCGCGGCGCAGCGCCGGCCCGGCCACCGGTCCGGCAGCGAGCAGCAGCGCCGCCAGGTTCGCCCAGACCCAGTAGCCGTACGGGCGGTCGGCCGCCCAGCCCTGGTAGTAGCGCTCCACCACCAGGTCGTACCCCCGCCACCACTGAAAGCCGGCGACGGTGAACACCACCACCACCGCGACGACCCCGGCCGCACCGGCGAACATCGCGCCGCGCCGACGCGCCGGCCGCAACGCCAGCACCGCGAGGGCCAGTGCCGCAACCAGCACGAAGCCGTACGACAGGTACAGCGCGAAGCCGAGCAGCAGCCCGCCGGCCAGCGCGATCACGGGCCCCCGTAGCGCCAGCAGGGCCAAGCCGGCGGCGACCACACCGGCGAAGACACCGTCGGCGGAGGCGCCCACCCAGACCGCCCCGGGCAGCAGCACCAGGAACGGCAGCACCGCCCGAGCCGCCTCGCCTGCGCCCAGCGCCCGAAGCGTGACCGGCACGGACACCGCCACGGTCGCGCCGACCAGGACGCAGGCCAACGCCGCCGCCGTCCCGCCGCCCAGGCCGATCCGGTCCAGCCCGACGAAGAGCAGCAGGGCTCCCGGCGGATGGCCGGCGGTGTGGGTGGACCACGAGTCCGGCTGGAAGTCGAGGATCCGGTCGGTGAAGCCGACCAGCATCCGCCCGACATCGGTGACCCGCGGCACCTCGTGCAGGTACTCCGCCTGCGGAGTGAGCCGCCGGGCGAGCCCGTCCGACCAGCCGTCCACCAGCGCCAGGGCGAGCGTCCAGGCCACCGCCGCCAGGTAGCCGGCGAACAGCAGCGGACCCCACCGGGCCGCTCGGACCCACCGCAGCCCCGGCCCGAGCACCGCCACGGCGACCACCAGCGCGGCCGGGGTGCCCCAGCCCAGGTGCGGCCGCCAGGTGGCGTAGAGCGGGGCGGCCTCGGCGTGCAGGTCCAGACCCCGATGGTTCAACACCGCGCCGATCACCACGGCCGTGGCCAGCAGCGCCGCCTCGACGCCCAGCACGACCAGGTCGCCCCCGTCGCGCGCCGGGACGCGGTCGGAAACGGGCGAGCGGGAAAGTGTGGCACCGGGTCTCATGTCGACCGGACGGTACGGTCTGCCCCGCCCCCTGTCAGCCGAATCGCCGCTACGTCACCGGACGGTAAGAAGTGCCTGTCCGGTAGGCGTTCCGTAAGGCCGAACGCGGAACGGGTGGCCCCGCGCGGACTTAGCGTCGGGGTATGCCGACACCGATCGACGTGGTGCTGCCGTGCCTGGACGAAGCCGCCGCGCTGCCCGCCGTGCTGACCGCGCTGCCGCCCGGATACCGGGCGATCGTGGTGGACAACGGCTCTCGAGACGCCTCGGCCGAGGTGGCCGCCCGGCACGGCGCCCGGGTGGTCCATGAGCGCCGTCGGGGGTACGGCGCGGCCGTGCACGCCGGGATCGAGGCCGCCGAGACCGAACTGGTGTGCGTCCTGGACGCCGACGGCTCATTCTCCCCTCGGGAGCTGCCCGCCCTGGTCGCCCCGGTCGCCG
The DNA here is from genome assembly GCF_040295705.1 of Micromonospora sp. NPDC002717. NCBI lineage: Bacteria > Bacillati > Actinomycetota > Actinomycetes > Micromonosporales > Micromonosporaceae > Micromonospora > Micromonospora sp. NPDC002717. Next base: position 121,368 of record NZ_JBEOVW010000007.1, on the reverse strand, counting down.
GGGGCAACGCCGACCTGGCCGTCGGCCGTCGCCGGCCGGTCCGTGTCGGGGTCTGGCCCTGGCACGCCCGGGCCGGAACGGCGCTGGTCGCCGCGCTGCTGCGGCACCGGGGGGTCCCGCTGCGCGACCTCAGCCCGATGCGGGTGGCCCGTCGGGAGGCGTTGCTCGGTCTCGGCGTCACCGACCGGGCCTTCGGCTACCCGCTGGAGCTGCTGATCCGGGCCGCCGCCGCGGGTTGGCGCATCCACGAACTCGACGTCGCGTACGCCCCGCGTGCCACGGGCACCCGCTCCAAGGTCTCCGGCTCGTTCCGGGGCACCCTACGCGCCACCCGGGACTTCGCGACCGTGCTGCGCACCGTGGGGCGCCCCCGGTGACCGTGCTGCTGGTGGTCGCCAAGGCCCCCGTGCCCGGCATGGTCAAGACCCGGCTCTGCCCACCGGCGACCCCGGTCCAGGCCGCCCAACTGGCCGCCGCCGCGCTGCGCGACACCCTGGACGCCGTCCGGGACACTCCCGGGGTGACGCCGGTGCTGGCGTTGGCCGGGCGCCTCACCGACGCCGAGGACGCCGCCGACCTGACCGCCGCCGTCGCCGGTTGGCCGGTCCTGCCGCAGCGGGGCGTGGATTTCGCGGCCCGACTCGCGAACGCCCACGTCGACGTCGCCGACGCGTTCCCCGGCCGTCAGGTGCTTCAGATCGGGATGGACACCCCGCAGCTGACGCCGGCGCGGCTGGCCGCCGCCGTACGCCGGCTGACGGACGCCGAGGCGGTGCTGGGACGGGCCGCCGACGGCGGCTGGTGGGCGCTGGGGCTACGCGACCCGCGGCAGGCGGTGGCGCTGCGCGGGGTGCCGATGTCCACTCCGCGCACCGGCCGGTCGACGTGGTCCGCGCTGACCGGGCGAGGGCTGCGCACGATGCCGCTGCCGGTGCTGCGGGACGTGGACGACTGGTCGGACGCGCGGGCGGTGGCCGCGGCGACCCCGGGTGGCCGCTTCGCCCGCCAGGTCGCGGCGGTGCGCCGCGCCATGGTGGTGCGGGCATGACCGGGGACGGTTTCGCCGCCGCCCTGCGCGACCGGGGCGACAACGCGCACTGGCTGGTGCCCGCCGACGGACTTCGCCGCCGACTGCCGGTGCACCGGTGGCACGGGCCCGCCGGGATGGCAGAGGCGGCGGTGGTCACCCGCTGCACCGGTCCCACCCTCGACCTGGGTTGCGGCCCGGGCCGGGTGACCCTGGCACTGACCGTGGCCGGGCTGACCACCCTCGGGGTGGACGTGTCGGCCCGGGCGGTGGCGCTGACCCGGGCCCGGGGCGCGGTCGCCGTGCGGGCCGACCTGTTCGGCCCGTTGCCGGCGGAGGGACGCTGGGCACACGCGGTCCTGCTGGACGGGAACATCGGCATCGGGGGCGACCCGATCGCGCTGCTGCGCCGGTGCCGGGCGTTGCTGCGGCCGGCGGGAACAGTGCTGGTCGAGCTGGAGCCGCCCGGATCCGGCACCTGGCAGGGACAGGTCCACGTGGCATCCGGCCGGCACCGGGGCCCGACCTTCCGCTGGGCGTGGCTCGACACGTGCGCGGTGGCGGGCACGGCGGCGGCGGCCGGGTTGGCGGTCGGCGAGGTGTTCCGCTCCGGCCGCCGCTGGTTCGCCGAGTTGACCCGGCCGGAGCGTCCGGGCGTGCCCCGACGCGCACCCGTCGTGGCACTGCCACAGCCGTGATCTGTGCGGACGACGAAGCGGCCGTCTACTGTCCGCTGCCGCCTGAGCCGCTGCGCAACCGGACTTCGGCGCCATTCTGTTCGTAGCTCTGCTGCGACACCTGGACGAGCACCGCGTCGCGGTGAAAGTCCGGCAATGTGATGGCGCCGCAGCTGACGATGGTGGCGCGCAGTTTCGCGACCGTGCGGGCAATGTTGGGGTAGAGGCTGCCGGCATACGGCACATAGCCGTCGACGATGCCTTTCTGGTCGCGGGTGATGCAGATCGACCCGCCGCCGATACCGACCTTGACGAACGCGGCACCGGCATCGGCGAGGTAGCGGAATCCGCGGCCGTCGACGACGTTCCCTGCGCCGACCGGGACAGCGCCGTTCAACTCGCCAACGGCGTACTGCAACGACTTCTGCTGCCAAAGACCGAGTGGCCGTCGGAGGAGTCGATGCACAGCACGTCCGCGCCGGCCTCGACGAGGGCGGGGATCCGGTCGCGGTAGTCGCGGGTGTTGATCCCGGCGCCGACCCGGAACCGCTTGTCGCCGTCGATGGACTCGTTGCGGAACTGTTTGTGCAGCTCGTAGTCGCGGCGCAGCACAATCGAGGCGAGGCGACCGTCGGCGGTGACGATCGGCAGCAGGTCGAGGCGGTGGTCCCAGATGAGGGTGTTCGCGTCGGACAGCGAGATCGTCGGTGGCGCGGTGACCAGCCCGTTGGCCGGGCGCATCCGGGACTCGACCGTGTCGTTGAGGTCGTGCCGATGGGGATGGAAGTCGGCGGTGGAGATCAGGCCGATGAACAGGCCGCTCGAGGTGCCGTCGTCGGTGACGACCGCGACGTCCCGTTCGGCGGCCCTGAGCAGGCGGCTGACCTCGCCGAGCGTCGCGGATGGCTTGGTGTTGATGTCGGAGTGCCGGAAGCCCGCCTTGTGGCGCTTGACCGCGCTGACCGACTCAGCCTGCGCCTCGACGGTCTGGTTCTGGTGGATGAAGCTCAGCCCGCCGGTCTGCGCGAGCGCGATGGCGAGACGGGGCGAGGAGACCGCTTGCATGATCGCGCTGACGAGCGGTACGGCGATGCGCAGCGGCGAGGACGCTACCAGCGCCGCAGCAGCCACTGCGGTCGGTCCCACCGCCGGGCGGGTCGGCGCCGAAGGTGGGGCTGGCCTCCACGTTCGGCGGGAGGTCCGTGTCCGCTTGCACAGCTGCCACGGTCGCCACCCAGTGCCCAGCCGCCGCGATCCGCGCGCCGCCGACCGTCACGCCGGGCCGGCCCGGTTTCAGCGAGTGGGGCACGTTTCGGACTGCCGAATTGAGTGCGCCGACCGGGTGGCGTCGTCTTGTGACCGGACATCTGCTCGCGGTCACCGCTGTCATCCCCCAAATGTGCCCGGCTGCTCGATCGTGTTCAGTCTGCGCCGTAGGAGATCCCGTTCGGGTGCGGTGCCGGCCAGGTGGAGCGCCTTCCGGTAGGCGACGGCCGCCTCGGCGTGGCGGCCAGCCCGGTGCAACAGGTCCGCCCGGGCGACCGTGTAGGGGCGGTAGCCGCGCAGCAGCGCCTCGCCGGCGAGTTCGTCCAGCAGCGCCAGGCCCGCCTGCGGGCCGTCGCGCATCGCCACGGCCACTGCCCGGTTCACCGCGACGATCGGGGACCCGGTCAGTGCCAGCAGCACGTCGTAGAGCGCCACGATCTGTGGCCAGTCGGTGGTTGCCACGTCGGCCGCCTCGTTGTGCAGCGCGGCGATCGCCGCCTGCACCCCGTACCGGCCGGGCGGCCCGCCGGTCAACGCGACCCGGACCAGCCCGATCCCTTCCTCGATCATGGCGCGGTCCCAGCGGCTGCGGTCCTGATCGTCGAGCAGGACCAGTTCGCCGTCCGGGCCGGTGCGCGCGTCGCGTCGGGCATGGACGAGCACCATCAGGGCGAGCAGCCCGGCCACCTCACGCTCTGCGGGCAGCAGCCGGCGCAGTATCCGGGCCAGCCGGATGGCCTCCTCGGCGAGATCGATCCGTTGCAGCCGCGGGCCGGCGCTCGCCGCGTACCCTTCGGTGAAGATCGAGTACACCGCTTGCAGGACCCCCGGCAACCGTTGCGGCAACTCGTCCGTGGAAGGCACCCGGAACGGGATCCGCGCTTGGCTGATCTTCTTCTTCGCCCGCGTGATCCGCTTGGCCATCGTCTCCGCCGGCACCACGAACGCCCGTGCCACCTCGGTCGTGGTCAACCCGGCAAGGAAACGCAGCGTGAGCGCGCCGCGATCCTCGGCCGCCAGCGCCGGATGCGCGCAGGTGAAGAACAGCAGCAGCCGCTCGTCCGGCAGGTCCCCGCCTTCGGGGGCAGGGACGGGGCCGGCCCGGTCCGCCTCCACCTGGAGGATGGCCAGCCGCGCCGCGTACGCCTGGTCGCGGCGCAACCGGTCGATCGCCCGGCGCCGGGCCGTGGTCATCAGCCACGCTCCCGGCCGGGGCGGAACCCCGTCGACCGGCCAGGACACCAGCGCCGCCTCGACCGCCTCGGAGGTCACCTCCTCCGCCAGGTCCAGGTCGCCGAAGCGGCGGACCAGGGCGGCCAGCAACCGGCCGCGTTCCTCGCGGAACACCGCCGCCACCAACGCCACCGGCGTCTCATGCGCCGATGCGTTGTCCGGCGCTCCAGCGCCGGCCGCCCGTCCCTCCATCGGCGGTCAGAACCCGAACTCGGCCACCGGCCGGACCACGACCGAGCCGTCACCGCGGGCGCCGGGGCAGCGGGCGGCCCAGTCCAACGCGGCATCGAGGTCCGGCACGTCGATCACGTAGAAGCCGCCGAGCACCTCGCGCGTCTCGGCGAACGGTCCGTCGGTCACGACCCGCTGGCCGTCCGACTCGACCCGCACCGTCGTGGCGGTCACCAGATCGGCCAGCGACTCCCCGGAGACGAAGATGCCGGCGTCCTTGACCTCCTTGTCGTACGCGATCCAGTCCTCGACCGTGCAGCCGGTGTTCACGCCGTTCGCGTCCACCGCACCGGCGTTGATCAGCAGCATGTACTTCACGATCTGTCTCCTGTCCGTCTCACCGTCGTGCGGCGGCCGCCGCACCCAATCTCTACGAACGAGACCCCGCCAGATGGACACCCCACCAGAAAATCAGGCGAGATGTCTTCGCTGGGGCCAAGGGCGTACATGGCCTCCGGGACACAGCGCCTCTCGCGGCCTTGCCGATGAGCGGTCGGTGCGCGAGGGCTGTGGGGCGCTGCTGTGGGGTTGCCGCGTACGGATGTCGATCAGGCAGGGGTGCAGCGGTCGCGCAGGGTTGCGACACCGTCGCCTTCGAGTTCGTCACAGTATGTGGTACGCCCAGTCATCGCCATGGTCAGTGCCAGGGTGGTGCCGGACACGAGTGGCCCGGAGCCGGTGGTGAAGGGGCCGTCGTTCGCGACGAGTCGCAGGCCGCGGATGCGGCCTTTGGCCAGGACCACCTGGTCGGAGCCCTGGTAGTACCGGGCGATCTGCGTGATGGTCTCGATCGGGTAGGGCCGGCGGATGTCCAGGGGGCGCCGGATGTCCTCCCCGTGCACGAACGTTTCGCCGAGCATCGCGATGGTCGGCAGTGGCGGTTTGGTCCTGCTCATGACGATGCCGCGGAATCTTTCCACTGTCTCGGCCGCAGTTGCGCCCAGCTGCTCGTTCAGCCGCATGGTCACCTGCTTGTCGAAGTCGAATCTGCAACGGATGACCCCTGCCAGCCATTGCCAGGAGTTCAGGCTTGCCCCTGCGGTGAGGTGAGCGAGCACCTCGCGTACCGTCAACCCGGTGCACAACGACGGCGTCGCGAACTGCTGATCAGTCAGGCCCGCGAGGTCGGCCGCCAGGGCCGCGCGTTCTGCGTGGATCCGGGACCAGGTGTCGCTTCCACGATCGATGCGGGCTGTTGCTTCCTTCTCGGTCATGTCGAGGTCTCCTATCGTGTCGAGTGTCGGTGTTCATCAGGGCGAGACAGGTGCCGGTCCAGCGGTAACCGGCTGCGGTGGTGAGGTCCGTCGGAGTGGAGACCGCCGCTGCGGGGCAGAATCGTCGCTCGTGAGCAGAGATCCTTCTGGGTCGGCTGGAGACTCGGCCGCGGTCCCCGACGAGAATGTCGATCTTGGCCGGGCGCGCGAGGGTGACGACGAGGCCTTCACCCGCTTGGTCCAGCCGCTGCGCCGGGAGTTGCACGCCCACTGCTACCGCATGCTGGGCTCAACCCATGATGCCGATGATGCGGTGCAGGATACCCTGCTGCGGGCTTGGCGAGGACTCGCGCGATTCGAGGAACGCAGCTCTCTGCGCTCGTGGCTCTACACCATCGCGACCCGGGTCTGTCTGAATGTCGTGGAGTCCCGTGGTAGACGGCCGCTACCCGTCGACCTTGGCCCCTCCAGTGACCGTGCGGTGCTCGATGATCGGCCGCTGACGGAGTTCGCCTGGCTGGGCCCCTACCCTGACGCCGGCCTCGGCGACGGTCCATCAGTTCCCAGCGCAAGGTACGAACAGCGTGAAGCCGTCGAACTTGCCTTCGCCGCCGCGTTGCAACATCTACCGGGCAACCAGCGGGCGGCGCTGCTGCTCTTCGACGTCCTCGGCTTCTCTGCGGCCGAGATAGCCAACACGATGAACACCTCAACCACCTCGGTGAACTCCGCCCTCGCCCGCGCCCGTCGGGTGATCGCGGAGAAGGTGCCACCGCAGTCCCAGCAGCAGACCCTACGGAAGATCGGCGACGCTCGCGTACGGCAGATCGTCGCCGGATTCTCCACCGCGTTCGAACGCGGTGACGCCGATGCGCTCGTTGCCCTGCTCACCAGCGACGTCACGTGGTCGATGCCCCCGATGGCGCACTGGTATCGCGGGATCGAGGCGGTCACCGACTTCGCCGTTCAGGTCCCGCTGACCGGTTGCGGGAGTTGGCGGTGTCGTCCGACGACTGCGAATGGTCAGCCTGCCGTCGGGTTCTACCTCGGCAACGACCAGACGGGCCCGCACCTTGGCTGGTCGATCACCGTGTTGACCTTGAGGGATGAGCGCATCGCGGAGATCACGTCGTTCCTCGGCGCGGAACACTTCCCGGCTTTCGCGCTGCCGACGTCACTACCGTGATCCGGACAGCGGCCCAACGCACGTTGACCGACCGCACGCTCACGCCGCTGCAGCGCGTCGGCGGCAATCAGCTTCAGACCAGTCGATAGAGTCGCTCGGATAGGGCTGGGAAGCGGAAGGCGCGGATGGGCAATCTGGGGAACTACCAACTGATGACGACCATCGCCAAGAAGGTCGGTGGCCCAGCGACGCTTCTGATCGCGACTCTCGCCAGTGGGTACATCATCGGTCGGACCACTGAAGCGGGTGGCAAGAAGGCGTTCAAGGCATGGGTAGCCGCGCTCAAAAACAGGAACACGCCGTGCGCGACGAAGGGCCAGCTCTTCAGGGTCGTCACCGACGGCGAGGACAGCAGCGGCTTGAAGCTCCGTGCTGGTGACGAGTACCGGGTTCTGGAGTGCGACGCCGATGCGATCCTCATCGAAGTCCTCAACGATCCCGACAACCCGTACTTCGTGTCCGGCGAGTTCTTGACGACAATCTCAGACTTCCCGGCAGAGGACACCGGCGAGGTCCAAACAGGCGACTGATTCCCGGACGCAACAAGACCGCCGGGTAGACGGCGGGAGTCTCACCCGCCGCCCCCACAGATCCGTACGTGACAGTCTCCCGTCATGCGGCTCTTGCCATCCTGGTCATCAGAGGGTGGCGACCCATGCCCAGTGGGCGAAGGCTCTCGGGTACTGGCTGGTTACGCGCTGCCAGGTCGCCTTGGCCTTCTTGAAGTATCGCAGTCGTTCGAACTTCTTCCGCAGCCAGCGCTGGAGGCAGGTGTTGATCCGCTGGAGAAGGCGATACAGCGCGGAGCACTCGCACCCATGGCGAGACGAGGTTCTCGCGCCGGACTGAAGACGCCGGCGCGGAGGGCAGCGGCGGCCGCGGCGGCGGCACGTCGGGCGAACTCCTCGTCGATGGGTTCGTCGATGACGAGCAGCCGCAGGAAGAAGGGCGCGCCCAGGACCTCGATCGCGGCCCGGGCATCGGTGCCCTCAGCCAGTTCGCCGCGGGCGACGGCGTGGTCGACGACGGCCTCGGCCAGGCCGAACCGCTCGGCGAAGAAGCCGCGGACGATCTGCGCGGCGCGCGGGTTGCGGGGCGCGGCCGCGGCCAGGGCCGTGATCAGCTCACCGGGTTCGCCGGTCATGCCGCGCCGGATCAGCAACGCCAGTTCCTCGAGGTCGGTGCCGAGGTCGCCGGTGTCCGGGATCGGGACGACCTCACTGGCGTACTCGCTGAGCAGGTCGCCGAGGACGCCTTCCAGGTCGGTCCACCGGCGGTAGACCGACGTCTTGTTGACGCCGGCCGCCTGGGCGATCCGTTCGACGGTCAGCTCGGCGTACCCGTCGGCGAGAAGGCCACGGGCGGCCGTGAGGACCGCGGCCCGGACGCGGGCGCTGCGCCCGCCCGGTCGCTGACCGGCAGACATCGGACACCTCCTTTAACGCACCGACTGTTGCGTTACACCATCCCATTCGGCAGACTCAAAAGGCAACACGAGTTGCGATTGGAGGCACCTATGAAGGCCACTGTCTGCGTCGTCGGCGGCGGGCCCGCGGGGCTCGTCCTGGGGCTGCTGCTCGCCCGGCAGGGAGTGGAGGTCACCGTGCTGGAGAAGCACGCCGACTTCCTCCGGGACTTCCGCGGCGACACGGTGCATCCCTCCACCCTGAACATGCTCGACGAGATCGGGCTCGGCGAACGGATGGCGGTGCTGCCCGGGCGCAAGGCCGGCGCGTTGCGCGTCACCTTCGACGACGGCACCTACACCGTCGCGGACTTCACGCGCCTGCCGACGCCACACAACTACCTGTACTTCGTTCCCCAGTGGGACTTCCTGGAGATGCTCGCGACCGAGGCGGCGAGGTTCCCCACCTTCACGCTGCTTCGCTCCACCACCGTGACGGGCCTGCTCCGCGACCCGTCCGGCGCCGTCACCGGCGTACGCGCCGTGACCCCGAAGGGCGAACTGGAGATCGAGGCGCCGCTCACCGTCGCCTGCGACGGCCGTGATTCCGTGGTACGCCGGGAACTCGGCCTGCGGCCGGTCGACTACGGCGCACCCATGGACGTGCTGTGGTTCCGGATCTCGCGCCGCGCAGGCGACGGCGACGGCCTGGCGATGCGGGTCGGCGCCGGCGGGCTGATGCTCGCCATCGACCGCGGCGACTACTACCAGTGCGCGTACGTCATCGCCAAGGGCGGCTACGACGAGATCCGCGCGGCCGGGCTGGAGGCACTGCGGGAACAGGTGACCCGTCGGCATCCCGTCCTCGCCGACCGAGTCGATGAGCTCGCCACCTGGGACGACATCAAACTGCTGACGGTGAAGGTCAACCGGTTGCAGCGCTGGCACGCGCCCGGCACGCTGCTCATCGGCGACGCCGCACACGCCATGTCCCCGATCGGCGGCGTCGGCATCAACCTGGCGGTGCAGGATGCCGCGGCCACCGCCCGGATGCTGGGCCCGAACCTCGCCGCCGGGCAGCCGGTCACCGAAGCCGACCTCGCCGCGGTGCAGAAGCGCCGGCACTTCCCGACGGTGCTGATACAGAACCTCCAGCGCGCCGCGCAGCGGCGCGTCGTCGACCCGCTGCTGCACGCCACCGGCCGGATCGACGCCCCGGCGCCGATACGCCTGGCGCAGCGGTTCCCGGCACTGCAAGCCCTCCCCGCCCGGCTGGTCGGTATCGGCGTACGCCCCGAACACGTGCGCTGACCCACCGTTCCGGCAAACGGACGGAGACGTGATCCGCTACGACAGGGACGGACTCCCACCCTGCCGGTAGCGCCCGCCACCTGACGTGTCGGACGCTACCGGCATCCGAATCTGCGGCAGACCGCGCGTCGTGGTGCGCCGCCGGCTGACGGGTGGCGACGCGCGGACGTGCCGACCCGCGCAACCAAGGGGCTCTGCGGGCTCAGCCCGCCGACACCGGCCGAAGCGAACGCCGCAGCGGCAGCAACGCCACCAGCATCAACAGCCCGGCCAACGGCATCAGATCCAAGCTCACCGGCGGCAGCAGCACCCCGACGAGCATGACCACCGGGCTCCACCACGGCAGCCGGCCGGCCCTGGCGGCCAGCACGGCGACCACCACGATCCCGACGAAGAAGAACAGTGGACCGACGTCGTAGATTGCGGGTCGCACGCCGGGGAGGCCGGAGAATTCGTGCTGCAGGTTCCGCAGCTCTTCCTTGTCGGCAGCCATGAATGCCTGCACGATGTCTGCCCCGAACTGGACCACGGATGTCGCCAGACCGAGCAAAGTCGCGCCGACCACCACTTCGCGGACCGTTCCGGCGGGCAGTAGCGTCCGCAGCCCCAGGACCAGCGGCACGAACAGGAGGAAGCCGGCCAAGCCGAGGAAGTGGGCGAGTTGCCAGTCGAAACCCGGCCCGTACATGTTGTCGAGTCTGCCGATGTTACGGGCCACGCCGTAGCCGCCCACCGCGAGCGGCCCGGCGATCAGAGCGAACCTTGCTGCCTTCGTCATGCTGAAGATCATCGTCGCGCACCGGATCATGGTGCCTCCGGCGGAACCCCCGCACGTGACCCTGAGAACCCCCGCAGACTTCAACCCTGACCGTCTACAGGCGGTCGAGCAAGACGAAGGTGGCTACACAGCGTCATGCCGAGCGGGCCCGGTTGCCGTGCCGACGCGCCGCGTTGAGCGCACCCGCCGGATGGACGTCAGGTGTCGTACTCGCCGCTGTCCCATGGCTCGGTAAAGGCCATGTAGTCGCCGGGCTCGACGGTGACCCACCATGTGTCGTCGTCGTCCTCCGGCTCCCTGGGAATCAGGCCGAAGGTTGTGCCGAACCGATCAATCGCGAAGGGCTCGACCTCGATGCGGGTGAACGTAACCTCCCCAAGCTCCTTCAACCGAGCGTCACATGCCGCCCGCCGCGCCATCCGGTCCATCCGGGCTCTGGGACCGAAGGCGTCGATCCTGGCCTCCAGGAACCGGCCCTCGGGGTCGAAGAGGTACAGAGCGACGAACTCCTGGCCGTCGTCGTCGCCTCGGATGGCTGGTTCGAAGGGAGTGGTGAGGAAGAACTGCCTGCCGTCAGCGGTGCGCCCCACGTGCTCGGCATGATAGTCGTCATGATCGATGGCGAGACGGCGCGGCGGTCCGACCCTCATCCGGCTCGTCCTCTCCTCACGTCGACGGCGGGAGCCGTCGCGATCGCTACGCCAGCATCATGCCGTCCGGGTACGACAGGCTCGTGTCCCGGGGATCGTGCAGTGAGGTCGGGGAGAGCAACGGCTGAAGTAGAGCGGGGTTGATGATCGCCGGCAGCCGCCGGGCTACCCCAGCGAGCAGGTCGGCGACCTGGACCCGCGGATCGTCGCGGGAGTCGACCATCACCAGCCCGGCCAGGGGCGATACGCCGGCCGGCAGCGCCCCAGCTTTCTCGGCGTCTGCCGCCGATGGTCCGCCGCCGTTGGCCAGCACCTGCTGGAGGCGGGTCAACCGGTCGGCCGTGAGGGCGCTCTGCTCGTCGTGGATCACCAGCACCTGCCGCTGTCCGCCGCTCCAGGTCAGGATCGTTTCCGCCAGCGCCGGCAGCATCGGTTCCAGCGGTGGCGGGATCGACCGGTCATCGTTGTCGAGCCGGGTCAATACAGCCCACACATGGGTCGGACTGAGCCCGTTGAGGACACCATCGGCCTGCGTGCCGAGCCCGTGTCGTACCAGCGCATCCCGGGCCTGGAAGAACCGCTCCAGGGTCCGGCGACCCGGACGCCGCCGTTTGATCCGGACCAGGTCGACGAAGGCTGCCAGGAAGACACCCCAGTCGCTTCCGGCTGAGCGCCCGGCCCGGTACAAGGCGAGAGCGGCCGGACGGTGGTCCTGAGTCAGGCGGGTACCGGCCGCGTACGACGGCTCGGTCAGCAGCAGGTCGACGATCCGGGTCACGAGGAAGAACTCCTTGTCGACCAGATGGACGTGCGCGCGGCCCTTCAGCTCCGTCAGGAACCACTCCAGCGCTTCACCCGCGCCCGTGCCGCGAAGGAACTGCCCGGACTTGAACTCGTGCGGCGGGAACCGGAACCCGGAGCGCAGCGCTGTGATCAGCCCGATGGCCTCGTCCGCGCCCAGATCGACACTCGCGTGCGTGATCACCGGGGCGGTCGAATGGAGCAGATTGGTGCCCGAGAATCCGGACTCGTCACAGGCGATCTCCACAACGGCGCCAACCACCGCGTCCGCCGGCGGTAGCCCGCCCTGAAGCGGCGATCTCACGACCGGTCCCCCAGCATGCCGACCATGGTCACCCGTACGCCCTCATGGAACAATCCAATTGCGTCCGGAAGGCCCGCAGGAGAACATGCGCTTGCTGGTGCTGAGGCACTGGACGACGGACCACAGACCACCGCCGAACGCGGCCGCAGGGCGTTACGCCTTGGCTGCGCGATTCGACCCATCCGCTTCTGCCGCCGAGCGGATGCGCGGTCTTGTGAACGCATGGTCGTGGGGAGCCAGGCGCTGGCGTGGTCCGGCCGCCCGAAGCACCACGTCGAGGACCTGGTCGGGGTTGGCGGCGTAGCTTGTGCTGAACCAGGCCATGTTCGCCTCCACCACGGCCCAGTGTTCGTCGCCGCGGTCGGCGTTGCTGGCGAGGCCGACGTCGACAACGACGGCGCTGGGCAGGCTGTCAGCGCAGGCGTCGAGCAGGCCGGCGGCGAAGTCGAGCACGGCGGCGCGGTGCGGGCAGGCAGCGAGGGGGGCCGGGTCGAGCCGGCCGTTGGTGGCGTAGCGGCTGGCGGCGTGCACTGTGGCGTCGAGGACGAACAACCGGTACTCCACCAGGAACGTCACGATCTCGCTGACCAGCACCGGAGTGTCGGCGGGGTAGCGCTCGGCATGGGGCAGGCGGGAGCCGTCGGCGTAGACGCCGGCCGTCAGGGTCTTGTCTCGGGGCGGCTTGACGAACATTGGCGTACGGGACCAGCGTGCGTCGCCGAGAGTGGTGAGGGTGATGTCGCGGCGGGTGTACTCGTACGGCAGCTGCACCAGCCAGTCGTCGGTCGGTTCGAGCATTGCCAGGTCGAGGTCCGCGGCGACGGCAGCGGCGAAGGCCGGCCCGCCGTAGAGATGCCCACCCCGGGCCTGCCGCAGCTGAGCTGGTACTGACGGGTGGGGCAGATGCTCCACTGCCAGGCCCCGTCGCCGGGCCGACTCAGCAAGCAGCTCGGCGGTCCTGTCGAGGCGCGGCGGCAGCACCAGGAAGTCACCGACCGGGACGGCGATGGTCATGACTGACGATTCTGAGGACCCGCCACGTCGCCGTCGCCTGATTATCCTCGCCGCACCGGATGAGAGGGTCGCGTTGCCACCCTCGCACCACCCGCCGAGCGAGCGCCTTTCCAGTCGGTTCTCGTCGCCGCCCGAGGTGATCGACGTGCCCATGAGCCCGGTGGCGACGATCGGCGCTGCGATACGCGGTGAGCAGCTCGGGTGCACCACCGCACCGCCACGGTCCCCGCCTTGCCGGCCAGGCGTGGGACGAGCATGGCGTACGCGATGCCGAACGCCAGGCTGGCCAGCAGCGCCAGGGGCAGTGAGATGTCATCGACGGGCCGGAAGATCTGCCAGTGGGTGAGGTAGATGTAGATCGAACTCGCGGCCAGGGCCGCGGCGGCCCGGTTGAGCAGGGGCACGCTGGGCAGGTCGGCCACCCAGATCATGAGGAGCAGGCCGCCGATGATGACGGCCTCGCGTCCGGGGTCCCCGAAGAACGTCGGCACGGTCGCGACGATCGCGAGCGTCACGCACAGTTTCTGGGCGACGTTGGTGGCCTTGGCCGCCGCCCAGCCGAGGGCGAACAGCCAGAACACGACGACCGGGGTGGGCAGGTGCACGTCGGGCACGAGTTGGTAGCGCGAGACGAGCCCGAGAGCGGCCAGCGTCAGCGGCAGAGCGAACGGGCGGCGGCGTTCCAGCCGGTCGACGAACGGCAGACTGAGCGCGGCGAGAAGGATGAGCAGGTAGTAGACCAGCGCCTCGATGAACCAGAAGTGCCACCAGTAGTTCGTGCCGTCCGCGGGGGCGGTGAGATAGCCGGCGAGGAAGACGCTGCCGAGGGTGTAGTCGTCGGTGAGCAGGTACATCGCGCCGATCCACGTCGTGGCGGCCAGCACGATGCGGGAGGTGCTGCGGGCGAGGGTGGCGATGCGCTGGCGTCGGGGTGCCGGGGTGAGCTGGAATCGGGCGAAGTTGTAGCCGGCCACCCCGAGGAGGAGGTGCGCGCCGCCGGGTAGGTCGTACACCTGGATGTGGCTGCCGACGATGAGGACGATGGCGATGGCGCGCAGTGCCACGGTGGTGTCGACGCGACTGCGCCAACCGCGCCGGCGATCAGGCACGGTCGGACTCGGCCCGTCCTTCTGAGCTGGCGTCGGCGGAGGGGTGGGCGCGGGCCGCAGGTCGCGGATCGGTGTGGTGTGCCAGTTCGGCGGCAGGTGGCCGAGGGCCTGCTCGAGGCGGATCGACATCTCGACGTACGACAGGGAGTCGCCGCCCAGGTCCACGAAGCTGTGTCCGGCGGTGACCTCCTTCTGGCCGAGGACCTCCGCGAACAGCGCGGTCAGGTCCGGAGCAGCGGCTGCCGGAGTGGGCTGCGGCGGGGTCGCGGCGAGAGCCCGGATGGCCGGGTAGTCGGGTTTGCCCGATGCGAGCCGTGGCAGGCGGCCGAACAGGTGGACGTCCACGACGTGGCGCGGCAGCCCGTAGTGGCGGCTGACGAGCGCGTGCAGGTGGTCGCGGTCGGCGTCGCCCTCGACGGCGATCAGCAGCCGTTCGTCGTCGCCGGTGACGAAGGCGGCGTACCCGTTCGTCCGCAGCATGCTTTCGATCTGCCGTAGGTCGAGCCGGAGGCCGAAGATCTTGAGGAAGTCCGTGCGGCGGCCGACGATCTCGTAGAGGCCTTCGGGTGTGCGGCGAGCGATGTCGCCGGTGCGCAGCTCGGTGACGGTGCGGCCACGGCCGAGGTCGGCGGGGTGCTCGGCGTAGCCGAGCATGACGTTGCGGCCGCGGTACACCAGTTCCCCGGTGTCCGGGGCACCCTCGTCGTCGGGCAGGGGATGCAGGTGGAGGCTTCCACCGGGCACGGCGACACCGATGGTGTGCGGGTGACGCTCCGCCAGGTCCGGGGGCAGGTAGGCGATGCGGGCAGTGGCCTCGGTCTGGCCGTACATGACGACCAGGTCGAAGCCCTTGCTGCGGCCGAGTTCGGCATAGCGGCGTATGCGCTCGGGCGCGAGCCGTCCGCCGGCCTGGGTCACGTAGCGCAGCGTGGGCAGGGTCATGTCGGCGAAGCCGACCCGGTCGAGCAGGTCGAAGGTGTACGGGACGCCGGCGAAGCTGGTGGCACCCGTGTCGCGCACCCGCTGCCAGAAGGCGGCATCGGCCACCGACAGGTCGTTGAGGATCATGCAGGCACCGCGCAGCAGGTGACTGTTGATCACGGAGAGCCCGTAGCAGTAGTGCATCGGCAGGGTCGTGACCGGCCGATCCGCCGACGTGATCCCCAGGTAGTCCGCGATCGACTCCGCGTTCGCCTGCAGGTTGTCGTGGGACAGGCGGACCAGGCGCGGCGACCCGGTCGAGCCGGAGGTACTGAGCAGCAGCGCCAGGTCGGGGTGCAGGTCGTGGGCGCTGCGCCGGCGGTGCCGGCTCGGGTGCGCGTGGTCGTCCGTGAACGTGACGTCGGGGTCGTAGGTCGCCGTCAGCCGTGCGAGCGCGGCGGGATTGTCCGCCGGCGCCAACAGCAGCGGGTGACCGGCGGCGAGCGCGGCGAGGTAGGTGACGATCGTGTCGACCCGGTTGGCTCCGGTCAGCAGGACGAGACGACGTCCGGGGCCCAGGATCGCGACCCGTTCACGGACCCGGTCGGCGAGGTCACGGTACGACACGGCTCCCGCGGGCGTGAGCAGGGCAGGTCGGTCACCGTGCCGCGCCAGGCCGCATGCGAAGGGCACGCCCGGGGCGGTGAGTGCATGGTCGACGAGGAGGGACACGGCGCACCTTAGGATGGACTAAGTTAGGGTGGCCTACCCTAACCTATCCGCAGATCGCCCCACCCCCACCCTCGGCGTCGATCCCGCAGGGAGTCGGGGTGCCGCCCGGACGAAATCAGGGTGCCCTAAATTAGGGTAGGCACACCTGCCCTACTGCTAGGAGCCTTCATGCTCAGCCTGCGCGCCGCAGCAGCACTCGTCGCCGCGGCCACCCTCGCCACCGGGCTCACCGCGTGCAGCGGCGAGCCGGACAAGGACATCACGGTCTACAGCGGCCGCACCCAGTCGCTGGTGCAGCCGCTGATCGACGAGTTCACCAAGAAGACGGGCATCACCGTCGATGTGCGCTACGGCACGACCGCGCAGATGGCCGCGCAGTTGCAGGAGGAGGGTGCCAAATCCCCGGCAGACGTGTTCCTCTCGCAGGACGCCGGGGCCCTCGGGGCCGTGAGCAAGGCGGGACTGCTGACCGCGCTGCCCGACGAGGTGTTGCAGAAGGTTCCCGCGGCGTACCGGTCGCGCAGCGGGCACTGGGTGGGGGTCACCGGCCGGTTGCGGGTCCTGGCGTACAACGCCGACCAGGTCAAGCCGGCCGACCTGCCGGCCACCGTACTGGAGATGACCGACCCGAAGTGGAAGGGCAAGCTCGGCGTCGCCCCGACCAACGCGTCGTTCCAGTCGTTCGTCACCGCGCTACGGGTGCAGCACGGCGACGACAAGGCCCGCGAGTTCCTGGCCGGCGTCGCTGCCAACTCCCCCCAGATCCGCGACAACAACATCGTGATCGTCGGCGAGATTCAGGACGGCAAGCTCGCCGCGGGCATGGTCAACCACTACTACCTCTTCGAGAAGGCCAAGGAGCTCGGGGTCAGCCCGGAGCAGCTCAAGGTGAAGCTGCACTACTTCGGTGACGGCGACACCGGGGGCCTGCTCAACGTCTCCGGCGTCGGCGTGCTTTCCGGCTCCGCCGGAAACAGCAAGGTCCGCTCGTTCGTCGACCACCTGCTCGGCACCGAGGGCCAGACCTACTTCGCGGAGAAGACGTTCGAGTACCCGCTGGTCGCCGGTGTGCCGACCGCTCCGGGCCTGCCCGCGCTGGCCGACCTGCACGCCCCGAAGATCGACCTGAACGATCTGGACACCCTGACCGCGTCGGTCGAGATGATTCAGGCCTCGGGGCTGACGTCCTGACCACCACCGCTCCGGCCGGGCGGGCGCAGCCGGTAGCGCCCGCCCAGCCGTCCCCTCGCAACCGGTGGCGCCGCCGCTGGCATCGACTGGCGCCCCGCCCGGCACTGCTCGCGACCGCAACAGCCGCCGTCGCGGTCGCACTCATCCCGCTGGTCTACCTCGGCGTACGCACCGCCGAGGCGGGCTGGGACCGGGTACGCGCCGAACTGCTCACCACCGAGATGCTGCGCCTGGCCGCGACCAGCCTGGCCCTGACCGCCGTCACCACCGGCGCCTGCCTGATCCTCGGCGCCGGCGCCGCGCTGCTGGTCACCCGCACGAACCTTCCTGCCCGACGGTTCTTCGGAGTGCTCGCAGCCCTACCGCTGGCGATCCCCACCTACGTCGGCAGCTACGGCTGGATCTCGATGCTGGACGGCTTCTACGGTTTCTGGCCGGCCGTCGTCGTGCTCACGTCCTGCTGCTACCCGTACGTCTACCTGCCGACCGCCGCCGCCCTGATCGGCACCGATCCCGCTGTCGAGGAGGCTTCGCAGGCACTGGGCCGCAACCAGTGGCAGACCTTCACCGGGGTCACGCTGCGCCAGATCCGCCCCGCGCTCGTCGCCGGTGGCCTCCTGGTCGCGCTGTACGTACTGTCGGACTTCGGCGCGGTCGCGATGCTCCGCGTCACGACCTTCACCAGCGCCGTCTTCACCTCGTTCAACCTCGGCTTCGACCGCACGGGCGCGCTCGTGCTCTCGACCGCCCTGGTAGCCGTCACGCTGCTCATCCTCGGCGCCGAACTCGCGACCCGGCGGCACGACGCACGCTACGCCAAGATCGGCAGCGGGGTACGCCGCCCGGCCGCCGTGCTGCCACTCGGCGCGTGGCGGATCCCGGCCGTCCTCGCGCTGCTCGCCGTCGCCGCCGGGAGCTTCGCGGTGCCCACCGCAGCGCTGCTGCACTGGGTGGGCGAGGGCGTCTCCCGGCCCGGGTCGCTGACGGACATCGCCACGGCTGCCGGCAACTCCCTCACCGTGTCCGCGCTCGGCACCGCCCTGACGATGTTCCTCGCCCTGCCGATCGGCCTGCTGTCGGCCCGCGCTCCCGGACCGCTGGCCATCCTCATCGACCGGCTCACCTACCTCACGCACGCGCTACCCGGGCTGGTGATCGGCCTGTCCCTGGTGTTCTTCGGCATCCAGGTGGCGTACCCGCTCTACCAGACCACCTGGCTGCTGGCGCTGGCCTACGCCGCCCTCTTCCTCCCCCTCGCCGTCGGTGCCGTCGCGACAGCCGCCGCCCAAGCCCCGCCAAGCCTGGAGGAGGCCGCACGGTCACTGGGACGCGGGCCGCTGACAGTGCTGCGGACCGTCACGGTGCCACTCACCCTGCCCGGCATCGGCGCCGGCGCGGCACTGGTGTTCCTGACCTGCATGAAGGAACTACCGGCGACGCTGCTGCTACGCCCCACCGACACCGACACCCTGGCCACCGAACTGTGGACGCACACCTCCGTGGCCGCCTACGCCGGCGGGGCACCGTACGCGGCGCTGCTGGTGCTGTTGTCCACCGGCCCCGCCCTGATCCTGGCCCGGCGCACCCTCAACCCGAAAGACCGACCATGACCACACTCACCGTCCGAGGCGCCAGCAAGAGCTACGGGCCGGTCCACGCACTCCGCGCCGCCGACCTGACCGTGGCGGCCGGCACCCTGACCGCGGTACTCGGCCCGTCCGGCTGCGGCAAGACCACGCTGCTGCGCTGCATCGCCGGGTTCGAGCGCCTCGACGGCGGGGAGGTCCGTGTCGGTGACACGCCGGTGGCCGGGCCAGGCCTGCACGTCGCCCCACACCGGCGACGGGTCGCTGTGGTCGCCCAGGACGGCGCGCTCTTCCCGCACATGGACGTGGCCGGCAACGTCGGCTACGGCCTCGACCGCGCCGCCCGGCGCAGCGGCCGCGTCGAGGAGGTGCTCGGCCTCGTCGGTCTCGCCGGGTACGGCAGGCGGATGCCCCACCAACTCTCCGGCGGGCAACAGCAGCGGGTGGCCGTTGCCCGAGCCCTGGCACCACGTCCGCCGCTGATCCTGCTCGACGAACCGTTCACCGCGCTCGACGCCAGCCTCCGTACGGAAATACGCGCCGACCTGCGCGCCGCGCTCCACGCCGCCGACGCCACCGCCGTCCTCGTCACGCACGACCAGGCCGAAGCCCTTTCCATCGCCGACCAGGTCGTCGTCATGCACGACGGCAGGGTGCGGCAGGAGGCCAGCCCGTCCGACCTCTACCGCAGTCCGGCGGACCCGTGGGTGGCAACGTTCATCGGCGATGCCAACCTCCTCAGGGCCACCGCCAGCGGCGGGGCTGCGGAAACCGAACTCGGCACCCTCCCGCTCTCCAGCCCACACCGCGGGGACGTCACGGTCCTGATCCGGCCAGAGCAGCTGCGGCTGAACGACGCCGACGCACCGGGGGTACCCGCGACCGTCCGCCATCATCTGTTCCAGGGCCACGACGCCCTCATCGACGTCCAACTGGACAACGGCACCCGGATCACCGCACGGATCCTCGGCCAGCCAACCCACTACTCCTCGGGCACCAGCGTCCGCCTCACCGTCCAGGGAAGCGTCTACGTGCTGCCGGAGCCCGCCACGTCCTGATCGCCCGCAGGACTGCGCTCGGCCGGTCGAGCAGGACGGAGGCCGGACCACGTCGGTCTCCCCGAGGTGATCCGTACACCGAAGGGCCCGGTCAGGGCATTGTCGGTCAGCCGGCCGGGGCTGCGGCGTCGCCGGGCGTGGGACACGGTGCGGCCTCGTGGGCCGGCCGCTCGCGGTCGCGCCGCAGGAGCCGGTCGAGCAGGTCGTCCAAGGTCTTGATCTCGTCGCTGGTGTGGTCGGCGAAGACGCGCTCGAGGTTGCGCACGTGAATCCTGGCCGCCTCCTCGAGCTTCTGCCGCCCGGCCGGGGTGAGGGCGGCGAAGCTGACCCGCCGATCGGTAGGGCAGGGAACGCGTTCCACGAGACCGGCAGTGACCATCCGGTCCAGGAGCCGGGTCATCCCTCCCGTGGTGAGCGCGATCTGGCCCGCCAGGGCGCTCATCGTCAGTTTGTCGGGCGAGCGGGCGATGCGCAGCATAGCCTCGAACCAGGTATGCGGGATGCCGCACTCGCGCTCCAGCGCCTCGCCGAGCTGCCGCTCGAGCGCGCTGTATGCCTCCACGAGCCGCCCGAACGTCGTCACCAGCGCGTGGTCGACCGCGCTCTCCACCATGCCTGAACCTCACACACAGATGTTGACGGATCAAATATTCCACCATAAAGTCGTTGAATGCGCAAAATCTGAGCAATCAGAGAAGGAGTGGGACATGCGTATCGCGATCCTGGGCGCCGGCAATGTCGGCGGGGCCGTGGCGACCGCCGCCGTGCGCGCCGGCCACGACGTCGTCGTCGCGGCGACCAGCGCCGAGCACGCCCAGAAGGCGGCCGGCAGCGCCGGGGCGAGCGCCGCTGCGTCGAACGCCGAGGCGGTGCAGGGAGCAGACCTCGTGCTGCTCGCCGTTCCGCACGCCGCCGTCGCCGGCATCGCCACCGAGCTGGGCGAGGCACTGACCGGCAAGGTCCTCGTCGACGTGACGAACCCGATCAACGACACCTACAGCGACCTGGTCACCGGCGGCGTCTCGGCTGCGGAGCAGCTTCAGGCCCAGGTGACCGGGGCATCCGTGGTCAAGGCCTTCAACACCATCCTCGCGAGCCGCCACGCCAACCCGGTGGAGAGCGGCGCGCCCCTGGACGCCTTCATCGCCGGCGACGACGGTGCCGCCAAGGACAAGGTCGCCGAGCTGGCCTCCTCCCTGGGCTACCGGGTGATCGACGCGGGCGGGCTGCGGATGGCCCGGTCGCTGGAGGAGATGGCACTGCTGAACATCATGCTCAACGCCCGTAACGGGTGGAGCTGGCAGAGCGGCTGGAAGCTGGTCGGGCCGGTGGGCGGCGCAGCATGAGCGTCAGCCCCAACGCGGCGCCCGTCCAGCACCTCGACCTGTCGGCGGAGGTGCGTCGCTGGAGCGACGTCGGCACGGCGGGCCGGCTGCTGCCGGGCCCGGTGGACGCCACGGCGCCCGCTCGGATGTCGGTGCGGTGATGAGCGCGATGCAGACTTTCGCGCCGCCGGTCGTGGCCACCGCGGGCAGCACCGATGCGGATGCCCCGCTGGTGGTGCTGCTGCACGGCCGCGGCTCGCACGAGCGGGAGATCCTTCGCCTGGCCGACCACCTGCCCGTGGGCCCCACGTACGCGGCGGTGCGGGCGCCGATCGCCGAGGGCGGCGGGTACGCGTGGTTCGCCAACCGCGGCATCGGCCGGCCGGTCGCCGAGTCGTTGCGCGCGACGATGGACTGGTTCCGCGACTGGCTCGACGGTGTCGCTCCCGCAGGCCGGCCGGTGGTGCTGATCGGGTTCAGCGGCGGGGCCGCGTTCGCCGGTGGGCTGCTGCTCGACGATCCGGGCCGCTACGCCGGCGCCGCGATCCTGTACGGGACGCTGCCGTTCGACGCCGGCGTCCCGACCACGCCCGGCCGGCTGGCCGGCGTGCCCGTCGTCGTGGCCCAGGGCGAACACGACAGCGTCATCCCACGGGAACTGCTCGACCGCACCTGGAACTACCTGCTCGCCGATGCCGGCGCCGCGACCCTCGCCCGCCGCGACCCGGTCGGACACGGCATCGCCGCGCCGGCGCTGGCGACCGTAGCCGGCTGGCTGCGGGAACGCCTGGCACTCGTCGCCGACCGGGTCCGCCCGACGCCGTCTCCGAGGACGTGGACAAGGCCGCCCGGCGGCCAGCTCCCGCCGCCCGTTGGGCCCGCCCGACGGTGAGCAGTCAGGTTCGGCGGCAGCAGCGCAGCGACAAGCGCCGGTCGAGCTGCGGGAACAGCTGTTCGTGCGCATCGCCGCGCTGCCGAGGGTGACGACCCGCCAGTCGGCGATCTGCGCCCGGGGCGCGCGACTTCGTGCTCACCCCGCCGCGACTGGGCCCGGACGACGCGTTCCTCGTGCCCGCCGTCGGCGAGTTCGCCCACCTCCACCGAGTCGCCGGGGTCCTTCGGCGCGACGGGCCGGCCACGACCGGCGCGTTGACGGCCCCGGCTAACTGTCGTAGCCTTTTGGCTATGAGCATTAGCCTAGCCCCCGTTCAGACCCGCTCCGGCGGCCCCGAGCGCGACCATGCCTAGGGCCGGGCTGTCCACCTCGGCCGTCGTCGACGCGGCTCTCGACCTCATCGATGATCGAGGCCTGGATGCCCTGACCTTGGCCGCGGTCGCCGAACGCACCGGAGTCGCCGCACCCTCGCTGTACAAGCACGTCGGCAGCCTCGCTCAACTGCGGACACTGATGGCCGTACGGATCATGGACGAGCTGACCGAACGCTTCACCGCCGCGTTGGTCGGCCGCAGCGGCGACGACGCCGTCGCCACCCTGATGCGCGCCTACCGTCGCCATGCGGTCGAACATCCGGCCCGCCACGCCGCGATGCCACCGGATCCCCTGCACGACCCGGCCCTGGCGAGGGCCGGTGCACGGCTGCTCGAGGTCTTCCTCGCGGTGCTGCGTGGCTACGGGCTCGAAGGCGAGGCCGCCATTCACGCCACCCGCTGCCTGCGGGCGATCGTGCACGGCTTCGCCTCGATCGAGGCGGCCGGCGGCTTCGGCCTGCCCGAGGACCTGGACACCACCCACGAACAACTGATCCACATGTTCGTCGCGAGCCTGCCCCGCACCTGATCTCGACGCCGGAGAAACATGATGCCCATCTCCCCCGCCCGCACCCGGCTCGGCGCCCTTGCCCTCGCTGTCGCCGGCATCCTCTTCGTCCTCTACCCGGCGACCCGGCCGTGGCACGACGAATCCACAGTCGACGGCGCGACCCGGGCGATGAGTTCCGACTGGTGGGTCGCCTCGCACCTGTTCGCCATGATCGGCTTCATCCTGGTGACGCTGGGCCTGCTCGCCGTACGCGACGCGGTCAGGCACACCCGAGCCGAGCGGCTCGCCTTCGCCGCCGTCGTGACCGGTTGGCTCGGCGTGGGGCTCGTCCTGC
Organism: Micromonospora sp. NPDC002717; assembly: GCF_040295705.1. NCBI lineage: Bacteria > Bacillati > Actinomycetota > Actinomycetes > Micromonosporales > Micromonosporaceae > Micromonospora > Micromonospora sp. NPDC002717. The sequence goes on along the minus strand of NZ_JBEOVW010000007.1, from coordinate 98,235 downwards.
CCTACTACGGCGCCGAGGACTTCGGCCTGCACGCCATCGCCAGCACGTACGCCGCGGGCCAGCCGCTCGACCTGCTCGCCCTCGTCGACACGGTCCGATACAACCCGGTCGCGATCACGACGTTCGGGCTCGGCCTGATCACGCTCGGGGTGTCGGCCGTCCTGACCGCCGTCGCGATCTGGCGCTCGGGGGTACTGCCGCGCCCCAGCGGAATCATCTTCGCACTCGGCTTCGCACTCTTCCTGCCGCAGTTCTACACGCCCGCGGCCGTCCGGGTCGCACACGGCCTGCTCGTCGCGGTCGGCTCGGCCTGGCTGGCGCTGGCACTCTGGCGGGCGAGGGCTGATTCCTGACGTGCCGTCGCCTCGTCGGCGAGGACACGAAGCAGGGACGGCACCGACGTCGCGCCGCAGGATGGCCACCGTCCGGCGGGTAACGGCCGTTGCCCGCGGCGACCAGGGCCTGGACCTGCTGCCTCTCGCCCGAGCGTCGGCGCCCGCCCGGGTTCGGGCGGGCGCCGGGGCGCAGGTGGTCCGGGTCAGGTTTCGCGATCACCTGGCCTGCCACCCACCGGCCCGGGAGCTCGATCGCCCCCGGATTCCGGCAGGTCAGCCAACCGGTGGGCCCATCCAGGAAGACCGGATCAGCTCCCGCTCGGTGGCGGCGAGGTGGGCGGTCGCGGCGAGCCAGGCCCAGGCGTACCGGTCCGGGTCGGGATCGGTGAGCCGGCCGAACGCGTCCCGGCCGCGCCGGTCGGACTCGTCGGCGAGCGCGACGGCCACCGCGGCGGCGGTGGTGAAGCCGGCGCGGCGCAGCGGACCGGCCAGCCCGGCGCCCTCGCCGCGGGCCGCCTCGCCGACGGCGCGGCGACCGCCGGAGACGGCCAGCTCCACCAGCCGGCGGACCCGCCACAGCGGGGACTCCGCAACCGCGTCGGCGCCGACGGCGAGAACCGGTTCGGTCATCGCGGCCGGGTCGCGCGGCGGCAGGTGGCCGCCCTGGATCTGGTCGTAGCCCAGGTCCGCCCGGCCGTGCCAGTCCGCCGGCAGCCGCAGCGTCGTGGCGGCACCGGGCACCGGGCCGACCGCGAGCGGGTGCAGCGTGCTGGCCCGATCCGGGTCCAGCCGGCCGACCACCCGGATCCGCAGGCCCGGCCAGGAGGCGAGCCGCCGCAGGTTGGCCACGTGGGCCAGCACCGGGTGGGAGTTGACCGGCACCAGCCGGATCAACGGACCGTCCGGCACCGGCGCGCGGTCCGGTCCGGCGTCGGTGCCGGGGGCCAGTTCCCGGGCCAGCACCTGGTCACCGGCGGCACCGACCACCATCAGGTCACAGCCGACCAGCGCGACCCCGGCCCGAGCCGGATCCTCCGGATCGTCGGCGGCGAGTTGAGCGGTCACCACCTCGGCGAGCGGGCGGGCGAACAGTTCCGCCAGGGGCCCGGTGGACCAGTCGGTCCCGGTGATCGGGGTGGCTCGCACTCCCTTGCCGGCACCGAGCCGGCCGTCCGGGGAGACGGTGGTGCCGGTGATCCGCAGGCCGCCGCGGGCCAGCACCGCGTGGTTGACCGCGACCGCGCCCATCTCGGTGACTGCCCGGGCGCAGTCCTGTGCCCGGTCCGGGCCGCCCGGCTTCACGTCGCCGAAGGAGAGCTGGCGCCCGTCGGCGGCGACCAGGTGGGTGACCACCCCGGCGTACCCGGTCGCGCTGATCACCGGTTCCCGGCAGACGCCGTACACCTCCAGCGTGCCGTCCGGCTGGTAGGCCCGCCGGAGGATGCCGACCAGCGCCGGGTCGGGATCGCCGGCGACCAGCCGGCCGGCCACGTACAGCAGGTCGTGCAGCACCTCGACCAACTCCGCCAGCCGGTGGCCGGTCTGTCGACCCCGGTGGGCGCGCAGGCCACGTACCACGCGCAGCGCGGCGCTCTCGGCCCGCGGCAGGCCGGCCAGCCGGGCGCTGTGCGCGGCCCGCAGCAGTTCGGCCTGCGGAACCGCGCCGGCGGCCGGAACGCCGGCCGCGAGCACCGCGGCGGCTGCCCGCCACAGCGCGCCGGCGGCGGCCCGTTGCGCCTTCGTCGGTGCCGCGTTCCGTCCGGCACGACCGGCGGCCGTGCCATCCGTCTTTCCGGTGCGCCCGGCCTTCCCGGTACGCCCGGTGTCCGCGCCGACGTCGTCCGACGTGGACGACGCGGCGGTGGTGGACACCGGTTCGGGGTGGGTGGCCGGGTCGGCGACCGGGCAGGCGACCAGGACCGCGGTCCGGTGCAGGCAGCGGGGCGACAGCAGGCAGCTGCACCTTGCCTGGTGCGGGTCGGTGACCGCGCCGGTCGGTCCGGGCGTCAGGGTGACCAGGGCCTCGGCGCCGCAGTCGACCGACACGCCGCCGTCGACCCGGCCGACCGGTACACCGGCCAGCCGTTCGACAGTGGCGTCCAGCCGCTTGTGCAGCCGGGACGGCAGGGCCGCCACCGCCGCGGCGGCGACCCCCGACAGCACCGGCGGCAACCGGTCGGTGTCCACGGCGGTGGATGTGCGGTCCGTCAACGTGATCCTCCGCGTACACGGTCGCCCACCCAGCGGGCGAGTTCGAGCGGGCTGAGAGCGGCGACCGGCATCCCCGCCGCGACGAGCTGCTCGGCGACCGGTACCGAGTAGCAGGGAACTCCCCTGTCGTTCAGCGCGGCGCAGCCGAGCAGATGCACACCGGAACTGGCCAGCGTGCGGACCTCGCCGAGCAGCCCGGCCAGCGGATAGCCCTCCTCGAAGTCGCTGACCACCGCGACGATGGTGCGGCTCGGCACGGTCACCAGCGAGCGGGCGTGGGCCAGCCCGGCGGCGATGTGCGTACCGCCGCCGACGCGCACCTCCAGCAGCAGCGACAGCGGGTCGTCGACCCGGTCGGTCAGGTCGACCACCTCGGTGGAGAAGGCGAGGAAGTGGGTGGACAGGGTGGGCACCCCGGCCAGCACGGCGGCGGTCAACGCCGACCACACCACCGACGCCTCCATCGAGCCGGACACGTCGACCACCAGCACCAGCCGCCAGTCGGCCTCCTTGCGGGTCCGGGTGTTGAAGACCGGACGTTCCGGCACCACCACCGTCCGGCCGTCGCCGAGCCGCTGGGTGTGCGCCAGGTTCGCCCGCAGCGTACGGGCGAGGTTGATCCGGCCGCCGGGACGGCGGGACGGGCGCGGGTTGGTCAGCCCGGTCAGCGCCGGACGCACCTGGGTGGCCAACTGCCTGGTCAGTTCCTCGACCAGCCGCCGCACCAGTGGCCGCAGCCTGGCCAGGTGCGCCTCGGGCAGGCCACCGGCCAGCGACAGCACCGAGGTCAGCAGCTCCATCGAGGGGCGTACCGCGGCCGGGTCGAGTTCGGCGAGCACGTCGGTACGGCCACTCTCGGCCGCCCGGGCGATGACCTCCTCGCGTACCGCGGTGCCGAACAGCGCCTCGAGTTCGTCGGCCCACTCGCGCGCGGTCGGGAAGGAGGCGTCCTGACCGCCGCCGGCCGCCTGGCCGAGGTCGGTGGCCCCCTCGCCCTGACCCGCCCCGTACAGCTCGTCGAGGGCGCGGGCGTAGCGGCGGGCGTCGGTCGGCAACCGGTCGGGTTGGCGGCCGAGCAGCAGCCGCCACCGGTCCGTGGCGGTGAGCCAGGCGACCGGCGTGCCCGCCCCGGGTTCGACGTCGGCAGCGCCGGTCGGCGTGCCCGGCCCGGGTTCGACGTCGGCGGCGCCGGTCGGCGTGCCCGGGATCGGGATGTCGCGGGCGACCAGGGCGGCCCGGCCGGCCGCGTCGGCGGCGGCCCAGCGGGCCAGCAGCTCGGGCGCGGCGGACAGGGCCAGATCGAGCCGGTCGCCCAGCCGTTCGGCGACGGTGTCCAGCAGCCGCTCCCGGGCCGCCGGGGTGAGCACGTCGAACCCGCCACGCAGTGCCGGCAGCCGGTCCAGGAACTCGGTGTCGGTGAGCCGCTCGATCCGCTCCAGCAGCGGGTCCAGCGCGGCCGGGGCGGACTGCAGCAGCGGATGCGCCGCGGTGAGCAGACCACCGAGCAGCCGGTGCAGGTGCCGACGGGTGTCCGGCCCGGTCGCCGCGTCGATCCAGCCGGCCACCCGCGTGCCCAGGGTTTCCAGGTCGGTCAGGTCGAGCAGCACCCGGGCGGCCAGGGCGGCACCCTGGATCAGCGACGAACCGGCCCGGGCCAGGTAGGCGAGGGCCTCGTCCAGGCGCAGGCCGATCCGGTCCTCGCCGGCCCGGACCGCGAGGTCCACCAGCGCGGCGGCATCGGCCGCGGCGTCGCTGCCGGCCAGGCCGGGCAGCCCGCGGACCGCCGCGTCCAGCAGCACGACGGCCAGCTCGGCCGCCCGGGCCCGACCGTCGGCGGTGGTGCCGGGCAGGTGCTCCCGGCGCAGCGCCTCCAGCAGGTCCAGTGCGGCCAGCAGCTCGGGCAGCGTGCCGGTGCCCGGCAGCACCGCGGCGGCCAGCTCGAGCCGATCGGTGACCAGTTCGGGCAGGTCGCACCGGGCGGCGTCGCGTAGCCCGGTGAGCAGCTGCGCGGCGGTGGGGCCGCCGTCGGCGGCCTCCCGGCGGAACCGCTCCCGCAGGGTGCCGGCCGCGGCCAGCGCCGCGGTCACCCCGCGTACGCCGACCAGGTCCAGCCGGGCCGCCACGGACGGCGTCCAGGCCAGTTGCCAGCGGGTGGTCAGGGCGGCGCCGTCGCCGGTGCCGGACACCGCGATCGGCTCGCCGTAGCCGACGCCGCAGACCTGGAGGCGTTGCAGCAGGATCTCCCGCCGCCCGTCCAGCTCGGTGCGCAGCGGGTCCAGCCGCACCTCGCGGGACTTCGGGCTGTCCGGGTTGGGCATCCGCAGCGCGGTGAGTTCCGCCTCGACCGCGGGGCCGAGCCCGGACCGGGGCGTACCGGGGGCGACCCGGCCGCGCTCGGCACCGACCAGCACGGTCTCCAGTGCCTTCGCCAGCGCCCGGCCGCGGCCGAGCAGTTCCCCCTGACCGAGCACGGTGGTCACCGCCTCCAGCACCTCGCCCCGGCCGGGGGCGGGCAGGTCCCGCAGTCGGGCCAGGTCGCCGGCCAGCCGTACCGTCTCGGCGGCCTCGCCGGTACCGGCGGTGTGACCGGCCGAGCGGAGTTCCCGGCACAGGTCGGTGACGGCCCGGGCGGCGGCGGCGCGGATCCGTTCCGGGTCGCCGGCAGCGGTGAAGACGGACTGCTGCCAGCGCGGGTCGCGGATTCCGGCCGGGTAGCCGGACCGGGAGTCGAGCAGGTCGAACGCGTACGGCACCAGCGAGGTGATCGCCGTGCCGCCGTTGGTGGTGGCCGACGCGGGTTGGGTCGTCACGGACCGCACCGGACCGGCCGGGGCGACGACGGGCCGGGTGGACTCGGCGGCGACACCGGCGGTCGACACCGGATCTCCGCCGACCGGGCCGGGCGCGTCGGCGTCGGTCGACGAAACGGCGAGCAGGGCCGGGGCGTGGAAGGCGCCGATGACGGCGGCGACCCGCCGGCCGGCTGCGCCGGCCTCGGCCAGCACCCGGCGCATGTGCCGCTCACGGGCCAGGTCCCGGGCCGGTACGCCGTCGCCGCTGGCGCTGTCGGTACGCATCGCCCAGCCGACGCCGAGGGCGGCCCGGCGGACCGCCTCGGGCGGGCAGCCCGGGGCACGCACCTCGACCACCCGGTCCCACAGGTCGTCGCCGTCCCGGCCGGTGCCGCTGGCGCTGAGCGCGACGGCGTAGCCGGGCCGGCGCAGGCCGGGCACCGGCTCACCGGCGTCCGGGTCGGGATCGGCGGTCGGCGCGGAACCGGCAGACGGGCCGGAGTCGGTGGCCGGGTCGGTGGTGTCGGCGGTCCAGCCGGGGTCGGTCAGCGGCAGGTCGCAGCAGACCACCTCGACGCCGCGCTGCCGGGCCCAGCGGATCGCGGCCAGTTCCGGGGAGAAGTCGGCGAACGGGTAGAAGCCCATCGGCCCGTCCGTGCCGTGACTGCCGACCAGGGCCAGCGGGGCCCGGGCGGCCGGGTCGGACAGGTACGGCAGCCAGCGCTGGAAGTCGGCCGGCAGCTCGATGCAGACCACCTCGGCGCCGGCGGCGTCCAGCAGTGCCGGGACCACCGCCGCGAGGGCCGGGCTGTGATGCCGCACCCCGATCAGGTACGGCCGGACCGAACCGGCGAGCGCGTCGACCACGGCTCGCGGGTCGGCTGTCGTCGGGTCGACCGTCGACGGGGCGGCGGTCGGCGGCGCCGCACCGGTCGACGTGCTGGAGAGGGTCGTCACCGCAGGCTCTCCCGCAGGTCCCAGAGCCGGCGCCACATCGCCGAGCCGTCCTCGGCGCGGCGGCGGACCGGGCCGTCCCAGTAGCCGAGCAGCCGGGCGTGGTCGTTCTGGTCGTCCTTGCGGACCACGCCGAGCAGGTGCCCGGGCACCAGGTCGAGCGCGTCCCCGCCGGGCAGGTACGCGGCGGCCAGGCCGAGCGACGCCGCCACCTGCACCGCCTCGGCGGTGGACATCACCGTGCCGGGCCGTTCCACGTCCCAGCCCTCGCCCGACCGGCCGGTACGCAGGTCGCGGAACACGGTGACCAGGGCGTCCAGCACCGCGTCGTCCACCGTGTACGCCGCGCCGGCACGCTGCACGGCGGCGGTGGCCTGCCGGCGGACCAGGTCGGTCTCGGTGTCCGCGTCCGAGATCGGGTGGACGGTCTCGAAGTTGAACCGGCGCTTGAGGGCCGAGGACATCTCCGACACGCCCCGGTCCCGCAGGTTGGCGGTGGCGATCACGGTGAACCCGGGCACGGCACGGATCAGGCCGTCCTCGGTGCCGGCCAGCTCCGGCACGTTCATCCGCCGGTCGGACAGGATGGACACCAGCGCGTCCTGCACCTCGGGCAGGCAGCGGGTGACCTCCTCGATCCGGACCACCCGGCCGGTGCGCATCGCGGTCAGCACCGGCGAGTCGACCAGCGCCTGCGGGGTCGGGCCCTGCGCGAGCAGCAGGGCGTAGTTCCAGCCGTACCTGAAGGCATCCTCGGTGGTGCCGGCGGTGCCCTGCACGGTCAGCGCGCTGGTGCCGCAGACCGCGGCGGCCAGCAGCTCGGACAGCATGGACTTGGCCGTACCGGGCTCGCCGACCAGCAGCAGGCCCCGCTCACCGGCCAGGGTGACCACGCACCGCTCGACCAGGCTCCGCTCACCGACGAACTTCGGCGCGATGGTCATGCTGGCCGGCAGTTCGGTGCCGCCCGGACCGGTGCGCCGGTCGGCGGGCAGCTTCAACGCCTCGCCGTCGCTGCCCCGGATGAAGGTGACCACGGCGCGCGGGGTCAGCGCCCAGCCCGGCGGCCGGGCGCCGTCGTCGTACGCGGCCAGGAAGGCCAGCTCGTCGGCGTACCGCTGTTCGGCGGAGAGGACCTGGGCTGCGGTCTCCGGCGCCGCGGTGGGGCGGACGTGTTCCGTCACGGTCACGGGTGTTCCTCGATCTCTCTGGTTCGGATGGGGTGTGCGGGACAGGGGTCGGCGGCGGGGTGGTGCCGCGACGGCCTGGTCGGTCGTCGCGGACACCACCGCCCTCCGGGTCGGGTCAGCGGCGGGTGCCGCGGGTGGGCAGGTTGTCGAACCGGGGCCGGTCGCCGTCGCGGAGGCGTTGCCAGGCCCGCCGGTAGAGGTCGGCGGCCGGTTCGAACGGCACGGTCACGCCGAGGCCGGCCGTACCGTCGGGCGCGAGGTCGAACAGGGCGACCTTCCAGCCCTCGATCGGTGCCTGCCCGCTGCCGCGCTCCAGCCACGGCCCGGGCAGGAACAGCGACCGGCCGGCCCGGGACCGGCTGGCCTCGATGACCAGGTCGGTGCCGGCCAGTTCGGCGCGGGCCGCCTTCAGCCGGGCCGGCTTCCAGCCGGTCCACTTCGCCGTGTTGCGGTCGGTCGGGTCCGGCATGGCCAGCAGCATCAGGTACACCGCCGCCGCGTCGGCGCCCAGGCCGTGTTCCCCGGCCGCCTCGGCGACCAGTTCGGGCACCGACCGGGTCGGATCCTGCGGCCACCAGGCCCCGTCCGCCGCCGGCGCGCCGCCGTCCGGCTCCCCCGGACCGCCGAGCAGCGCCGCGAACCGCGGGTCACGGACCAGACGCAGCGCCACCTCCATCGGGTACGGCTTGGCCGCGTCCCGCCGCAGCGCCGGCAGGTACGGGTCCGTCCCGTCGGCGTCGAGCAGGTCCGGCCGCAACGCGGGCGACGGTTGGCTGTCGTAGGTGGACAGGACGATGGCGCCGTACCGTTCCCAGCCAGGACCGGTCTCGGACGGGGTGCCCGCCACCTGTTGGAAGTCGGGCAGGGAGACGTACTGGTCGAGGTCGAGCAGCAGGTCGGGGTTGGCCAGCCGGTCCCGGATCGTGGCCAGCGCGGCCGGCAGCGCGGCCCGGCACGGGTCGCCGGCCGGCGTGTGGTGGGCGACCCAGGCTGCCAGGGCGATCGTGGAGCGCAGCACCTCACCGGTGAAGCCCGCGGCCCGGCCGTCGACCTGCCGGGCCCGGTCGCCCTTGATCTGGAAGGCCAGGTCGGTGCTCAGCTCGACCGAACGGGCCGGGTCGACCAGCGCCGGCAACGCCTTCGCGGGTCCCCAGCCGTGTCGGATCGCGCGCACCGCTTCGGCGAGCAACTGTTCGGGCACCACCACCCGGCGCCCCACGGCGGCGTTCCAGACCGCCGCGGCGGCAGCCACGTCCGGGCCGTCGGCCCACAGCCGAGCCGGGTCGTCCGGCAGCAGCGCCGAGACCACGGCCCGCCGGACCTCCGGGCTGGCCTCGTCCAGCACCCCGAAAGCCAGCTTGACCTCACCGACCTGCTTGACCCCGAGCGCCTTGCGCAGCTCGGTCGGCACGGTGTTCGACGAGTCCACGTACGGCAGGCCGGCCAGCACCAGCTTCGCGGCGGTGGGGGTGACACCCGTCAGCTCGGCGAACCGCTCGGCCGCTTCCGGCCGCCAGGGCAGCGGGCCGCGCGCGGCCCACTCGGTGAGGAAACCGGCCAGCCAGCCGGCCGGCCGTTCGTCACCGACCGGCGCCGAGAACATCACGGTGTACGGCTCGGGCACGGCGAACACGCCGGCCGGGTCGTGGTACAGCGCGTCGAGGCGGTAGCCGGTGGTCGTGCCGTGGTAGTTGAGGACGGCGATGAACGCCCCGTCGGGCAGCGGCAGGATGCCCGGCCGGGGGGAACGGCGCGTGCCGTCCGGATTGTTCAGGTCGTCGTCCAACAGGTGCAGCCTGAACCGGCGCCACCGGGTCGGCTCGGCCACCGTGCTCAGGTCGAGCCGGTCCAGCTCCGTGAGCAGGGCGCGCAGCGTCTCCCGGTGTTCGTCCGGGGTGACCGCGGCGACGGCCCGGTAGGCGACGGCTGCGACACCGCCGAGCAGGGACCACCAGTCCAGAGCGGCCGGCAGCGACGGTCCGTCGAGGTGCAGCCGTACGGCGGGTTCGCTCCCGGTGGTGCCGGACCGCTGGGCGGCGAACGCCTGGAGCTGGGTGAAGGCGTGGGTCGAGCGGGCCCCACCGTAGGTTGAGCCACGCAGACCGTCCAGCGCCATGTTGAGCTGCTCGTCGGTGGGTCCGGCCGCGGTGGCCACCGGCGCCACCGCCGCCGGCGCCGACAACGACCTGGTGAGCCGCTCGGTCACCGCGTCCAGGTCGGTGCGCACCCGGGCGGCCAGCCGCAGCATCCCGGCCACCCCGGCCAGCACCGCGTCGTGACTGACCGCCGGCAACGTCGATCGAACCAGCTCGACCAGCGCGTCCTTGTCCTCCGCGTCGGCGGTGGACGGTCCGGTGCTGGAGGTGCCGGCCGGTGTGCCGACCATGGACGCCGGGACGGCGACGGGAAGGCCGGTGATGGCCTGCGTGGCAGCGGTCAACCGGGGGCCGGTCGCCGCCCGGGCTGCGGCCCGCGCGGCCTCCTCGGCCAGGGCGGCGCGGCGTTCGTCGAGGGCGACCTTGAGCAGCACGGCGGCGGTGTCCCGGTCCACCAGGCGCAGGGCGGTGGAGCTGGCCGGGTCCCGGGGCAGCATGTTGCCGAGGAAATTCTGTTCCGGCAGCGGGAGCGCGTCAGGGTTGTAGCCCCCGCTGCCGGCGGCCGACACCACCCCGTCCGGGTCGACCAGGACGAAACCCTCGAGGACGGCCCGCGGCCGGTCGTCGCCGGGCAGCACCAGCGCCGCGACCGGCACCTGTCCCGAGGCCACGGTGACGGTACGACCGGCCAGGTCCTCGCCGCGTACCGAGCCGTCCGGCAGGGTGACCACCCGCCAGCCGAGCAGACCGTCCACCGGAGCGGCGGCCGGGGTGGCCCGGTCGGACAGGGCTGGCCGCAGCCAGCTCGCCGACTCCTGGAGGTGGCTTCCGTCGACCGGGAGGTCGGCCAGGAACCGGGGCAGGCTGCGCCGGCCGTGGGCATTACCGGCCGGGTCGTACTCGCGCCAGCCGTAGGTGTCGTCATCGTCGCTGCGGCGGTAGACCCAGTGGGAGGTGCCGTCGGTGATGACCGGCAGCTCCGCCGGGACAACGGTGTCACCGGCGTGCAGCACGCCGCGGCCGGTGGTCCGCCCGCCGCCGGCCAGCGGCAGGGTGATCTCGTTCCCGCGCGGCTGGCTGCCGTGGCGACGGCCGTGGATGGGCTGTGGCTCGCCGGGCGACGAGTGCCAGTAGCCGCGCAGATCGTAGCCGAGCGCCTCGGAACGCCAGTAGACCAGCAACTGGCCGTCGACGTAGTGGTAGCCGGGCTGGCCCCACATGTCGCCGGCCGGGATGCGCAGGTCGTGGCGGAGCACGATGCCCTCGGCGCCGAGCACGCGCACCGTCGTCGGCCCGCCCAGGATCACGTACGGCCAGGCTTCCTGCCGGGTCACCTCGACCTGGCGGTCTCCACCGGTCACCTCCTGCCAGGCCAGCTCCCAGTCCGGCCAGCCCAGCTCGTCGATGATCCCGCCGCGCAGGCTGCGGGCGACGTGTTCGGCGAGGTCGACGTCGAGGGCCTGCCTGAGGCCGCCGCCCTGACCGGGGTCACCGGACCGGTCGAGGTCGTCGGACACCAGGCGCAGCGCCTCGACCGGGAGCCTGCCCAACCAGTCCACCGACTTCGGCAGGTACGGCAGTCCGGTCGCGAACCGGTCGCGGATCCGGGCCCGCAGCCAGTCGGTCAACGACGGCCGGATGCCCGGCGTCCCGGCCAGCCGGCGCAGGGCGGCCTGCTGGTCGTCGACCTGGTCGAGGCCCCGGCGCAGGGCCCGGGTGAACCGGTCGTCGCCTGCCACGGCGAGCAGATCCCGCTCTCCCCCAACCCTCACCCATTGCGCCAGGTCCAAGGCCTCGCGTTCCTTCGGCGGGGCCACCGGGAGGTCGAGGGCGAGCAGCAGGTCGAGCAGGTCCAGGTCGCCGTCGGCGGCGAGGATCTCGCCGCTGTCGGCCAGTTCGGCGCGCAACCGGTCGGCCATCCGCTCGACGAGCGGGTACAGCTCCGGCACCCGTCGGCGGTGGTAGCCGGATTCGGCCCGGCTCACGAAGCGGCGCAGCCAGCCGACGGAGCCGTCCTGCGGCCGGGCCGTGTCCGGCACGTCCGGTTCAAACAGTCCGGCGAGCGCACCGGTGTCGGTCAGCAGGACCAGCCACGTGACCAGGTTGTCCCGGTCGGCGGGCATCAGGTCGAGCAGGCTGCCGCGGATCGCCGGGTCGCGGCCGGCCAGCGCCTTCACCGCCGGCAGGTGCGCCTTCCACCAGCCGGCCGGCGCCTCGGCGGCCACCGGCAGCCGGAGCAGCTCGGTCAGGTAGGCCGCCTCACGGTCGGCGACGGCGGCGCTGGCCTTGCCAGCGGCTTTGGTGGCGGCCCGGACCAGCCGGTTCACCGCAATTGCCGACTGTGCGGAGGGAACCACGCCGGCAGCCGCGGCCCGCAACGCCAGCCCGCAGAACCGGTCCAGCGCCTCGTCGGCCGGCAACTGGGCGGACAACTCCTTCGCGTAACCGGCCAACGCGGTCGCGGACACCACCTTGGCCGACGCGAACTCCAGGTAGACCTCGTCCAGTCGGTTCAGGTCGACCGGCAGGCCGTGCTGCGCCTCTGCCTTGCGCGCCTTGTTGAACAGCTGCGTCGCGTAGGTGTCCTGCCCTGCGGCCAGGAACACCCGCGCCGCCTGCTCGAAGAACGTCGGCAGGAAGTGCGGCAGCGTACGGGCGAACCGGTCGGCGACGCTCTGGTGCCCGTCCAGGGCGGCCTTCGGCCGCGACCGTACCTGCTTGGCCAGCTTCTGCAACTCCGGCACCACCGCCAACGCGTGCCGGCCGTCCGCCGCGTGGTGCACCAGCACCCACTCCGGGAAGGCCAACGGGCGGCGCGGGCCCAGCCCGACGACAGCCGGCTCGGCACCCGGTGTCAGGCCGAGGAACCCGACAGCGATGTCCTCGCCCTCGCCGAGGGCGGCGTCGACCAGGCGGACCACCGGCCGGTCGTCGAGGGCCGGGTGCCGGTAGGTGCGGGCGGTGAGGGGCACCGCCCGGTCGCCGGTCCCGGCGGTGTCGATCGGCAGCACCGCGCCGGCGGTGAGCAGGCTCTCGGCCGATTCCTCGCCCGACATGGTCGTCATCCCGGTCACGCCTTCTTCCCCGTTCCGGTCACGGCGCCGGACAGGGCCGTCGCCATCCGCATTCCTTCCGACCAGGCCACCGGCCCGACCTCGGTCAACCGCAGCGTCGGTCCGTCCACGACCGACCAGGAGAGGTTGCCCAGAGTCGCCTCGGAGTCCCAGTAGTCCTCGTCGAACCACATGACAGCCTCGACAGTGCGTCCGGCCTCCCAGACCCGGCACTTGACCTGCGAGCCGGAGACCCGGAAGCCGAGCGTGGCGGCCCGGACGGCCAGCCGGTTGGGGACCGTGGTGCCGCGGAAGTCGGTGATCGTGGTGTCCCGGTCCTTCAGGTCGGCGGGCTTGCCCCAGGTGCCCCGGTGCAGTTGCTCGACCCGCTGGGTGACGTCCAGTTCGTCGGCGAACTCCCGCAGGTCTGCCAGGTCGGGCAGGCGCACCGGGTGCGGCAGCGTGGCGCTGGCCGGCGAGAGCCGGACGGTCTCCCCGTCGAGGTTGACCACGCGCAGGTCACCGGTGTCGGTGACGTCCCGCAGGAAGCCCGGCTCGGCCGGGTCGTCCCCGAGCACCACGAGGTCGCGCAGCGCGTCCTGCCAGGCCGGGTCCGGCCAGACCCGGGCCAGCAGCCCGGTCGGCACCGGCAGCGAGGACACCACCCAGGCGTCGACCCGGGTCAGGCATTCCGCGGTGTGCCGGTCCAGCCACTGGGCGAGCTGGCGCAACCGGTCCACCTCGGGGGTGTCCCGCAGCATTTTCGGCAGAGTCTTCAGTGGACGGCCGGTGGCTCGCGGGCCTGTGGCCCGCGCCGTCACCTTTCCGTCCACGAGAGAGATCTCGTACGAGTCTCCCACCGGTAGCCAGCCCATCAGGAATACCCTCCGCAGTGGCAAATTAGCCAGATTTCGTGAGGAATCGGCCACGATTGACAACGCAGGGCACGCTAACAGTAGTGACCGACACGACAGCGGCCCGGCGGCAGGGTGCTGGGGCCAGGGCCGGGCGGGACGAGCAAGCCGGACCTGCGGGAGTCGCAGGTCCGGCCAGTCCGAGGGCGATGTGGAGGGTCAGGCGCAGCCCGAACGGGAGGCGAAACGGTGACCTAGGTCACAGCAGAGCATCAGCGGCTGAGTGGCCGGGTCTCGCCGCCGAGGGCGGCGGCGGCTGATCGAAGCAAGCCGAATTGTCAGCCGAGGCCAGCCCGATCAAGGCGGTCGGGCAGGCTTCGGCCTACGGACATGCCGCTCCTCAACGCGGCGATCCAGGAGAACCCGCTAACCGACGGTGGCCTCCCCTATCCATGCGACGCGCCCACCACGAGCAAGTCGCACACCGCTCCCGTGGCCGCAACCCCGCTTGGTCGCGGTCCCGCGTGGTGCAGAGATCAGGCCGCCGGTCACGCGGGCCGGACCGGCTGCACGATCTCGGTACTCCACTCGGTCGGGCTCGGCCAGGCGGACGGGTCCAGCGGTTCGGTCGGGTCGATCCACGTGTAGACCTCCCATGCCGGACCGGCCGGCGTGCGCTGGTGCTCGCCGAGCCACGCTTCCAGCCGCGCGTACGCCTCGGCGAGTCGGTCGTGCGCACCGAGGTGCCACGTGCTGACGGCGGTGCCGCCGGGCAGCTCGGTGACGGCGATGCGATCCGTGCCGTCGGCATCGTCACCGACCGGAATGCCGGTCTCCAGGTCGGTCTCGTCGTCGCCGAACGTGTGGTAGCGGACGAAGGGCGCGCCGGCCGGTGCGAAGCCGGAAGCGCGGAGGTGGCTGATCAGCGACCCGAGCTGCTCGCCCTGGGCCTCGGCCAACCGAGCCACCGGCACGGTGGCGCGGATGCTCAAGGAACGTTTCGGGTCACGCCGGTGCTCGACAACATCGGCGGGCTGTTCGGTGGTCATGGGCTCTTCCTCTCCTGGGATGTTCACCGGTCAGGCGGTGGCGCCCGATGGCGTGGTCGACGTGGCTGCGAGTGTGGCGAGATGCGCCTTGACGACCGCCCGGGCGCGTCGAGGACTTTCGCCGTGCAGCACCGTGTGCAGGATGAGCCCGTCGACGAGCGCGTACAGCCGTCGCGCTTCCAAGGAACGGTCGACGTCCGGTCCCGCGATCCGTGTGACGAGATTGGTAAAGGCCTGGCGGAGCAGGCGGTGCATCTCGACGCTGAGGGGCCGCAGCGCCGGATCCACCAGCGCCTGCGCGGAGAACGCGAGCCACACCTGACACTCGGCCAGTCGGTCGGCATCCAGCGGCAACATCTCGGCGATCGAGCGTTCCACGACCCGGAGCTGGTCACCGGTCACGTCGATCGCCTCGATCCGAGCCTGGATCCGTTCCGCGACGAGCCGCATGGCGAAGACCGTCAACGCCGTCTGCGACGGGAACGAGTGGCGCAATGATCCGGCCGACAGACCGGCCTCCCGCGCGACGTTGCGGACCGATGCGTGCGCCAGGCCGGCGCGTCGGACGACCCGCCAGACCGCCTCGGCCAGCTCGGCACGGCGGGCCTCGACGTCGACAATCTTCGGCATGGCTCTTTTTAACACAGTCGTGTTAACTTGCCAAAGTGACACAGTCGTACCAGAACGCGCTCGGCCAGATCGGTGTCAGTGCGGCCGTGGAGGTCGTGGTGCTCGCGGCAATCGTCTGGCTGCTCACCCGGCGTGCCGCCGTCGACGTGGCCGCCCGCGCGCCCACGACACCGACCGCGCGCCGTGAGCTTCTCGGGCTGATGGCGTACGGGCTGATGGCCCAACTGCTCGGCGCGGCACTCGGCCACGCGCTGGGGTGGCACCCCATCAGCTTTCACCTCGCCGGCACGCTCATCGGCGGCGAGGACCATCTCGGCCCGGCCGAAGTGCTCGGCTGGGCCGCGTACAACGCCACCGTCTACGCCGCACTGCCGTACCTGTGGTTCCGTCGCCGATACGACACGACCGCGCTGTGTCTGCGAAGCGCGAACCGCCGCCGCGACCTGACCGTCATCGGTGTCGTCCTGGCAATCGAGTCGGTCACCCAACTGCTCGGCCTCAGCTCGGCCATCCTCACACTGACGGCGGGACAGGCAGCGTCGGGCGTGCCGTTGACCTTCGTCCTCTACCTGCTGGGCACCGGCCTTCCGACACTCGTCTTCGTGCAGGCGCTGGTCGTGCCCAGACTCGCCCGGCTCACCGGACGGGTCGGCGCGGTGGCGCTCGGCGGCCTCACCTACGCCGCCCTGCACCTCGGTGATGCCTGGACCAGCTACGGGTCCGCCGAGGACACCGCCGCCTCGATCGGCCTGGTGCTGCTCGTGTACACGCTGCCCGGGATGTTCAAGGCGTTCCTCACCGTGCAGACCGGCAACGCCTGGGTGCACCTGTGGGCCTATCACGCCATCGCGCCGCACACCCTGATCGACACCCCACTCGTCGTACGCGTATTCCGACTGTGACGACCGCCGTCCGATCAGCCCGGCGGGCGTGAGCTAGGCGGACGTGAGGAGTTGCTGGACGGCTTCGTTTCGTTGGTCACGAGTTTGCCGGCAGTAGAGGTCGTGCCGCTGTCCTCGGACGTCTGGGCGCGTCGGGCCTTACACCGCGACCGCCGGCCCGTTCGGGGAGCCGGCACGATGCCCGACGAGGCCCGTCGCGACGGCCCTCCGACACTGACGCCTGGACCGACGGCCTGCGGCGGCCGGACCCGCACACCGCCGCCGGCCAGTGGAAGTGTGCGAGACACGGCGGTCGCGAGGTGTCACACCGGTGCTTGTGGCCGCGGCGGGTGAGCCGACCCGCCGCCGCTATTCCTCGTCGGTTTCCGCCCACGCGGCCACGACCAGGGCCGGGAGGACGTGTGCCGCGGTGCCGCGCAGGTTGATGGCGCAGACCCGGTCGAGTGGGGTCGGCTGCGGGTTGACCTGGATCACGGCAGCGCCTGAGCGCGCCGCGACCCGGGGAATCTCGGCGGCCGGGTGCACGACACCGGAGGTGCCGACCGTCAGCAGCACGTCGCAGGCAACGGCCGCTTCGACCGCCGCGGTCAACGCCGCCTCGGGCAGTGGCTCACCGAACCACACCACTCCCGGGCGGACGAGCGCTGCGCAGGACGCGCACCGCGGCGGCGGAATCCGGCGACCTTCGTCCGGCTGCGCGGGCTCACCGTCCGATGTGCCCTCGAAGGACGCCGGGTGGGCTGCCGCCGCGACGCAGCGGGGTGCGAACAGGCTGCCGTGCAGATGGATCGGCGCCCGGGTCCCGGCCCGTTCGTGCAGGTCATCGACATTCTGGGTGATGACGGTGCTGCCGAGGACCCGGGTCTGGATGGTGGCGATCGCCAGATGACCGGGGTTGGGCTCGGCTCGGGACACCCGCGCGCGCCGCCACTCGTACCAGCCCCAGACCAGGTCCGGATCGGCGTGGAACGCCTCGGCGGTAGCGAGCCGCTGAGCGTCGAAGCGCGCCCACAGGCCGGTGAGGCCGTCCCGAAAGGTGGGCACACCGCTCTCGGCGGAGATGCCCGCGCCGGTGAGGACGACGACACGGCGGGCGCTGCCGAGGAGTTGGGCAGCTCGACGGAGCAGAACACCTTCCATGTGGGGAGATCCTGCCACCCGCCAGGACGACCGGCGTGCAACCGCCTCGCGGCAAACGACGGCATCGGGCGGACCGCAGGTCCGACCCGACCCGACCGCCCACCGGTCAGCCTTGGCGCCACCGCGCGTTAGCCTGCCCGGCGTGTCCGACGACGTGGTCGCGTACTACCGTCAGTTCCTCGACGAGCGCTCCTGGTACGCCGAAGGGTTGAGCTGGACGGTGATCCAGCCGGCGAGCGAGCCGGTCACGGAGGACGTCGTCCTGCGACGGCTGCGCGGCCGGCGAGTCGACCTGACCGAGATCCGCTTCCCGCACGTCAACGACTTCCGGCCCGGGATGCCCGACGAGTCGAAGGTGGCGTACCTGACCCAGGTCGGCCCGGCCGTGGTGATGCTCCAGCCCAACGGCTTCGAGGGCGCCCGGCGGGAGGTGCTGCGCTGGCTCAGCGACGGCGTCCGCGTGCACAACATCGACTGGACGATCAACGGCAACGGCGGCATCAGCTACGCCGTCTACGGCAAGGTCCTGGCGTGGGTGGACAAGAACGACCCCGGTCGGCGTCACGGTGAGCAGCCGGATGTTCTCGACAACGACCTGGACGGACTGCGCGAAGCCCGCCGCCGGTGGGACGTCGGCGACCTGGCGGGTGCCGACGTCAACGCCGAGGCGATGGCGCTCGTCGAGCGACGCACCGGCGTCCGGCTCGACGTCGGCTGGGTCGACGGCTTCGAGGAGCCTGGCCAGGCCGTGATGATCGGCGACATTCCGCGGGACCCGAGGCCGCCGGGCCGGTTCCGGCACAAGGACCCCGACCTGGACGCCCGGCTGCGGAGTGCGCCAGAGCCGACGCGCCGCGCCGCCCTCACGTTGGTCGCGCGAGCACTCGCCGATCGGTTCACCTTCAGCGACTCCGAGGCAGTGGCCTCGACGGTGGGCTCGATCGAGCGAGGGGTGCCACTCGCCCCGGAGATGCGTACGCGGATGTTCCGCTCGCAGGCCACTGGCGACGGTGAGGCCCGCTCGGCCGTCCACGGGCTCTACGCCGCAACCGCCCTGCCGGACCGGCACGCGGACGAACCGCTCGATCTGCTCAACGCGGCCACGTACGCGATTCCCGACGAATGGCCCCGCCTGCGCCAGTCGATCGACGGGCTGCTGCACGGCTGACCCTTCGACAGTGCCGGCCGAGTCGACGGTGTCGATCAGCAGTTGTCCGGATCCGACGCTGTTGAATCGCTGAGCTGTAACCGCTCGCGTAGCCGCCGCGCTTCGCGGCCGCGGTACACGCGCAGGACGCTTTCCAGGGTGTCGCGTACGTCCGGATCGGGATGATCGGCCAGGTATGCCAGCTCCTCTGCACCGCCGCGCCGGCCGCGGCCCAGCTCGCAGAGCACATCGATGATGTCGTCGGCGCTGCTTGCCGCCCGCAACCGCATCATCAGCTCGACCTTCGGCTTCGGTGGCTCGTCGTAGGGGGACCGGCGGCGCAGCTTGTCCACCTTGTACCCTCCGCGCGGCAGGCAGGATGGACACGGGCAGGGGCGCCGACCGTGAGCTGCCGGCAGGTACCGCCAACCGACTCCTTGCGGGACGTCACGGATCCGTCGTATCTCGGCGCTCGTGATCGCGCGAGGCACGAACACCTCGTAGCCGCGCGGATCGTCGAGTTCGCGCAGCGCCGCGACCGCCTGGGCGGCGGTAGCCTCGCGCGGTGGGGCGCCGTAGTGCCCGACGGTCACCGGCTCGTCGTCGGGCAGCCGCAGATGCACCCCTACCAGCACCCCCGAGTGCCACCGCCGCAGCTCACGAACCCACTGGTAGGTGAGCGTGTACGACGGCAGCACCGGCATGCAGTACACACCCCGTCCGCCGGCCCGCCCGTGGCTGCGTGCGGCGATTCCCGAGCGCTCGATGCGTCGAGCCGACCGCCTCACGGTGATGTGCACGAATTCCGCCATTGCCGGGGATGGTAGCCGGCCGGCGGGTGGCGACGGGCACGAGTTTCGGGCGTCCTACGCGATCGGGGCGACCGACAACGTACTCGTCTCGGGTAAGAATCCGCACAGTCCGCGCTCGCCCGGCAGCATGCGGTGAAAAGATCAGGTGCTCGTGAGGATGACGAGCTGCTGGGTGGCTCGGGTCATCGCGACATAGCGGTCGACCGCTCCTTCGATGCCCTCGCCGAACGCCTCCGGGTCGACGAGGACCACCAGGTCGAACTCGAGCCCCTTCGACAGCTCAGGGGTCAGCGACCGGACGCGGGACGTCGCCCGGAACGTGGGATCGCCGATGACGCAGGCGATCCCCTCGGCGTGCGCGGCGAGCCAGGTGGCGAGGACCGAGTCCAGATCCGCAGCGGATCCGTGTACGACGGGGACGCCGCCGCTGCGGACGGAGGTCGGGACGTTGGCGTCCGGGAGCGCGGCCCGGATGACCGGCTCGGCTTCCGCCATGACCTCTTCCGGCGTCCGGTAGTTGATGGTCAGGGAGGCCACGTTGATCCGGTCGAGCCCGACCCGCTGGAGCCGTTCCTGCCAGGACTCGGTGAATCCGTGCCGGGCCTGGGCGCGGTCCCCGACGATGGTGAAGCTGCGCGACGGGCAGCGCAGCAGCAGCATCTGCCACTCGGCGTCGGTCAGTTCCTGAGCCTCGTCGACGACGATGTGCGCGAACGGGCCGGCGAGCGGGTCCCGATCAGCGCCGGGCAGTCCGGTCTCGTCGACCAGGGCGTCCCGCAGGTCCTGCTGGTGCAGCATCGTCATCAGGCCTTCGCCGTCGTCGTACGCGGCGGATGCGATCAGGTCGTCGACGACCCTGGCCATGTGCTCGCGCTGGACGGCGACGGCGGCGTCGCGCCGATGCCGGCGTCGGGACGCCTCCGGGTCGCCGAGCCGCTGCCGCGCCGCGTCCAGAAGCGGCAGGTCGGACACCGTCCAGGCCCGCGCGTCGCCGCGCTGCAGCTTCCGTACGTCGTCGGGGCCGAGCCAGGGAGCGCACTTGCGCAGGTAGGCGGGGACCGACCACAGGTCCGCGACGAGGTCGGCCGGGTCGAGCAGCGGCCAGGCGCGGTGGAAGGTCGTGAGCAGCTCCCTGTTCCGCAGCAGCGCCCTGCGGACCACGTCATCCGGCTCGTCGCCGTCGTACTTGTCGATCAGGACAGTGAGCAACTCCGCCCAGATCTCGTCACGTGCCTCGTTGTGCGGGGTACCGGGCCCCGGCGCCTCGAACGCCTCGGCCCAGTCTTCGGCGCTCAGCCAGATGTCGCACTCGTCGGTCGTGACCGTCATCCCCTTGGCGGGCGGCTCCTCGTAGAACCTGACGGCCGCCTCGATCGCCTTCACCAACTCCGCGGACGACTTCAGCCGGGCCACATCCGGGTCGGTCTCGGCGGTTGCCGCAGCACCCTCGGGAACGAGGTCCCGCAGGGTGCAGGTCTGCACGTCCTCCTCACCGAGGCTGGGAAGGACGTCGGCGACGTACGCCAGGTAGGGCTCGTGCGGACCGACGAACAGCACGCCGCCCCGGCGGTGACCGAGGCGAGGGTCGGCGTAGAGGAGGTAGGCGGTGCGGTGCAGAGCGACGACGGTCTTCCCCGTGCCCGGACCACCGTCGACGACGAGCGCGCCGCTCGACCCCGCGCGGATGATGGCGTCCTGGTCGGCCTGGATGGTGCCGAGCACGTCGCGCATCCGGGACGACCGGGTGCCGCCCAGGCTGGCGATGAAGGCGGACTGGTCGTCCAGCGCGGCGTGCCCGTCCAGCCCGTCCGAGGTGAAGACCTCGTCCCAGTAGTCGCTGATCCGGCCACGGGTCCAGCGATACCTGCGGCGGCTTGCCAGACCCATCGGGTTGGCATGGGTCGCCCCGAAGAACGGCTCCGCCGCCGGGGAACGCCAGTCGAGCAGCAGCCGGCGACCCGCGCCGTCCGTGAGGCCGAATCGTCCGACGTACACGGGCTCGGAGTCGTCCGCGCCGACCATGCGTCCGAGGCACAGGTCCAGACCGAAACGACGCAGGGCGCGTAGGCGAGCGGTCAGCCGGTGGATCTCCTCGTCCCGGTCCATCGCCCGCCGGCCCATCCCGCCGGACGCCTTGCGCGCGGCATCGAGACGGCCGGACAGGTCCGCAATCGACTGCTCGAGGCTCTCCGCGATGGCCGCGAAATGCTGCTCGTCGGCGGCGATCAGCTTCGGCTCGGCCTTGGCAGAGAGGTTGTCAGGAAGATCAAACGCGCTGGTGGTCAGCGGGTTCACGTCATAGCTCCGATCTGAGGCCGCTCGCAACGATTGCGCGGCAGGGCGTCTGAAGCGGCGTGCCGAACCTGGGGGCCGTGACGAGCAACGCTCCGCCGGACGCGGATCCCGTGGCCGTTGTCGGTCCAGGTCGCCAGAGTTCGCAGGTTTTCATGTTCCGGGGTCCCGCTCGGCGATCCCGCGTGATTCACGCGGGCGGCGGCCTCCCGCTCGTCAGCTCAGGCGCCGACTGGCCGACCGGCACCAGTCGGCCAACCGCTGTGCGAAGTCCTCGTCCCCATACGTCGACAACAACACACGCATTCCGCGAATCTCCCATTTCCGTAAGTACTGGCCTCGGCCGGCCATTCTGCGGCACGACCCGGGTCTTGCCACAAGCCCCCGGGTGCGATATACGTTGAGAGTGGCAGGGAGTGGAGACTCTCTTCCTGGATCCCTTTGTGGACGGACAAGCCCTTCGTGAAGCGACGGCGCGCCGCGTACGGCGGCCGGTGGCTCAGGATCTCCCAGGGGCTACGGACGCAGCCGACGGCGCGGAATCCAGGTGCCGCTGGGGCGTGGCGGCGGATAGCTTACGCAAATGAGCACAATCCCGATCACCGGACCGCACCTACAGTTCCACACCGATCCAGGTGAGTTTCTTGCCGCGGCCGGCGACTACCTGGCCGCCGACCCGGTAGTCAGCACGGTCGTGACCACCGTTGCGCACCGACTGGTGTCGCAGCGCGCCGCTGGGATCGGGCAGCCCGACCGCAATTGGTGGCTGGTGATCAGGGACGAGTCCGGCGCCGTGGTCGGTGCCGGGATGCGGACGGCGCCGTTCGCACCCTATCCGCCATTTCTGTTGCCGATGCCTGACGAGGCGGCCGTGGCCTTGGCCCACGCGTTGCACGAGCGCGGGGAGCAGGTGCTCGCGGTCAACGGTGCCCTTCCTGCCGCTGAGCTGTGCGCCGCTGAGCTGGCCCGGCTCGGCGGGGGCCGAGTCCAGGTCAATCTGCACACGCGGCTGCACGAGCTCGGTGAGCTGGTGTGGCCGGCGCGTGTGCCCGGCGGCTTGCAGGTGGCGACCGAGGACGACCTGGAACTGGTTACGGAGTGGTTTGGCGCGTTCAT
This sequence comes from Micromonospora sp. NPDC002717, assembly GCF_040295705.1. Taxonomy (NCBI): domain Bacteria; kingdom Bacillati; phylum Actinomycetota; class Actinomycetes; order Micromonosporales; family Micromonosporaceae; genus Micromonospora; species Micromonospora sp. NPDC002717. Next base: position 75,662 of record NZ_JBEOVW010000007.1, on the reverse strand, counting down.
GGGCGACGCCGACGAACAGGCCGGCCGCCAGCGCGGTGCCAGTGCTGACGAAGTGCCCGACCGTGCGGAGATACTGCGCCGGCTACAAGGCGGACAGTTTTGGTTCTGGGTCGACGAAACCGGGCAGCGGGTGCACCTCACCGGCGCCAACCCACCGTCGTTCGGGGTCGCGCGCGTGGGCCCGGTGTACACGCCGCCGGCCCAGCGCGGGCACGGTTGGGCCAGCAACGCGGTCGCTGAGGTTTCCCGGCGGATCCAGGCCGAAGGCGCGCGGGTGTGCCTGTTCACCGACCAGGCGAACCCGACCTCCAACAAGATCTACGCCGCCCTCGGCTACCGGCCTGTAGTCGACATGGCCAACCTGGTCGTCATTCACTGACGTCGAACGCGTCGCGGTGTGGTCGCCCGGACGGCCTGCCGGTCGGGCGCAGTTCGTCGGGCCCGCCCGGCTCGGAGTTGTTGCTGCTCGACATCGCCGCACAGTTCGAGATGCGGGCCCCCTTGTCCCGGCACGCGCCCGGGCTGTCCCCGGGGCGATGCGGGGTCACCGTCCGCCGCATGATCGTCTAGTCTGCGCGCGTCGCGTCTCACCGCCTTCCTGGACGGTCACCATGCAATGCCAGACCTGTGGGGACGCCACGTCCCCGGCTTTCAACGAGTGCCATCGCTGCAGCACGCCGCTCGGTCAGCCGGCAATCACTCCAGGCGTGCCCACGTACCCCGTCCGGGGCCTGGGCACGGCCGCCGCGACGGCGGTCGGCGCGGCCAGCCTGCTCTACCTGCCGAGCGGGCTGTTCCCCGTCCTCGGCGTACGGATCGCCCGCACGGCCGCCGAGCGGAGTGACCGCGACCTGCTGCTGGGCGCGGCGGTCGCCGAGGGGCTACTCACCCTGCTCTACCTGCTGGCGATCCTGACCGCCGGGGTGCTGGTGATCATCTGGACGTGGCGGGTGCGGACGAACCTGGAGGCATTCCCGGGAGCCCTGCCGACGCTGAGCCCGGCCTGGGCCATCGCCGGTTGGCTGGTCCCGTTCGCCAACGTCGTCGTGCCGGCCCGGGTAGTGGCCAACGTGGCCCGGGACAGCCTCTGGCGGCGGAACACGCCGGTGCTGGTCGGGGTCTGGTGGACGACCTGGTTGGTGTTCGCCGTCGGGGACCGGATCCTCGGTCTCCGCGACGAGCAGCGGTACGGCCGGCTGACCGAGTGGCCCCGCAGCGAGACGGAGTTCGCCACGTACGTCCGCTACTACCAGGAGGCGCTCGGCCCTCGGGTTATCCCGACGGTCGCCTGTTTGGTCGCTGGCGCATCCTTCATCGTGCTGATCCGCCGGATCTCCGTCGCCCAGCAGGACCGGATCGCGAAAGCAGCTCCGCTCTGGCCCGGGCACCCCGGCGGGGTCGTGCCGGGCGCGCCCTACCCGCTGCCCGGGAGTGCGTCGGCGAACCCGGCGGGGTCGATGTCCGGCATGCCGGCCGTGCCGGGTCCGGCCTCAGCGTCGCCGCCGGCCCCGCCGGCGGCGGGTGACACGATCGGGGCGTGACGGGACTGGCGGTCAGCTGCGGTCGGGAACGGCCATCTCGCCGAGCAGGGACCAGTCGTCCTGCGGGATCGTCACGTTGACGATGCGGGGCGTCTCGGCGAGGTGTGGCGGCAGGGCCTGCTGCGCCGCCCTGAAGTGCTCGGACTGGACGTGCGCCGCGCCGGCGTTCTCGTCGCGGAACGCCTCGACCAGGACGTACTCCGTCGGGTCGTCGACGCTGCGGGACCAGTCGAACCACAGGCATCCCGGCTCACGGCGAGTTGCCTGGGTGAACTCGTCGGCGATCTCGGGCCACCGGTCGGCGTGTTCGGGCAGTACCCGGAACTTGGCGGTAATGAAGATCATTGACATCTCCCGTTCGTAGGCTGCCTCGTGACTCGGCCAGCGCTGGCCTGATTTGCCGGCGGACCGGCGCGCCAGCGTGAATCGAGACGGTGTGGCCCGTGAACGATGTGGGACTGGCGGCGTCCACCCTATACGCCCGGAATGCGGTGCCCTTGGTCAGGTTCGCCACGAATCACGGGGTGGTCCCGGTGCCCGCGTCGGCGCGTCAGACGCCTGGTCGATCCGACGGCGCGGCGACCCGCAGGGGCGGGCGGCGCGCCCAGGTGGCCCACCGCCAGAGCCACTCGAGCGGGCCGTTGCGGTATCGGGCCAGCCAGAGGGTGGACCACAGCCATTGGACGACGAGGACAGGGCCGGCGATCAGGAGGACCGTCGTCACGGGCCAGTCCTCCGGCCGGCCGCCGACGAGCCCCGCGGCCACCAGCACCAGGATCGTGGCGGTCAGGTAGTTGGTCAGTGCCATCCGACCCAACGGCGCGAAGACGGTCCGCAGGGCCGGGCGGAGCGGCGTCCTGAGCAGGACCAGCAGGGCACACACGTAGGCCCCGGCGAGCAACAACCCGCCCAGGGACATCGAGAGGCCGGCGCCGCTGTCCTGGTCGCTGCTCAGCGACTTGACCTGCGACCACAGGAACGGCGCGGCGGCTACCGCGAAGACCAGGCCGAGCACGGCCGGCACCGTCGCAGACCGCCCCATTCGGCCGATCACGCCGTACCGGGTGAGGGCTGAGCCCACCAGAAACAGCCCGGCGATCAGAACGAAGTGACTGTCTCCGATGATCAGCGCGGTGACGATGAGGAGGGTGCCGAGGATCGCCACCGTCCACCGGGGCAGCCAGGTCGAGGGGAGCAGGATCACGAGGCCGACGATGGCGTAGGCGTGCAGGATGTCGCCCTGCCACAGCAGCAGATGCGCCACACCGATCGCGAGCAACAGCAGAAGCCGGCGTAGCAGGAGCAGCCGTGGACGGGCGACGCGCCCCTCGGCGGAGGCCAGCAGCAGCGAGAACCCGATGCCGAACAGGAACGCGAAGATCGGAAAGAAGCGCTGCTCGACAAGGAGGCCCATCCACGCGTGCCCGTCGTCCAGGCCTGCCGGCGGTCTCGACTCGACGACGACCCGACCGACGTTGGCTATCGGCTGGACGTTGGCCAGCAGGATGCCACACAGCGCGAAGCCGCGAATCACGTCGAGCGCGGCGATACGTTGTCGGCCCTCGGGGCGCGTCGGTGGGCGCTCGGCTTCGAGCGTCAGGCGGGAGTCGTGATGTGGCATGGGGTTCATCCTGCGGACACCGCCCGCCGCCGGCATCGGGCCAAAGCACACTCCGCACTGTCGACGACCGTACTTTTGACCGGTTCGGTGCTGATGGAGATTTCGTAGTCTGAGCAGAATGGGTCTTCACGATCGGCTGAGCCGGCCGGCCGATGTCGGCCTCGGCGTCCTCTCCGCCGCCGTACTCGCCCTCCAGGCGGTCGCGATCGCGCAGACCTGGGGTGGCGGCTACTGGCAGTTCGACTGCGCCGCCGGCGCGGTGATGTACGGAATTGCCCTGCTCCGCCGGCGTCACCTGGCCGGGGCAGCCGTTGCGGGCCTCGCCGTCGCGGCGACCGCCATCCTGGTCGCCCGACTTGCCCACCTGCCTGCCGAGCCCAGCCCCGCCATGGTTCTCGTCCTGTCCGTGCTCGTCGGCTCGGCGATCAGGGCGCTCCCCCTGCCGTTGGCCGGCGCCGTCGCGGCCGCCGGGCTCGCAGTGGTCGCCGGCACCCGGCTCGCCTTCCCCGCCGACGCGGGAAGCCGGGCCGTGACGTCGTGGAACGCGGCCGGATGGCTCGCGGCTGTCGCGCTCGGGCTGGGTCTACGGTTGCTCGACGCCCGCGGCCGGGCCGTCGCCGAGCGGGTGCGCCGGGACGAGCGCATGAATCTGGCCCGGGAGCTGCACGACGTCGTCGCCCACCACGTCACCGGCATCGTGCTTCAGGCCCAGGCCGCCCAACTCGTCGCCGGCAGGCGCCCGGAGGCGCTGGACGGCGTACTGTCCGGCATCGAGCAGGCCGGCTCCGACGCGTTGGCCGCGATGCGGCGCGTCGTCACCCTGCTGCGCGACAGCGACGACGCGCCGCCAGCCGCCGTCGTACCCGAGCGGCTCAGCGAGTTGGTCAACCGCTTCGGCGGCCACGGACCCACGGTGCGACTGCGGATGCCCGACGGCGAACCCGAATGGCCACCCGAGGTGACCAGCACCGTCTACCGGATCGTCCAGGAATCGCTGACCAACATCGCCCGCCACGCCGCCCACGCCCACTCGGTCATGGTCACCGTCACCCAGGATCGGTCGGCCGTCACCGTCGAGGTCGCCGACGACGGCAAACCGGTCCGACCCCGACCCCACCACCTCGGCGGGTACGGCCTCGTCGGAATGCGCGAACGCGTCGAAGCCCTCGGCGGCACGCTGCGGGCCGGCCCGCGAGCGGGCTCCGGCTGGTGCGTACACGCCACCCTGCCCGTCCCCACCTCGGAGCCGCGATGACCATCACCGTCCTGCTCGCCGACGACCAGGCGATGGTACGCAGCGGCCTGCGGCTGATCCTGGAGAACCAGCCCGACATCAGCGTGGTAGCGGAGGCCGCGGACGGTGTCGAGGCGCTCGCCGCGGCCCGACGACTCCGCCCGGACGTGTGCCTCGTCGACATTCGGATGCCCCGCCTCGACGGCATCGAGGTGACCCGGGCGCTGGCGGGTCCCGGCGTCGTCGACCCGCTGCGGGTGGTCGTGGTCACCACCTTCGACCTCGACGAGTACGTCTACGGTGCGCTGCGTGGCGGGGCGGTCGGTTTCGTCCTCAAGGACGCCGGCCCCGCGCTGCTCGTCGAGGCCGTTCGGGCCGCCAGCGTCGGCGACGCGCTGATCTCCCCGTCGGTCACCCTGCGGCTGCTGCGCCACCTGGCGGTCACCGCATCACCCGCCGGGAAGTCGGGACGTCAGCCGCTCCGGCCACTGTCCGAACGGGAGACCGAGGTGGTCAGGGCCATCGCCGCGGGCCGTACGAATCAGGAGATCGCCGCCCAGCTGTTCATCTCCCTCAGCACCGTCAAGAGCCACGTGTCCGGCATCCAGACCAAGCTCGGCGTCCGCAACCGGGTGGAGATCGCCGCCTGGGCCTGGGAGAACCGCATAGTGGGCGGCGGGCGGCAATCGGAGCTCGGGTCAACGTAATCGGAGGGGAACGGTCGCTGACAACCGCCGAGATTTGGTGCGCGCTCACTACCCTGTTGCATGATCCTGGGCACGAGTCGACAGCGATAAGGGCATCACATGACTGACAGTCCCCCTCCGCACGGAGGGCAGCCGGATCCGAACGTCACCCCCCGCAGCGGGCCGCCGGCCCCGCAGGGCAGGCACCCCGGATACGGCCAGCCACGGCAGGCACCGCGGTTCGAGGCCCCGGCCCTGCCGCCGCAGAGGTCGAAGAGGGCTCTGGTCATCGGTCTGTCCGCCGTGGTGGCCCTGCTCGTACTCGCCGGCGTCGGGTTGACCCTCGTCAACAACGACGACGATCACGCCCCGAAGGCAACCAGCGGCGAGCCGGGCGCCACCCCCGCCCCTGGGGGGTCCGAGTCGCAGGAGCCCGGCGACAACGCGGTGACCGCCCGCAACGACAGCGACCTGGGCAACGTCTGCGAGGGCAGCCAGATCCTCAACGCGGCACCCTACAACGGACCGTCGGGCGCGAAGGCGTACACGTTCGCGAACTCCCCCGACCAGCCGGCGCTCTGGTCGTCGACGTCGATCGCCTCGAACAAGCCGTACTACGCCGGGAGCACCGACTTCGAGTCGGTGTCGGTGGTCGGCTGCCTGGAGTTCGTGGGGGGCGAGGGCACGCCCCGCGAGTGCGAATACAAGGACACCCTTCTCAAGCAGTTCACCATCGACTACGTCTCGTCGCGCTACAAGCTGACCTTCTACGCGGCGAAGACCGCCGAGAAGATCGGCGGCGGCGGCACCCTGAGCACCCCGGCGAACCGGTGCCCGACCTTCCTCTCGCAATACAACAAGACCACCATGAGGGCGTACGCGTCGCCGGACACCGAGACCATCGAGGCGGCCCTGGACACGTTGCTGTCCTGAGGCCGACCGGTCGACCTCGGGGAGGGATGGTCACCCGTCCCTCCCCGAAGTCGACAGGCCGCCTCTGCGGACCCGCACCTGCCACCGACCGCACCGGCGCGCGCCGCGTTCGCCGAGTCAGGCGCCGCGGCCCTGCTCGTCCCCGTCGGCCGAGGTCACCCGAGCCAGCGAGCCGCTGATCTCCTGCGGACTGCGCAGCAGGTTGAGGATCGGGCACACCCGCTGCACCTCAGCGTGCAGCCGGGCCAGGTCCTCGTCGAGGGCGGGCGAGGCGACCTGCACCTCGTATCGGAAGTTGTACGGGTGGACGGGCACCTCGGTGTTCCCGGGCTCCTGGGCACGTGGGTCGTACTCGGCCTGCACGTCCACCGTGAGGGAGTCGAGCGGGATCTCCAGCTCCGCCGCCTTGATCAGGAAGATGTGCGTCACGCAGCTGCCGAGCACGCCGGCCTGCAGCTCCGGGGAGCCGGGCCCGAGGTCGTAGCCGGCGAAGTCCGGACCGCTGTCGCTGATGACCTGGAAGTCACGGATCCGGATGCGCCGTACGCCGCTGCGTCCCTCGGCGGTGACCCGGGCGCGCAACGGAACGGGGCCACGGTCCGGGGCGGCACGGCGCGCGGTCAGTGCCGCCCGCTTCTGGGACAGGTATTCACGAAGGTTACTCACAGCATTCGCTCTCTTCTGGGTGTTGTCCGGTCGGCCGCTCAGCGCAGGGTCACCGGGCCGCGCGGGGTGGCGAGTACCGCCGCCAGCGCGGTCCGCGGTCCGGCGGTCACGTCGAGTTCGACGCCGAGCGCGGCGAGGTCGCGGCGGACCACCGACGGGTCCGGGTGTGTCGCGGTGAACGAGGCGAGCTGCACCTGCGGCAGGCCGGAGCGCGCGGGATGTTGGGTGCCGCCCCAGTCGATGAGGAACGGCACCAGCCCGCCCGCCGCGCGTTCCTCCCGTCGGGTCAGCCGCCAGGACAGCAGCACCCCGTCGGGTCGACGGCGGGACAACGGCTGGATCTCGCCGGGGTCGTACCCGCGTTCGCGGGCGAGGCCGACCGTCTTCTCGATGTCGTCCGGGTGCACCGCCCAGGTGGCGAGGCGAGGCTCGGTCAGGGCGTCCAGGCCGAAGGTGCTCGGGCGGACGGCGGGATCGGCCTCCGGATCCGGACCGATGATTTCGAGGTACGAGGTCGGGCCGAACCCGACGAGGTAGTTGGCGGTGCCGCCAGGGTGCCGGCCCCCGGGAACGGGGGTGACGCCGGTGCGCGCCGCGAAGTCGGCGACACCGGCGGCGAGGTCGGGCACCGCGTGGACGAGGTGGTCGAGTCGGGGTTCGGTCACGTCACTGCCGTTCGTACGAGGACTGGCCGCTGGCGGTGCTCACGCGGCCGGTGGTGGAGTCGGCTCCCCGAGGGAGAGCATGAGCCGGTTGGCCCAGTTGAAGAAGGCGGCCGCATGCAGCAGGTCGCTGATCGCCAGGTCGTCGAGACCGACCGCGCGCAGGGCGTGGATGTGCTCGGCGGTCAGCGCGGCCGGCGTGGCCGTGAGGGCCACCGAGGCGTCGACGATGGCCCGCCAGCGCTCGTCCTGGGGTGCGTCGACCCCCTCGTCGAGCAGCCGCTGCACGTCGTCGGGGCGCTTGGAGTAGTGCGAGGCGAACCGGGCATGGACGGAGGCGCAGAAGACGCAGCCGTTGCGGCGCGAGGTTGCCGCCGCCGCGAGTTCCCGCTCCGCCCGCGGTAGGCCCCCGTCCGGGTTGTAGAAGATGTCCTTGTCGGTCTTCGTCCGCGCGCGCAGGATCTCCGGGTCCCGGGCGAGCAGCAGGAAGTAGGGGGAGTTGGCGCGCGCCTTGTCGACGAGCGCCTCCCGATGGACGTCGGTGAGTTCCGCCTCGCTCAGCGGTGCGAGCCAGGGCTCCCAGCCGAGCTGGTCCTGGGTGAAGGCGAGCGGTCGCGCGGCGGCGGGACGGTCGAGCACGGTGTCGCTCACGACGGGGATCCCTTTCTGGACGGCACGGCCAGGAGCCGGAGGCTCGTGACGAGGCGCACCTGGAAGCTGAGGAAGGCGACGAGCTGCGACAGGGTCACCACGTCGGTGGTGCTCCAGCCGGCGTCGAGGAGGGCCTGCAACGCCTCGCGGCTCGCCTCGCGCGGACGGAACACCAGGAGGTGGGCGTGTTCCAGGGCGGCGGCGAGCCGCGTTCCCAGCTCGTCGCGGTCGTTCGTCCGGTACGCCGGCCCCGCCACGCTCTCGGCGGCGAGCGGACCGGGTGCCGGGTAGGCGCCGTAGGGGCCGGTGGTCCTGCCGGCCTCGGCCTCCTTCGCGATCAGCGCGGCGAGCTGCGGTGAGTGCTCGGCCAGCCGGGTGGCGTAGAAGTCGGCGGTCGCGGCGTCCCGGTGCAGAGCGGTCACGAACGCGGCGACGGCGAGCCGCTCGGCCGTGGTGGCCTCCCCGGCAGGGCGCGGCGAGAAGAGCGCCTCGTAGCTCGCCTGCGCGTTCCTCCTGGCCTCCGGTCGCCGGTGGCGGATCTGGTCGAGGCGGGAGGCGGGCTCGATGCCGACCAGGTGGTCGATGACGTCGGCGATGGATGTGCTCATGCGCTGCTCAGTTCGGTTGACGGGTCGGCGGTGGAGTGCGGCGCCCAGCCGAGCGCGGGCGCGACCTCGGTCGCGAGCAGCTCGATCGAGCGGAGGACGAACGGATGCGGGGGGTCGACCGAGTGCACCTGGAAGACCAGGTCGGTCGAGCGCTGGAGGATCGGGTCGGCCTTCAGGCTGGCGATGACGTCGTCCGGGGTTCCGACGTGCACGTCGAACGCGGCGATGAGCTGGGCGAGGCCCCCGTCGGGCACGGGGTGACCCTTCTCCTTGAACTGCCGGACGGCGCGACCGAGCCCCGCCTCGGCGAAGCGCAGCGCCTCGGCGCGGCTGTCGGCGACGAATGCCGTACGCGACGCCATGATCCGCGGCGGCACGCCCTCCGGCAGGTTGTCGTGGTAGGCGTCCACGATGGGACGCTGGATCTCCGCCAGGGTGGCGTGCGGGGCGTCCTCGGTGCGCGGCTGGGTACGCGAGAGCATCAGTCCGTTGCCGGCCTTCCCGGCGCGGACTCCCCCGCTCACCGAGAAGGTCGCCTCCCAGATGGCGTCGAGCAGGCGCGGTGCCGCCGGGTAGAGGTGGTTGCCGTCGTCGGCGAGGGCGCGGCCCGACCAGGCGTCGACGAGCACCGCGAGGTGCTGGGCGTAGATGGCCGAGCGGTTCGCGCTGTCCTGCCCGAACGCGCTGAACGACGAGGGAGTGCCGCCGTTGCCGACACCGACCTCGAGCCGGCCGCCGCTGAGCAGGTCGAGCACCGCGGCGTCCTCGGCGACGCGGACCGGGTTCTCCAGCGGCAACGTGATGATGCCGGTGCCGAGGCGGATCCGAGTGGTCTGCGCGGCGACGTGCCCGAGGAACACCAGCGGTGCCGGCAGCCCGCCCTCGGCTGCGTGGAAGTGGTGCTGGGCCACCCAGGCGGAGTCGAACCCGTACGCCTCGGCGTGCCGGATCTGCTCGGCGGCCAGCCGGTAGCGCACCTCCGCCGGCCCGTCGTCGAGCAGCCGGGTGAAGAACCCGAGTCGCGGACGGCTCATGCCGCCAGCTCCGCGACGGCGCCGGGTACGGCGGCGAGCAACTCACGGGTGTACTCGTGCTGCGGCGTCTCGAAGACCTGCCGCGTGGTTCCGGTCTCCACGATGCGTCCCTTTCTCATGACCGACACGGTGTCGGAGATCTGCCGCACCACCGAGAGGTCGTGCGAGATGAACAGGTAGGTGAGCCCGAGTTCGCGCTGCAGCCCGTCGAACAGGTCGAGGATCTGCGCCTGCACGGTCACGTCGAGCGCGGAGACCGCTTCGTCGAGCACGAGCACCTCCGGGTCGACGGCCAGCGCGCGGGCGATCGCGACGCGCTGGCGTTGACCGCCGGAGAGTTCACGCGGCTTGCGGTCGAGCACCGTCCGCGGCAGGGCCACCCGGTCGACCAGGTCCCGCACCCGCTTGCCACGGCCGGCCCGGTCACCGAGCCGGAAGTTGCGCAGCGGTTCGGCCACGATGTCGCCGACGGACTGCCGGGGATCGAGCGAGCCGGCCGGGTTCTGGTAGACCAGTTGCACCCGGCGGCGCAGTTGGCGCAGTTCGTCGCCGCGCAGCCGCGCCACGTCGGTGCCGCCGATCGTCACGGAACCGGAGGTCGGCGTGGCGAAGCGGACGACCATCCGCGCGGTCGTCGTCTTGCCGGACCCCGACTCGCCGACGAGGGCATGGGTCGTCCCCCGCCGTACGTCGAACGAGACCCCGTCGACCGCCCGGAACGGCTTGCGCCCGACCCGGAACTCCTTGACCAGGTCGCGGGCGACGATCGCGGGCGGCTGCCCGCCGGCGGAGCGTCCGCCGCGCGCCGGCGGGGGGACGTCGCGGAACTGTCGTGGCGCCAGCGACGGGGCGTCCCGCAGCAGTCGCCGGGTGTACTCGGCTTCCGGTCGGGCCAGCACCGCCGCGGTCGCCCCCTGCTCCTCGACCCGCCCGTCGCGCATCACGACGAGCCGGTTCGACCGGTCGGCGGCGACGCCGAGGTCGTGGGTCACGAGGATCATGGCGGTGCCGAACTCCGTACGGAGGTCGTCGATGAGGTCGAGGATGCGCCGCTGCACGGTGACGTCGAGCGCGCTCGTCGGCTCGTCGGCGATGACGAGCTGTGGTTCGAGGGCGATCGCGCTGGCGATGAGGACGCGCTGACGCATCCCGCCGGAGAGTTCGTGCGGATACTGCCGGGCGCGCAGCTCGGGGTCGGACAGGCCGACCCGGTCGAGCAGCTCGATCACGCGGCGCGAGATGGCGCGTCGGTCGCCGCGCTTGTGGATGCGCAGCGTCTCGCCGATCTGCGCGCCGATCGTCATGACCGGGTTCAGCGAACTCGTCGGGTCCTGCGGGATCAGGCCGATCTGCGCGCCGCGGACCGACTCCAGACGTTTCGACGACCAGCCGGCGACATCCGTGCCGTCGAGCAGGATCTGGCCGGAGTCGACGGACCCGTTCGCGGGTAGCAGGCCGATGATCGCGTGTGCGGTGGTCGACTTGCCGGAACCGGACTCTCCGACGACCGCGACGACCTCGCCGCGGTCGACGGCGAACGAGATGCCGCCGACCGCGGGGTGGACGTGGTCGCGGGTCCGGTAGGAGACGGTCAGGTCGCGTACCTCGAGCAGGCTCATCCGTCCTCCCGGTTGATCGAGCGGCTGATGCGGCCGGCGGCGAGCACGACGAGGACCACGACCACGCCCGGCAGGGTGGTCAGCCACCACGAGGTGGCCAGGTAGTTGCGTCCTTCCGAGATGAGCAGCCCCCACTCGGGGGTGGGCGGCTTCGCGCCGTAGCCGAGGAAGCTGAACGTGGAGATGGCCAGGATCGCGGCGCCGAACTGCACCGCGGCGAGCGCCACGACGGGGCCGAGCGAGTTGGGCAGCACGTGCCGCCGGAGCACGGTGGTGAAGCGGCCTCCGCTGCCGAACGCGGCCTCCACGTAGTCGGCGCGCCGGACCCGTACCACCTCTGATCTCGCCAGCCGGGCGAAGGCCGCCACCGAGCCGATGCCGACGGCGATCGCCACGTTGATGGTGCCGGGGCCGAGCAGGATGATGGCCGTCAGCGCGAGCAGCAGTCCCGGGACCGCGAGCAGCACGTCGACCACCCGCATCACCAGTTCGTCGAGCAGGCCGCCGACCGATCCGGCGAGCAGGCCGAGCAGCGTGCCCAGCACGAGCCCGACCGCCACGGCGACGAACGCGCCGGTCAGCGAGCGGGCGGAGCCGTGCACGACGCGGGCGAGGAGGTCCCGGCCCAGGGCGTCCGTGCCGAAGAGATGCGCGGCGCTCGGTGCCTGGAGCTTCTGCGCCGGTACGCCGTTGATCGGGTCGTGGCCGGTGAACAGGCCCGGCGCGACCGCCCACAGCACGACGACGGCGATCGCGAGCCAGGCGAGCACGAGCGCGACGGGTGGCCGGCGCAGCGGCAGCCGGGCCGGCTGCGCGGGCCGGAGAACGTCGATACCGGATCGGGCGGTCATGCGGTGACACCGACCTTCGTCGTCAGTCGCGGGTCGAGGACGGGAAAGAGCAGGTCGACCACGAGGTTGACCAGCACGAACACGGCGGCGGCGAGCACCACGATGGCCAGCATCACCGGGGCGTCCTGGGCGGTGACCGCCTGTTCGGTCAGCCGGCCGATGCCGTTGCGGCCGAAGACCGTCTCGGTCACGACCGATCCCGCGATGAGCTCGCCGAAGGTCACTCCGGCGATCGTCAGCGTGGGTAGCAGCGCGTTGCGGGCGACGTGCCGCCAGAGGATCCAGCGGCGCGAGGCGCCCTTGGCGGCCACCACCGCGACGAACGGCTGCGCGTGAACCCGGTCGAGGCTGCGGGCCAGGACCTGCGCCAGCGGCGCCGAGATCGGTACGGCGAGAGTCAGCACGGGCAGGACGAGCTGTTCGAACCGGGTGCCGCCGATGACGGGTACCAGTCCGAGCTGGAACGAGAACACCTGGATCAGCACGATGCCCAGCCAGAAGGTGGGGACCGAGACGAACAGCGACGGCACCGCCAGCAGCGCGCCCCGGATCCAGGCGAACCGGCTGTGGCTCGACACGAAGGCGATGGTCACGGCGATCAGCACGGCGACTCCGAAGCCGAGGCCGGCGAGCTCGGCGGTCGCCGGCAGGCCCTCGGCCAGCCGCTCGATCACCGGCGTGCCGGTGTCGATCGAATAGCCGAAGTCACCGCGCAGGAAGCCCAGCAGCGTGTGGACGTACCGGACGATGCCCGGCTCGTCGCCGCCGTACAGCTGGCGGATCTCCGCGATCTGCTCCGGCGAGAGCCCGAGCTCCGGGTTCTGGAACTTGATCAGTATGGAGTCGCCCGGCAGCAGTTGCAGCAGCACGAAGCCGGCGGTGAAGGCGGCCCACAGCACGAGTACGGCCTGCCCGACACGGAGCGCGAGATACCTGGTCATGAGCCGCCCGCCCGCCCTACTTGTCCCTCTTGGACAGCCACACGTCGTAGAAGCTGGGGCGTGCGACCGCCTCGAAGCCGACGCCGTGCACGTACGGCGCGGCGCCGTACACCTGCGGCTCCTCGAACAGCGGGATCGCGTAGCCCTGCTCGATCACGTACCGCTGGATCTCGACGACCTTCGCGTTGCGCGCGTTCTCGTCGACGAGCGCGGACTGCTCCTCCAGCAGGCGATCGAGCTTCGGGTCGTTGGAGAGCAGCACGTCCCGGTTCTTGGTGTGGAAGTGGCTCTTGATCACGTCCTGGTCCGCCCGTCCCACCATCGAGTGCGTGATGGCGGTCCGCTCGGCGTTCTTGATGTCCACGGCCTGGGTGCCGGAGTCCGCGGGGCGGACGTCGAGCCGCACACCGATCCTGGTCCACTGCTGGGCGACCAGTTCGAGGGTCTGCTTCGACAGCGGCTGCGGGCCGGAGACGAAGACGCTCAGTTCGAGCTTGCGGCCACCCTTCTCCCGGATGCCGTCGCCGCCGCGTACCCAGCCGGCCTGGTCGAGCAGGGCGTTGGCCCGGTCGGGGTCGTAGGCGAGTTGCGCGGAGAGGTCGGTGTACCCCTCTGCCAGGTGGCTGAGCACCGAGGTCGCCACCGGGTAGCTGCCGGTGAAGAGCGTTTCGACGACCTCCTTGGCGTTGGTGCCCGCCTGCAGCGCCTTACGGACGTTGATGTCCTGCAGGATGCTGTTCGCCGGTCGCAGGTAGAGCCCGTTGTTGACGCCGCGGGTCGGCTCGGCGTAGATGCGGTGGCCGGCGGAGGTCACGGTCGCCTCGTCGTACGCCTGCACGTAGCGCACGTAGTCCGCCTGCCCCGAGGTCAACGCGCCGACCCGGACGCTGTCCTCCGGAGTCACGATGATCTTGATCCGGTCGAGGTAGGCGCGCCCCTGGTGGGCGAAGGACGGCGGGGCCCAGTTGTAGTCCTCGCGGGCCACCAGTTCGATCTCCTTGTCGATGACCTGGTTCGCGACGGTGAACGGGCCGGAGCCGACGACGTTCTTGAGCTGGCACTGCTCCTCGTACGGCAGCGAGATGGTCTTCTTGGACACGAGGCCCGCCCCGATCACCGACGTGCCCTGCAGGAACCCGGGCGACGGCTTGTCGAAGTGGAACTTCACCGTGTCCTTGTCGACGACCTCACTGCGTTCGTAGTTGTTGACGAACTCGGCCACCGGAAGCTTCAGGTCCTTGTCGCCGAGGCCGTACACGTCGTAGTTCGCCGCCACGGTCTCCGCGTCGAGCGGGCTGCCGTCGCTGAAGGTCACCCCGTCGCGCAGGTGGAAGGTGTACTCGGTCGCGTCGGCGTTGACCTCCCAGGACTTGGCGATCCAGGGCTCGACCTTGAGTGTCTTCGGGTCCTGCCAGGTGAGTTTGTCGGTGAGCTGGTTGAGCACACCGCCGTTCGGGTAGAAGCCCGCGGCCGGCAGGTAGAGGCAGCTCGGCGGCTGGTGCTCGAGGTAGACGAGCGTGCCGCCGTAGACGGGGTCGCCGGCGTCCTGCCCGGCACCGGGCGAGCCGCCGCCCGAGCAGGAGGCGAGCAACCCGGCCACGGCGAGGGCGGCAGCCCCCGCCAGCGCGGTGGACCGGAACCTGGATCGTGACATGCGTGATGGCCTTTCGTGCCGGCAAGGAACTTGCGTGGAGGGGTGACGTAATTCGGGCGCAGGGCGACGTGCTCGTGCCGGAGCTGCCCCGCGTCCGGGTGTCAGGGCCGCCGGGCCGGGCCGGCGAGAGGGGGAGGTGACAGCGGTCGGATGTGCCGCGACGAGCGCGCATGCGCTCGTCGCAGGAGCAGTTGCCGCCGCGGAAGCGCCGTCCTCGCCTACTCGGTCAGCGCGGACAGAGCGCGCTGCAGGTGCGCTGGTGGTCGACGTAGCGCCGCACGACCAGGGAAGTGACGATGCGCTTCCCGGTCGGCGAGTGGCTGCTACGGATCATGGTTGGGAAGTTATCCCATCGGTTTGGTAGGTAACAAATCCTGCTCGCATCGTGGGATGCGCCGGAAGCCCCGGTGACCGCGGCGCCCCGGCCTCGACCAGTAAGGTGTGCCCCTCCGGTGACGCCCGACAGGTCAACGAGCGGCGGATACTGACCGGATCTGTTCCGCCGGGCGGAGATGCAGGACCAGCAGGAGGTGAGAGCGATGCGTCCGACGCATCCGAACAGGTCGCTTCCTCGGGTCGTGCAGGCAGCGGACCTCGCTGGCTACACGACCGTGCACCTGATGGACGTGATGAAGGCCTTCATGGCGATCCTGTCCCTACCTCAGTCGGCCGCCGACCACATCGACGCAGTCGCCGTACCGGTCGGCCAGGGCGAGGAGTGGCGTCTCACCCATGCCATCCGACGCTGGGAGGCCAACCCAGGCATCAGCTACCTGCTGGTGGCGAATGGCAATCCGACCGAGAAGACATACCACCGGATCACACTCCCCTATCTACGCAGGCTCGGCCTGCGCCGCCTCGACGGGGTCCACCTACAGGCCGAGCCGGCACCCAACACCGGCTTACAAGGCGCGTGGATCGCCAGCCAGGTCGAGGCCCTCGGCATCACGAGTCTCGCGCTCAGCGTCTCCCCCTACCACCTGCCCCGCGTCTATCTCACGGTTCTCAAAGCGCTCAGCCGCAGCGGCATCTGCATCCCGCTCATCCCGGACCCCGTACCAGTCCCTCCCGACACAGCCGCCCCGGAGACGCAAGCGACCGCCTACGACCTGCTCGCAGGGGAGGCAGAACGGATACTCACGTACACGACCACGGAGTGGGTCGCCAGCCTCGACGAACTGCAGGGATACCTCCAGTGGCTGTGGAGCGACCACAAGACCCTCCTCACCAAGCCCCGGCCGGAGACCACAGGTCATAGGGCCGTCCCGTCATTGGGCCGTCCCGCCAGCCTCGTGAACGGTGACGCTTCGGGGCTCCCCGATCCCCCTGCCCGACCTGGCGAGCCGGGTGCGACGTGAACGCCCTGTCGGCGGCACACGAGCACACCGCCGATCGCGTCGATGCCGGTGCCTGGACGCGGTCACGAAGGCCCAATCGGCCAGGGCGGGCGGGCGTGCAGTTGTGTCGATCTTTATGATCGCCGGATGTTCGGACGCTTCCGCAAGCCGCCCAACCCGGATTCCGACTACAGCCAGGCCGATCTGGAGTTGCGCGCCGCGCGTGACCGGGCGCTCGCGGGTGACTGGGCAGCAGCCCGGAACCTGACCGAGGCCACCGGCCGGGACTGGGAGCTGCGCGGCCGCCGGCTCTCGGTGCTGGGTGGCGCTGCCGGTCAGTCCCCCCAGTGGCTGGACGCGTGGGAAGCCGCTGTGCCGGACGACCCGACGGTCGCCATCCTGCGAGCTGACGCCCTGATGGACCTGGCTGGCGAGGCCCGGGGGGCCGCGTCTGCTCGCGAAACCAGCCGGGAGCAGTTCCAGGAGTTCCACCGACTCTCCGCCCTCGCGGCCCGGGCCAGTCAGCGCGCGGTGGAGCTCAACCCCGACGACCCCTACCCATGGGTGGTCCGCCTGACCTCGATGCTCGCCGACGGCCACCGGCAGCGCGACGAGTTCCTCGCGGCGATGGGCGAGTCGGTCAAGCGCGATCCGTACAACTTCGAGGCCCACCTCATGGCGGTGACCTTCCTCTGCGAGAAGTGGTACGGCTCGCACGAGCAGATGTTCGCCGCGGCCCGCGAGCCCGCCGCCGCCGCGCCCGTCGGCTCATCGGTGGCGATGCTGCCGCTGCTCGCCCACTTCGAGTACGCGCTGCGCGAATACGGCTTCGACACGCGGGCGGAGTCGCTGGCCGCGAAAGCGAGCTACTTCCGCCGGCCCGAGGTGATCCGGGAGATCGACGCGTGCGCCGCCAAGTGGCGCGGGGCCGGCGAGCCTCGCCTGATCGGTCGGGGCATCACGCTTCGGCACTGGCTGGCGCTGGCCAACTACCTGGCCGATCATGACCGAAAGGGCGCCAGGGCCCTGCTCGCGCAGATCGGGCCCTACCTCGGAAGCACCGGGGCGTACGGCTACTTCTGGATGCGGCAGACCGAGGGCTTCCACGTCGTCTGGAAGTGGGCCAGATGAATGAGCAGGCGGGACCGGGTACGCTCCGGCCCCGACGGTCTGTCGCGAATTCCGCTACCGCGGTGCAGGCGCGGCCACCTACATTCGCATCGTGGCCAGGATTCGCAAGCGGAGGATCCGCGTCGCCGGCCTCGACTACCGATGGATGGTCAGTCACGTCGACCCCGGTCACGTCGTCATCAGGGTCTGGCACATCGCAACCAGGGGCAGCCAGTTGGAGGTCCAGGTGGCCTTCGACGACCCGTGGCTCAACTTCGGACCGATCATCACCGCACCTGCGGACCGGGTGGCCGAGGTGTTCGCCCTGACCCCGGTCACGCCACGGTTGGTCGCGGAACTGATCCAGGCGGCGCTCGCCGCGGGCTGGCCGGTTCATGGTGACGGCGGGCCGCTGCGCTTCACGCTCAGTCGGGACCGCGAACGGCTGGAGCCCGCGTCCGGTGCGACGCACCGTCAGACGGCGAGGTTGCCGTAGCTCGGGGTGCCTGCCGTCATGTAGGTCAGTTGCAGCGCGCCGTTGGCGCGGGTGATCGACTCGGAGAGCCGGAAGGCCGTGGGCACGGTGCCTGCCGCGAACAGCCGCTTGCCGCTACCGAGCACCAGCGGATAGAGCCACAGGTGCAGCCGGTCGACGAGGCCGAGGCGCAGCAGCGACTGCACCAGGTCGAGGCTGCCGATGACGTGGAGCTCGTCGTGGCGATCCTTCAGCCCGGCAACGCCCTCGGCGAGATCACCGCTGACGAGCGTCGATCCCTCCCACTCCAGGGGCTCGGCAAGCGTACGGCTCGCCACGTACTTGGGCACCCGGTTGAGCAGGCCGGTGAAGGGGATCTCCACGGGCGCCTTCGGCCAGTAGGCGGCGAAGATCTCGTACGTCTTCCGGCCCAGCAGCAGCGCGTCCATGCTCGCGGCCTGCTCGAACATGGCACTGCCGGACTCCTGGTCCACCAGCGGCGCCTGCCACCCGCCATGCGCGAAGCCGCCGTCGCGGTCCTCGTCGGGCGCCCCCGGCGCCTGCGCCACACCGTCCAGCGTCACGAACTCCGTCACGACGAGCTTGCCCATCTGACGCTCCCTCCACTCCCCGATCCGCCCCTCGACCAGACCACGCGACGGATCGAGAATCATCGGCCTGATCCGTGGTCCGAAGCCAGCACTGCCGCCTACCGGCCACCTCTGGGAGCAACGATCCGACGCGCGGTCGGTTTCAGGAAGGTGGGCACCCGCCGCCCGGGTGCTGCCGAGGTCAGCGGATGCCGACGAAGAAGCGGGTCTGGTCGCTGCGGTGCAGTGCGTAGTAGGCCTCGAACCGGGTACCGTCCGGCAGCCAGGCCACGGACTCGATGCCGAGCAGGGGCGTCGAGGCGGTGACCTCGAGCAGGGCGGCGTCCTCGGGTTCGGGGAAGACGGCTTCGATCCAGCGGTCGGCCCCGACAGGTTCGAGCCCGTACCGGCGGCGCAGCACGTCGTAGAGGGACTGGTTCTCCAGGACGGCGCGGTCCAGGCCGGGCACCAGCCGGGCGGGCAGCGCGGTGTCGACGAGCAGCCAGGGCTGGCCGTCGACACCCCGGAGCCGGCGCATCCGCACGACCGGCTCGCCGACCGGAATCTGCAACAGGTCCGCCTCGCGCTGGTCCGCCGGGCTGAGGCTCTGGCTGATCGTGTGGGTGGTGACCCGGCGTCCCGACTCCCGCAGGTCGTCGGCGGAGCCGGACACGGAGCCGACGAAGCGCAGCTCGGTCTTGCGGGGAGCGACGAAGGCGCCCCGCCCCTTGACCTTGTAGATCATCCGTTGCTGGACGAGCTCACGCAGCGCCTCACGGACGACGGTGCGGGAGACGCCAAAGAGGTCGGTCAGCTCCGCCTCCGACGGCAACGGCTGGTCCGGGGCTATCTCACCGGCCTCGATCTGGCCGCGCAGCTCCCGCATCAGCTGCATCCACAGCGGCTCGCTCCCATCGCGGGTGAGCCGCCGGTACGTCATCGTCATGGACTTCCTTCCCCATCGACCGGATACAGCATGCCATGACCGCGCAGCCCTGTCATGACAGGAAGCGGGGGTCGTTTGCCAGCCCAATCACCGAATTGGCACGTTAACGTAACCACCATCACTGTGACTTGAAACACGTTTGTCATCTAGCTCTAGCCAACCTGTCACTACAGGTCTGTAATGACTGGACCTCACCGCGGCCCCTCAGCTGCGGTCGGCTGACTGAGCACGTCCACTCCCGCTCCGACGGGTTTTCGCTCTCTCTGGAGGCCCCCACCATGCGTACCCATCCCTCGTCCCGACGGCGGCGCACCGCCGTCGTGGCCGCGCTCGTCGCGACGGTCGCGGTCACCGCGGCCGGCTGCGGCTCCGGCGCGAGCGGCGGCAACGCCAAGGACGGCGACAAGCCGTTCATCGCGCTGAGCAACGGCTTCATCGGCAACGGCTGGCGGCAGACCATGATCGCCAAGTTCGAGGCCGCCGCCACCAAGGCGCAGAACGACGGGCTGATCGGCAAGTTCAAGGTCGTCAACGCCCCCGGCGAGAACTCGGCCACCGAGCAGGTCGCCCAGATCAAGAGCCTGCTGCTGCAGAAGCCGGACGCCCTGCTGATCGACCCGGCCTCGCCGACCGCGCTCAAGCCGGTCATCCAGCAGGCCTGCGACGCCGGCATCAAGGTCGTGGTCTTCGACTCGGCGATCGACGCCCCCTGCGCCCACGTGCTGCTCAACAGCTTCAAGGACTGGGCGACGGCCGCCGCCGAGCCGCTGGTGAAGGGCATCGGCGGCAAGGGCACGGTGATCGTCAGCCGGGGCGTGGTCGGCTCCCAGCCCGAGGCGGAGATGTACCAGACCACGCAGGACATCCTGGCCAAGAACCCGGACGTCAAGGTCGCCGCGACCGTCAACGGCATGTGCGACGGCGCCAAGGCGCAGAAGGCCGTGCTCGGTGTGCTGTCGAGCGTGCCGCAGGTCGACGGGGTCATCGGCTGTGGTGACGGCTACGGCGTCGCCCAGGCGTTCACCAGCGCGGGCAAGCCCGTCCCGGCGGTCACCTTCGAGACCAACGGTCGCGCGCTGAAGTACTGGCAGGACAGCAAGCTCGACAACGGCTCGGTCGCGGTCATGTCCGACCCGGGCCAGTCGGTCGCCGCCCTGTGGCAGGCGATCGACCTGCTCGACGGCAAGGACATCCCGAAGGAGATGACCTTCCCGATCGTGCTGGTGGAGCAGAAGGACGTCGCCGCGTGGGCCGGCGTCCTGAAGCCGGACGAGTACGCGGCATGGCCGTGGACCCAGGAGCTCTTCCGCAAGCAGGTCGAGGCCGTGAAGAGCGGCGGCGCCCCGGTGCAGCCGCCGATCCCGACGGCTGCCGGCTGACCAAACAGCAACAGAGGAGCGCATCATGCACGTCGACAACCTGCCGGTGGGGTCGCACGCGGCCCCGCCGCAGGACGACCGGACGCCGTCCGCGGCGCCACCGGTCGTCACCGCGCGGCGGGTGACCAGGACGTACGGGCGCACCCGAGCCCTCACCGGGGTGGACCTCGACGTCCGCGCCGGTGAGGTGCTCGGCCTCGTCGGCCACAACGGCGCAGGCAAGAGCACGCTGATGCGCATCCTTGCCGGCTTGGAAGCGTGCGACGAGGGCACGGTCACGGTGGGTGGGCAGGAGGCGCCGCGCGCCGTCGCGCCGGGCTCCGAGCCGTTCCGTGCGGTCCGGATGGCCTACCAGGAAACGTCGCTCTGCCCCGACCTCACCGTCGCGGAGAACATCTGGGTCTCCTCCCGGCACTGCCTGCCCCGCCTGCGCTGGCGGCGGGCGGCCAGCGCCAAGGTCACCCGCCGGCTGGACGAGATGTTCCCGGGCCACGGGGTGTCGCCGCGGGACCGGGTCGAGGACCTGTCGCTGGCCCAGCGGCAGATGGTGGAGATCGCCCGGGCGAGCCTCGTCGATCGGCTCGACCTGCTGATCCTGGACGAGCCGACCGAGTCGCTCGGCCCGGACGCCGCGCGGTCGCTCTACGCGTACGTCCGGCGGCTCACCGCCCAGGGCACGGCCGTCCTGCTCATCTCGCACCGGATCCGTGAGGTGCTCTCGGTGGCCGACCGGGTCGCGGTGATGCGCGACGGCGCGGTCGTCGAGGAGCGGCCCGCGGTCGGCCTCAGCGAACAGGACGTGCTCACCCTGATGGGCGCGGAGGTTGCCGAGCCCTCCGCCGCGCCCGCCCCCGCCCGCGTGGCCGGCGACCGGCCGGTCGTCGGCGAACTGCGCGGCGCCACCGGCCACGGCCTGCACGACGTGTCGATCACGGTCGGCCGGGGCGAGGTCGTCGGGCTGGCCGGCCTCGCCGGCCAGGGCCAGCAGCAGGTGCTCGAACGGCTGTGGCGCCCCGTCCGGCGGGACACCACCGTCGAGGGCACCCGCGCCTACGTGCCCGGTGACCGGCAGCGCTCCGGCATCCTGCCGCTGTGGTCCGTGGCGGAGAACCTCATCGTCACCGCCATGCGCGGCCTGGCCCGGTACGGCGTACGCCGTACCGGCGCGGAGGACGCCGCGGTCAGCGACTGGGTGGACCGGTTGGCCATCCGCGGTGGTGCCGACGCGGGCATGACCGAGCTCAGCGGCGGCAACCAGCAGAAGGTCATCGTGGCCCGGGCATTCGCCTCCACGGCGGACCTGGTCCTGCTCGACGACCCGTTCCGCGGGGTCGACGTGCACACGAAGACCGACCTCTACACGCTCATCCGGCAGGAGGCGGCGGGCGGCCGCAGCGTGGTCTGGTACTCGAGCGAGAACGCCGAGATGGCGCACTGCGACCGGGTCTACGTGCTGCGCGCCGGCCGGGTCGTCGCCGAGCTGACCGGCGCGGAAATCTCCGAGGAACGGATCATCGCCGTCTCCTTCGCCGAATCCGAGCCCACGGGAGCACAGCGATGACGAATCTCGTCGCGACGGCGATGCCGTCGCGGGCCCTGCTGCGCCGCACCGGCCCCGCCATGGTCAGCGCGGTCGCCATGGTGGCCATGATCGCGGTCTGCGCGTCGCTGCAGTCCGACGTGCTGACCGTCCCCGGTCTCACCCTGGTCCTCTCGGCCACCGTGCCCCTGGTCATCGCGGCCCAGGCCCAGATGGTGCTCATGTCCGTGGGCGACATCGACCTCGGCATCGGCAACTTCGTCGGCCTGGTCACCGTCATCACCGCCACGAAGCTGGTCTCCTCCCCCGGCACCGGCGCGCTGATGCTGCTCGGCCTCGTGGCGGCCTACGCCGTGCTCGGCGCGCTGATCCACCTGCGCCGGGTGCCGTCACTGATCGCCACCCTCGGCGCCTCGTTCGTCTGGCTGGGACTGGGGATGTTCGTCCTGCCCACGCCCGGCGGCAGCACCCCCGAGTGGTTGGCGACCTTCGGCTCCTGGCAGCCGGGCGGCTTCCCCGCCCCGCTGCTGCCGATCCTCCTCGTCGCCGCGGTGGTCTGGCTGCTGTCCGCCCGCAGCTCCGTCGGGGTGCGGGTCCGCGCGCTGGGCAGCAACCCGGTCGCGCTGCAACGGGCCGGCCTGCGACCGCTGACCGCGCGGATCATCGCGTACGTCGTGGCCGGGGCGCTCGGCGTGCTCTCCGGGCTCGCCCTCGCGTCGCAGACCGGCGGCGGCGACGTCTCGTCCGCCACCAGCTACACCCTGATCACGGTCGCCGCGGTGATCCTCGGCGGCGGGTCCTTCGCCGGCGGCACCGCCGTGCCGTGGGGCGTCGCCATCGGCGGCATCACCCTCGGCCTGGTCAGTGTCGTCCTCAGCCTGCTCGACGTGCCGTCGAACATGCAGTCGGCCGTACAGGGCGTGATCGTGCTGGCCGTGCTGGCCGGCCGCGCCGTGGTCGGAAAGGTGCTCCGATGACCCTCCGTACGCTCGCCCGCCCCTGGATCTGGGGCTTCGTCGCCGCCACGCTGGTCTGGGTCACCATCCTCGCCATCTCCAGTCAGGGCAGCGGGCAGACCGTCTCGCTCGCGCTGTCCCTGGCCCCGTACCTGGTCATCGTCGGCCTCGGCCAGATGCTGGTGATCACCGCGGGGCCGGGCAACATCGACGTGTCGGTGGCGCCGATCATCTCCCTCGCCGGCTTCGTCGCGGTCCAGGTGACCGCGTCGACCGGTTCGGTGCCGGTCGGCATCCTGGCCGGCATCGGGACCGGGCTGGCCGTCGCGGTGATCAGCGTGGTGGCGATCCTCGGGCTGTCCGTCCCGCCGATCATCGCCACCCTGGCCGCCGGGCTGATCGCCTCGTCGCTGACGCTGTCGCTGGCCGACGGCTTCACCGCGGTGCCCGACGACGGGCTGCGCAAGCTGCTCAACCTGCGTCCGGCCGGCGTACCCGTGCTCGCCGTCGCGGTGGCCGCGCTGACCGCGCTGGTCGTCGTCCTGCTCCGCCGCACGACGTACGGCCGCTCGCTGCTCGCGGTCGGGCAGAGCCGGCCGGCCGCGGAACGGGCCGGCATCCCCGTCACCCGGATCATCGGCACGACCTACCTGGCCAGTGGCGCCCTCGCCGGACTGGCGGGCGCGCTGCTCGCCGCCTACATCGCGCCGTCGCCCGACCTGGGCACGCGCTACCTGCTCGACTCGGTCGCCGTCGTCGTCATCGGCGGCACGCTCATCTCGGGCGGCCGGGCCGTGCCGGTCGGCATCTGGGGCAGCGCGCTCTTCTTCATCCTGCTCGACGGTCTCGTCAACCTCGTGGGCTGGAGCACGGCCGCACAGAACCTGCTCAAGGGCGGCCTGGTGCTGTTCGTCCTCTTCCTCGCCGGTGGCGGAGCGCTCCGCAACGCCGGCGGGACCACCCGAACCCGTCGACGGCTGCGACCCGCGGCCGCGACAACCGCTGGAACTAGCACAGGAGAAAACAGCAATGGCTGACACCGACGGTCTGCTCGACGCCCGCGACTTCGGCGGGGCCGCCACCACCGCCGCCGGCTTCCACGTCAAGGGAGCCCACGCCCAGGACTGGGGCCTGCAGAACCGGCTGTCCCGGATCTTCCGACCCGACAACGGCCGTACGGTGATGCTGGCCTTCGACCACGGCTACTTCCTCGGGCCGATGGCCGGCCTGGAGCGGCTGGACACCAACATCGCCCCGCTCGTGCCGGACGCCGACGCGATCATGATGACCCGCGGCGCCCTGCGCACCAGCATCCCGTCGCACAGCAACGCCGGTATCGTGCTGCGGGCCAGCGGCGGGCCCAGCGTCCTGCGGGACCTCTCGGACGAGCACATCGCCCTGGACATCGAGGACGCGGTCCGGCTCAACGCCGCGGCGCTGGCGATCCAGGTGTTCATCGGCGGCGAGCACGAGTCCCGGTCGGTGGCGAACCTGGCGGCCCTGGTGGACGCCGGGCAGCGGCACGGCATCGCCGTGCTCGGCGTGACCGCCGTGGGCAAGGACATGGTCCGCGACGCGCGCTACTTCCGGCTCGCCACCCGGATCAGCGCGGAGATGGGCGCCCACATCGTCAAGACGTACTACGTCAACGAGGGCTTCGAGACCGTGACCGCGGCCTGCCCGGTGCCGATCATCGTCGCCGGCGGCAAGAAGCTGCCCGAGCTCGACGCGCTGACCATGGCGTACCGGGCGATGCAGGAGGGCGCGGCGGGCGTCGACATGGGCCGCAACATCTTCCAGAGCGAGTACCCGGCCGCGATGCTGGCCGCGGTCCGCGCCGTGGTGCACGACGACACCAAGCCCGAGGACGCCTACGAGCTGTTCCGGGAGCGGTCGGCCTCTTCCGCGTCCTGATCATCGCCAGGGGTGCGGGTCTCCCACCCGGCCCGCACCCCTCATCTCCGGGAGCTCCTCATGCCACACCCACAGACCGGCGCCGATGACATCGTCGACCTCGTGATCATCGGCGCCGGCATCAACGGCCTCGCCATCGCCCGAGACGCCGCCAGCCGGGGCCTCAGCGTCGTCGTGGTCGACCGCGGTGACGTCGGCGCCGGCACCACCGCCACCTCCAGCCGGCTCATCCACGGCGGCCTGAAGTACCTCGAGCGCTACGACTTCGCCCTGGTGCACGAGTCGATCCGGGAACGGCACCTGCTGTTCCGCACCGCGCCGCACCTGGTCCACGACTATCCCATGCTGATCCCGTTCTACGCCGGTGACAGCCGGCCGGGACCCCTGATCCGCCTCGGCCTGGCCGCGTTCGACGTCCTGGCCGCGGGCCGTGGGCGCGGACGCAGCCGGGGCATGTCCCCCCGGGCGATCGGCCGGCGCTGGCCCCACCTCTCGCGCAAGGGGCTGCGCGGCGGGGTGCTCTTCAACGACGCCCAGGTGCCGTGGGCCGAGCGGCTCTGCGTCGAACTGCTGGTCGACGCCGAACGGCTGGGCGCGCGGGTGCTGACCTACACGACGGTGACCGGTCTGCTCGTGACGGACCGGCGGGTGGACGGGGTCCGGACCCGGGACAACCAGTCGGGGCGCGAGGGGGAGATCCGGGGACGGCTCACGATCAACGCGGCCGGGCCGTGGATCGACCGGATCCTCGACGGCCAGGTGGCGAGCGGGCGCCTCAACGGCGGCACCAAGGGCAGCCACATCATCATCGACCCGTTTCCGGGCGCCCCGGACACCTGCATCTTCTTCGAGGCCGCCGCCGACCGGCGACCGATCTTCATCTTCCCCTGGGAGGGCCGCTACGTCCTCGGCAGCACCGACCTCACGTACGAGGGTGACCTGGACGAGGTCGTCGCCAGCGACGCCGAGATCGACTACCTGCTCACCGAGGCGAACCGGTTGTTCCCCCAGGCCGGCCTCACCCCGGACGACGTGCTCTACAGCATCGCCGGAATCCGTCCGCTGCCCTACACGGCCGGCGTGTCGGACAACGCCAAGATCAGTCGTGGGCACACGGTGCTCAACCACGCGCCCGCGTACGAGGGGCTGCTCACGATCATCGGCGGCAAGCTGACCACCCACCGGGCCCTCGCCGAGGACGCCACCGACGAGGCGCTGAAGGTGCTCGGCCGGCCGGCGCAACGGTGCACCACCCGTACCCGGCCGCTGCCCGGCGCCGACACGCCGGACTGGTACGCCTTCCGCGCGGACTTCGCGCGTTCGGCCACCCCGTTCACTCCGGCGCAGTCCGCCCGGCTGCTGGACATCTACGGCGTCCGGGCCCGCCACGTACTCGAACTCGCCGTAGCCGACCCGACACTGGCCGAAGTCGTCGACGAGCGGACCGGGGCGGTCGCCGCCGAGATTGTCATGGCCTTCCGCGAGGAACGGGCCGTGACCTTGGCGGACGTGCTGCTGCGCCGTACGCTGATCGGCCTCGGCCCGGACATGGCGGTGTCGACGGCCGTGACCTGCGCGGACGTCGCCGTACGGCATCTCGGCTGGGACACCGGACGGGCCGACGCCGAGGTGGCCGCCTACCGGGCGGAGCTGCGGCGCTTCCGCCCGCGCGGGCTGAGCCTCGCCCCGGCGACCGGAACGAGCGACAGGAGGACGTCGTGACGACCCCGCACACCTGCTACCTCGGGGTCGACGTCGGCCTCACCGCCACCAAGGTGGCCGCCTTCGACGTCGTCGGCAACGAGCTGGCCGTCGTGCACGCCCGCACCCCCCGCACCAGCGTCACCGCCCACCGCCACGACGTCGACATGACCGCCCTCGCCGACACGGTGCTGTCGCTGCTGGCGGACGTCGCCGGCAAGCTGGCCGCCGAGGGGTACGCCCCGGCGGGCATCGGCGTGGCCGCACACGGCAACGGCATCTACCCGGTCGACGCATCCCTGCGCCCGATCGGGCCGGCCATCGCCTCGTCGGACAGCCGGGCGCAGCACATCGTCCAGGCGATCCCGCCGGAGGGGGCCCGCCGACTGGCCCGGGAGACCGGCTCGATCCCGTGGGCCGCCCAGCCCGCCGTCCTGCTGCGCTGGCTGCGGGACGCCGAACCGGCGACCTACGCCGCCACCCGGTGGGTGCTGTCCTGCAAAGACTGGGTCACCGCGCAGCTCACCGGCGTGGCCAGCGCGGACTACAGCGACGCCAGCGCGTTCGGCATGGTCGGGCTCGACACCCGCGCCTACACGCCCACGGCGCTCGAACTGGTGGGCCTGCCCGCCGCCGACCTGGACCGGTTCCCACCGCTGCGCAGGTCCGACGAGGTGGTCGCCGGTCTGAGCGCGGCGACGGCGGCCCGCACGGGGCTGCCCGAGGGCCTGCCGGTCATCGCCGGGTGCATGGACTGCGTGGCCGCCACACTCGGCGCCGGAGGTCGGGACCTCGGGGACGGGACGATCATCGTCGGCACCTGGGCGATCAACGGCGTGGTGGTACCCGCCCGCACCCCCGCCCCGGAGGTCACGCTCAGCGCCTTCATGCCCGATCCGGCCACGATGCTGGCCATGGAGGTGGCCCCCACGTCGGCCGCCAACCTCGACTGGCTCGCCTGCGCCGGGGTGCCCCACCAGCAGACCGGCGGCGTCGCCGCGGCGGAACTGCTGCAGGAGGCCGCCGCGGTGCCGCCCGGCGCCGACGGCCTGCTGTTCCTGCCCTTCGTCAACGGCTCGCCCGAGCATCCGTCGGCGTCCGGCACCTTCCTCGGCATCTCCAGCAACCACCGCCGGGGCCACCTCACCCGGGCGGTCATCGAAGGCGTCGCGCAGTACCACCGGGTGCAGCTCGACCGGGTGCTGGCCAGCGGCGCGGACGTCGGTGACCGGCCCTGGCGGCTGGCCGGTGGCGGCGCGCGGTCGACGGTGTGGGCGCAGATCTTCGCCGACGTGCTCGGCCGCCCGGTCCGGCGGCAGCTCACCAGCGAACTCGGTGCCCGGGGCGTCGCCTCCCTGCTGCCCGGCGCCCTCGGCCACGACGTGCCGCCGTGGACCGTCAACGACGAGGACGACCTTTGCGTGCACCCGGGGCCGGACCGCGCCGCCTACCGGGAACACGCCCAGGCGTTCGACCGTTGTCTCGCCGGGATGTCCGCCGTGTGGTCGGAGGTCGAGCGCTACCGCAGCGCTGGGGAGAACTCCTGACATCGGGTGGCGGGTGACATCCGGCGGACCTGCGGACTGTCCCGCCGGATGCGGGAAGGGTGAGCAGCCGCGGTGGATCGCCTCGGACGATTCGTGGGCCGCGATCGCACCGCTGCTGCTGCCCGACCGCCCACCGAGCCCCGCCGTCCCTGACTCCGACGGGGCGGGGCACATCTTCCTGATTCGCCGCGTCAGGCGGCGGCGGTGCGCCGGCCACAGTCACACCTCGGGCGGCCGGCGCGTCTCAGGGGCATGAGAAGCCTTGGACGTGGGGTGGCCGCGCTGCTCGGCGCGGCGTCGGTGATCATCGGGCTGTGGGCCCTGCTGCGGCCCTTCTCCTTCAGTTCGGCGGTGAACTTCCCACCGCACGAGCACTTCGTGCACGACGTGGGGGCGTTCCAACTCGGCATCGGGATGACCCTGCTGCTGGCGCTGATCTGGGCCGACGCCCTGGCCGTCGCCCTCGCTGGGTTCCTGGTCGGCGGGGCGGCGCACACGGTCTCGCACCTGGTCGACGCGGACGCCGGCGGCAGCGCCGCGCAGACCTGGCTGGTCGGCCTGTCCGCCGTACTCGCCCTGGTCGCGTTGGTGGCCCGGCTGCGGCAGCTGGGCTGGGTGGTGGGGTACGTCGATCCCGCCCCCTCCGCCGTCTGGGCACCGCTGGTCCGCCAGAAGACGGTGGCACTGACGACGTACAAGCGCGACGGCACGGCCGTGGCCGCGGCGGTGAGCATCGCGGTGGCGGGGGAACGGGCGTACGTGCGCAGTTTCGAGAAGGCGTGGAAGACCAGGCGGATCCGCAACAACCCGCGGGTGGCCGTGGCCCCGTCGACCGCGCTGGGAAAGCCGACCGGGGCGGCGGTCGAGGCCGTGGCGCGGCGGTTGACCGGGGCCGAGTACCGGGCGGCCAGCCGGACGCTGGTACGCAAGCAACCGCTGCTGCAAGGGGTGGTGGTGCCGTTGACGCACTTGCTCGGGCGGGCGAAGACCGGGCGTACGGTCCACTTCGCACTGACCCCGGTGGCGTCGGCCGGGCACGTCAGCCCCACCGCCGTGACAGATCGGCCGCCCACGCCCGCGACCGACGAACGCTGATATACGCGCGAGGTATATACGCGAGGTATACGCTCGGGGTATGGTGGCCGCCATGAGCGTTCCCATGACCCTGCTCGGCCTGCTCGAACGCGAGCCCAGCCACGGCTACGACCTGAAGCGCGACTACGACTCCTTCTTCAACCGCGGCAAGCCGCTGCCGTTCGGCCAGGTCTACGCGACCCTCGGCCGGCTCGTCCGCGACGGCAAGATCGTGGTCGGCGAGGTCGAGCCGGGCGTCGGCCCCGAACGCAAGCGCTACGTCATCACCGACCGGGGCGCGACCGAGTTCGAGTCGTGGCTGACCGAGCCGGTCGAGGCCGAGCCCAACCTGCAGACCGTGCTGTTCACCAAGGTCGTGCTGGCGCTCATGCTCGACCGCCCCGCCGAGGAATACCTCGACACGCAACGCGCCACACACCTGCGGCGGATGACGGAACTCACCGAGATCAAGCGCAACGGCAACCTGGTCGACACCATGCTGGCCGACCACGGCCTGTTCCACCTGGAAGCCGACCTGCACTGGATCGACACCACGGTCGCCCGGCTGGACGCCCTCCGGACGGTGGTACGCGGATGAAGGCGATCGAGGCGCGAGACGTCCACCTGTCCTTCGGCGAGACGCCGGCGCTGCGCGGCGCCAGCGTCTCGGTGGCCCCGGGCGAGATCGTCGCCATCATGGGTCCGAGCGGCTCCGGCAAGTCCACCCTGCTGCACTGCCTGGCCGGGATCCTCGTGCCGGACGCCGGCGAGATCCACTTCGACGGCCGCCGGATCGACACCCTGGGCGAGCAGGAGCGCAGCATCCTGCGCCGGGACCAGTTCGGGTTCGTGTTCCAGTTCGGACAGCTCGTACCGGAGCTGACCGCGGAGGAGAACGTCGCGCTGCCGCTGCTGCTGAGCGGCGTCAAGCGGGCCGCGGCGCTCACCGAGGCGCGGCCCTGGTTCGAGCGGCTCGGCCTGGCCGGGCTGGAGCGGCGCCGCTCCGGTGAGCTCTCCGGCGGTCAGGCGCAGCGGGTCGCGCTGGCCCGCGGCCTGGTCGCCCGGCCCGGGGCGCTGTTCGCCGACGAGCCGACCGGGGCGCTCGACTCGCTGACCGGCGAGCAGGTCATGAACCTCCTGGTCGCCTCCGCCCGGGAGCAGGGCACGACCGTCGTGCTCGTCACCCACGAGGCCCGCGTCGCCGCGTACGCCGACCGGCAGGTCATCGTGCGCGACGGCAAGGTGAACGCGCTGGTGCCCGCATGATCCGGTTCGCGGTACGGCTGTCCGTGGCCGGCGGGCGGGAAGCCGCTACCCGGCTCGTCATCATCGCCGCCGCGGTGGCGCTCGGCGTCGGCATGCTCCTGGCGACAGTCGCCGGCATGAACGCGGTCGGCGCGCAGAACCAGCGGAACGCCTGGCTCAACACCGCCGTCGCGCCGGCCTCCTCCGATCCCTCGGTCGACCCGCTGTGGTGGCTCGTCCGGGAGGACTACTACCACGGCACGTCCATCGGCCGGGTCGAGGTCGCGGCGACCGGCCCGGACGCGCCCCTCCCGCCGGGCATCCCGCGCCTGCCCGGGCCCGGCGAGTACTACGTCTCCCCCGCCCTCGGCGAGCTGCTGCGGGCCACCCCGGCCGCGGAACTCGGTGACCGCTTCCCCGGCCACGAGGTCGGCACGATCGGCCGGGCGGCGTTGCCCTCTCCGGACTCGCTGCTGATCGTCATCGGCCGCCCGCCCGCCGACCTGGAGCACCTGGGTGCCCGCCAGGTCACCCAGATCATGACCACGTCTCCGGACGGCTGCGCCGACGGCTGCTATGTCGGCATCAACGGCGACGGCATGGCGCTCGTGCTGTCCGTGGTCGCGGCCGCGCTGCTCTTCCCGGTGCTCATCTTCATCGGCACCGCGACCCGGCTGGCCGCCACCCGCCGGGAGCAGCGCTTCGCCGCGATGCGGCTGGTCGGCGCCACGCCACGGCAGATCTCGCTGATCTCGGCGGTCGAGTCGACACTCGCCGCCGTCGCCGGTACGGCAGCCGGGTTCGGCCTGTTCTTCGCGTTCCGGCCCGGCCTCGCGGCGATCCCGTTCACCGGCGAGCCGTTCTTCGCCGCCGACCTCTCTCTCACGATCGTCGACGTCCTGCTGGTCGCGCTCGGCATCCCGGTCGGGGCCGTCGTGGCCTCCTGGCTGGCCCTGCGGCGGGTGCAGATCTCGCCGCTGGGCGTGAGCCGGCGGGTGACGCCGAAGCCGCCGCGCGCCTGGCGGCTCATCCCGCTCGTCGCCGGGCTCGCCGAACTGACCTACTTCATCGGCCGGCGTCCCCCCACGACCAACGGCCAGCTCACCGCGTACCTCTCGGGGTTTCTGCTGATCCTGGTCGGGCTGGTGCTGGCCGGGCCGTGGTTGACCATGATCGCCGCGCGGCTGCTGGCCGGGCGGGCGAGCCGGCCCGCCACGCTCATCGCCGCGCGCCGCCTATCGGACAACCCGCAGGCGGGGTTCCGGTCCGTGAGCGGGCTGATCATGGCGCTGTTCGTGACCAGCGTGGCGACCGGCACGATCACCACGTACATCGCCAACCGCGGCGAGCCGCGCACCGACTCGGTGGCCGCCACGTCCCTGTCGAAGATCTTCTGGCCCGAGGACGGTCCCGCGCCGACCCCGGACCAGATCCCGGCCGGGCTCGCGGCGATCCCCGGCGTGCGCAGCGTGACCGTGGTGCACCGCAACCCCGACCCGGACGGGTGGCACGGCATCATCACCTGTGCCGAGCTGGACCGCCTGGCGGCGTACGGCAGCTGCCCCGCGGGCGCGAAGGTCGCGACCGTGACCCCCGACCTCGTCGGCTTGCGCGCGTTCGACCTGACCAACGACACGTACGTGTGGAAGGCCGCCGACATCGATCCCGCGCAGGTCGACCGGCAGCCGATCGTGTCGGTGGTCGTCGACACGACCAGCCGCTCCGCGTTCGAGCGGGCCCGGACGATGCTGATCGACGCGTTCCCGAAGGATCGCTTCCCGACCAGCACCGCCGAATGGGAGTCGAGTTCCGCGCGGCTGCTGCGGCAGTTCCAGCAGCTGGCCAACGTGGTGATGCTGGCCAGCCTGCCGATCGCGGGCTGCAGCCTGGCGGTGAGCGTGGCCGGCGGGCTGAGCGACCGACGGCGGCCGTTCAGCATGCTGCGGCTCACCGGGGTGCAACTGCGCACCCTGCGCCGGGTGGTCGCGCTGGAGACCGTCGCGCCGCTGCTGATCGTCGCGGCGGTGGCGATCGGGATCGGGTTCCTGGCCGCGCACCTGTTCCTGCGGGCGCAGTTGGGCTACACGCTGCTGGCGCCGAAGCCGTCGTTCTACCTCACGGTGGTCGGTGGGTTGGCGGTGTCGCTGGGCATCGTCGCCTCGACGCTGCCGCTGCTGCGGCGGATCACCGGCCCGGAGACCGCCCGCAACGACTGAGCCGTCCTCCGGCAGCGCGGTTGCATCTCGAGCCGACGGCGCTCGGTTCACGAGGTGCAACCGCGCTGCGGAATGTGGCTCGGCTACCGACACGTCGAGTAGCCGCGGCGACTGACACCTCTCCGCTGGTCGTCGACGTGGTGTCGGGTCAGCCGAGTGGGACCTGGACGGCGACGTCGTGCTTGGGGTATTGCGCCTCGACCTGGTCGGCGCCGTACTTCTGGCAGAACATCTCGACGACGTGGTTGACCCGGTCGGCGTCGGTGATGGGGGTGGCGCTCGAGCTCAGGGCCG
This sequence comes from Micromonospora sp. NPDC002717, assembly GCF_040295705.1. Lineage (NCBI taxonomy): Bacteria > Bacillati > Actinomycetota > Actinomycetes > Micromonosporales > Micromonosporaceae > Micromonospora > Micromonospora sp. NPDC002717. The sequence continues at coordinate 42,637 of NZ_JBEOVW010000007.1, read as the reverse complement.
TGCCGTTCGCGGCCACCTGGATGAACGGCGTCCGCCGGACATTCTTGTACCAGTCGCTGTCCGAGCCGGTGATCGGCACCAGGAAGACGCTGTCCTCCTCCTGCACGAACCACACCGGGTGCGAGATCTGCCGTCCGGTCTTCCGGCCGGTCACGGTGATCTCGACCTCCTGTACGCCCTGCAGCGCGTCCCTGATCACGTTGCCCACGATGCCCTCCGCCAGCCTCCCGACGTGCTCCCGCTCGCCAGCCTATGAACCGGCGCGCATGCTCGTCCCGGATTCCGGCATCCGGCGGCAGGCCGGGGTGCGCCCGGTCAGCCGCCCAGGGCGAGGTCCGCCACCTCGGCGGCGCACCCCCAGGACAGGGTGACCCCCGCCCCGCCGTGGCCGTACGCGTGCACGAGTCGGCTGCCGCGCGGGCCCGCCGGCTCCGGGTCCACCTCGACCCGCGGGCCGCCGTGCCGGGCCGGCCGCAGCCCGATCCGCTCGCCGAGCACCGGCGCCTCGGCCAACTCCGGCACCAGCGCGACGCAGCGGCGCCGGATCGCCGCCGCCGTGTCCGGGTCGGGCGCGGTGTGCCCCACCCCCGGCTGGTATGTGCCGCCGAGCACCACGTCGTGCCGGCGCGGGTGCACGTACGTGATCCCGGCCGGGTCGTCCTCGTCGCGCACCGAGACGGTCAGGCCCGGGTTCGCCACCAGCACCAGGTGCCCGCGCACCGGGTGCACGGCCGGGTCGCCGGCGAGCTGGCCGGCGGCCAGGCCCGTCGCGTTGACGACCGTCGGCGCGGTGTCGAACGCGTCGGCGAGCCGCCGCACCCGGCGACGCAGCACCCGCCCGCCGCCGGCCTCCAGCCGCTGCCGTAGCCAGGCCAGGTACGGCGTCATCTCCACCGTCGGCGCGGTGAACCGCAGCAGCGCCGTGTACGGCGGTCGCGCCGGCTCCGCCACCAGGTCCCCGCACGCCTCCGCCCACCAGGGCGGGCCGGCGTACGGGTGGCGCAGCAGCATCCGGGTCGGCCGCTCGACCACCCCCGGCACACCGTCCGCGGCCTGGCGGCCCAGCTCCGTGTGGGTCTCCCGCGCCCAGCGCAGCACCCGCGGGTCCTGGTCGGTGTGGCTTGGGTACCAGACGGCGGCGGCCACCGTGGACACCGTGTCCGCCGGGTCGTCGGCGGCCAGCACGGTCACCCGCGCCCCCCGCCGCTGGAGGGTGACCGCCGCCGTCATCCCGACGACCCCACCCCCTACCACCACCACGTCCGTTGCTGCCGTCATCGTCCGCTCCTTCGCTCGTGCCGTTGGCCTCGGATCGTCGCCGTCCCGGCGGCCCGCCGTCCAAGACGGATCGGACAGCCGGCGATAAGCGGGGCTTATGATCGATCCATGTCCGACGCGCCGACCCTGGACGCCTGGTTGGACCTGCGGCGGCTGCGCTACTTCGCCGTGCTCGCCGAAGAACTGCACTTCACCCGGGCCGCCGCCCGGCTGCGCGTCGCCCAGCCCGCGCTCAGCCAGCAGATCCGGGCCCTGGAACGCCAGCTCGGCGTGCCGCTCGTGCACCGCACCAGCCGGGGCTGCAGGCTGACGGAGGTGGGGCGCGGGTCGCCGACGAGGCCACCCGGCTGCTCGCCGAGGTGGACGCGGGGACCGCCCGCATTCGGGACCTGGTACGCGGGCGGGGCGGCCGGCTCCGGCTCGCGTACACGCGGTCGGCGCGGGGTGGCCGGGTCGACGCGCTGGTCGCCCGGTTCCGGGCCACCCACCCGGACATCGAGGTGGTCCCGGAGACGGCCTGGACGGCGCCGAACGTGGCCGGCCTGCTCGCCGGCCGGCTCGACGTGGCGTTCGTCCGCCCGCCTGTCGACGAGCCGGCGTTGGCCTGCCGGACGGTCGACACCGAGGAGCTGCTGCTGGCCCTGCCCGCAGGTCACCCCCTCGCCGCCAGCCGCCGCCGGGTCAGCCGGGCCGAGGTGGTCGACCTGCCAGCCGTGATGTGGCCGCGCGAGAACGGCCCCGGCATGTTCGACCGTACGATCGCCCAGGTCTGGCCGCACGGCGGGTTCCGGCTCGTCCGGCAGGAGCCGGACGACGAGCAGCTGCTGCGGGCGGTGGCGCAGGGAGACGTGGTCGCGGCCGTCCCGGCCGGCCGCGCCCGCGCGCTGCGACTGCGCGAGGTACGGCTGCGCCGGTTCACCGCCCCGACACCCACCGTGGACGTCGCCCTGGCCTGGCCGCGCGACAGCACGAACCCCGCCCTCCGCCGGTTCCTCGCCCTGCTCGACTGAGGCCGGGCGAGAGCTGGCAGGTGAAGATGTAGGACGTTCCGCCTCCTGCACCGGCGCCTCCATCAGCCGGAACAGGGAGGTCGCGGGGCCGGCACCGAAGGCGCGGCTGGTATGGACAGTTCCCAGCGAATGAGCAGGCGGGCCGCCGAACCGCGACCCGCCTGCTCTTCGACCACCTTGTCGCGCGATCCAAGACCGTCAGATGTTCGGGTCTCGGCGTTGATGCATGCGCCCGTCCCTGTCGAGCCGAGGCAGGGTCGACTTCCCGGCGTCGTTGCGGCCGATCAGGCCGGTGCGGCCGGTGCCACACGAGCCGTTGGCACCGGAGATCGCAACGGTCCCGTCTGGCCATTCGAAGGTCAGATCGCGGAGTGTGATCGCGGACTTCGTAGACATGGTTGGCGTTTCTCTTCTTTTCGTCCCGTCAGCTGCGGACGGGTGTGACGGGGATCGGTTCGGTGTCGACGGGAGCGGCGACCGAAGGGTTCGCGGCGAGGTACATGCCGTGGAGCTGCCCGCAGGCGGCGTCGATGCCGGTGCCGAACTGTCGGCGCCTGGTCGCGTGCACACCCCGCACGGTGAGCCCGCGCACGACGTGGTCCACGCGCGTGGAGGACGGGGCGCGGTAGTCCGGTGCCGCGCCGATCGCCTCGTTGTAGCGGATGACGCTGACGTGGAACAGCTCGGGTCGGGACCGCTCGTGGACCAGTTCGGCGAGAGCGGCGAGATGGTCGTCGCTGTCGTTGACGCCGGCGATGAGCAGATAGGCGAGGTAGACCTTTCGGCGGCTCGTGGCGGCATGCCGGTCGAGGATGTCGAGGCTCCGCGCGAGCGGGAACCGTTCCTCGAGGGGGACGATGCGCGCCCGCTCCTGCGGAAACGGCGAGTGCACGGACAGGGTGATCGTCACCTGCGGGTGCTCGTCGACCAGGCGTGCCAGGTTCGGCGCGAACCCCACGGTCGACACCGTGACCCGACGCGCGGACATCCCCGCGTATCCGGCGTCGGTCAGCAGGGTGAGCGCGTCGAACACGTGGGGGTTGGCGAGGGCCTCCCCCATTCCCATGAACGCGACGCTCGCGGGCCTGGGCAACCCTTCGCGGGTCCAGTGCGGATGCATCACCTGCGCGACGATCTCGTCTGCGGTGAGATTGCGGACCAGACCCACCGCGCCGGTCGCGCAGAAGGTGCAGCCCAGGCTGCACCCGGCCTGCGACGAGATGCACATGGAGTCCCATCCGGCTCGATAGTGCGAGACGACGGTCTCGATGCGGGCACCGGTGTCGGATGCGAAGAGCACCTTCTCGACCTGCTCGTCCCGTTGCACTTCCAACGGGGTCAGCGGATGCAGCCGCGGGCCGAACTGCTCTGCAAGATCGGCACGCAGGCCGGCCGGCAGTGCGTGGACGTCGGCGAACGTCTCGGCCGTCGAACTCTGCCACGCGGTGATGAGCTGGCGGAACCGGAACGCCAGGGCGCCGGTCTCGGCAAGATGGTCGCGGATGCGCATCCAGCGGCTCCTCGTGGTCAGGACGGTGTTCACGAGTCGCCTCCCTTGGGAGGAAAGACCTCGCGACCCCGGTAGAAGCCGCAGTGCTGGCAGGCGCGGTGCGGCGGCGTGGGCTTGCCGCAGGCGGGATTCGTGCAGGTGGTGAGCGCCGGAACGCTGGCCTTCCAGTGCGCGCGACGGTGGCGGGCTCGGGAACGCGACGTACGGTGCTGCATGGCGATGGCCTTTCGTGAGTGGTTGCGGCTGCCAGCGGAGCTGGCGGGACAACCGACCACGGGCCGTGAGTCGATGCGGCGAGAGATTCGATCGGACCTGCCGAGGCACACCCACCTGCGCCGTCAGGCCGCTGCCTGGGTGACGGGCGATGGACGGATGGGTACGGAGAGGATCGAAGTCGCGCGTTCGCAGGCACGCACTCTGGACCGAGGTCGGTGCGGTGCGAACGTGCCGGCGAGGTTCACGCAGGGGTATCGACGCCCAGGCTGGGCGGACTCACGCTGCGTCAGGAAACGATCATTCACCGGTGCGGGCGCTGCCCACACGAGTGAAAGCCACCGGCAGTTCGGTGGCTAGATTCTGTCGACCTCAATCATTCCCATGCCAGCCACCGTATCAGCCCAAGTGTGCGCACCCGGCGGTGGGGAGGGTTCTTACGCCTCCTCCCCGCACCCCGCTCACGGGTCACTACAGCTGGGTCACGCCAGAGGCGGGCGAGCGCGGTTCGGATGTCAGTCGGTGGTGGGGCGGAAGGCAATCGTGGCGCCGAGGGCTCGGCTGGCTGGTACGACGATCTCACCTGCGTGGGGCTTGATGTGTGGCACGGCGGCCGCCCGCAGGTGGTGCTCGGTTTGGGTGATGTCGTGCACCGCGATGGTGTATCCGACGAAGGCGGGGAGGGCTGGCGGACGCCCGTGAGGCAGGAGGTCGGGCAGCGCGGAGGCGGCGACCAGGGTGATGGTGGCGTCGTCGAGATCCAAGATCGCGGTGGGGCCGTCGTGGTGAGCGGTGCGGCCGAGGTACGTCTCGTAGCGGCGCTTGACGTCGGGCAAGGCGTCGTCGGGTACGCACAGCGTACATCCGATCAGGTCGATGGCGCCGTTGGCGTGCTCCGGCTGCTGCTCCTCGACGACGGCGGCGTTCTCGGCGACGCCGAGCCTGCCCTCGGGCAGCCGGCCGGGTGGCGCGCCCGCCTCGTCGTTGCTGATTTCCAGGTAGCGGGCGGGAACCATTCGGGTGCCGTTGGCGGTTTCGATCGGGCGCTGTATCGCGTGCACGCCGCCGTGGGCGACACCTGCGGCGTCGAGGCGGGCTGCAGCGTGGTCGATGTCCAGCGAGTCGAAGATGAGGATGTGCATGCCCTGGAACCGGTCCAGGCAGGCGATGAGGTTTGCGGCGGCGCTGCGAACGGCGGCCAGGAGCCCGGGCAGCTTGTCGTCGGGAACGTTGATGGGAATCAGTTTGGCTTCACCGGGGACCGGCTGGCCGTCCCTGACGACACTCACGAGTTCGACGAAGTTGCGGCGCAGGTAGATGTGGGTGTTGGCTGCGCCGACCGGAAGGGCGGGCGCTCCCGGGGCGGTGGGCAGCGTCGGATAGGCCGGCGGTGCCACGGTGAAACCGAGCCGCCGGTAGGTCTCGATCGCCGCGGCCATGTCGCGCACGACGATGCCTGCGTGGTGCAGGCCGTTGATGTCCCTGCCCATGCTTGTCACCTCTGGTCGGTTGATGCGCCATAGGCAGCGCGGCGGTAGTCGTCGGTGTGCCCGTCGAAGACGGCGATGACCGGCGGCGCGGCGGCGGCGAACCGTGCCGAGGACGGTGGCTTCGCCGGTTCGAACGCGTGGCGGAGGGTGTCGGCCAACTGATCGGCCTTGTCCGGCAGGCTCAGCTCCACCTCGTCGGCAAGAAACGGATCGATGCCGAAGAAGCCGAACACGACCGCCGGCAGGGTGTAGTCCAGATCCGCTGGCCGCAGGTCCGCCCGCAGCAGGCCGTTGTCGGCGAGTACGCCCAGGTATTCGCGGGAGGCCAGCAGCTTGGAGCTCTGCAGCGGCCGGCGGGCGGGGCTGGACAGGAACCGGTCCAGCACGTCACCGTCCCGGGTGAAGATCGCCCGCAGCACTGGTCGCGACATCGCCTCCAGGAAGAACCGGCGCATGTACCGGTGGAGCGCGATCTCCTTCGGGTCCTGGCGCATCGCGGCCACCACCGCGGTGAGCATCGCGACCGCCTCCCGCGCACCGACTGCGAAGAACAACTGTTCACGGCTGCGCCAGTGCAGGTAGACGGTGCCCTTGCCGACACCGGCGTGCCGGGCGATCTCGTCAATGGTGACCCGCCGGTATCCCCAGCGCAGCAGCAACTCCTTCGCCGCGTCCAGGATCCGGTCGGCGCGGTCGATCTGGCCCGGTTGCGACTCGGTCATGGCGCCTCCCCCTGTGACTGATGACCAGAATACCATTCCGGTCATCAGTCACGGCGGGAGCGCCGAAGGCGTACGCCGACGGTCCGCGCCTCGCACATCAGGCTGCATGTCGTCACTGCCGTGGCGAGTAGCCGGGCGGGGTGGGGCCGAACGCTTTGTCGATTTCTGCTGTCGTGACTTCAGCGGCCTGCTTCGGCGGCGGCGTTCCGGGGAGGGGTCAGTCCCACTGGTCCTGGTTGAGGAAGCGGGCGAAGCCCCGCCACGAGTTCGGTCCCATCACCCCGTCGATCGGGCCGGTGTAGCCCCAGCCGGAGGCGAGTCGCTGCACCGCTTTCCAGGTGTTCGGTCCCGGTATGCCGTCGATGGGGCCGGTGTAGCCGTAGTTGCGCATGGCTCGTTGCAGCGCGGCGTACGTGTTCACGCCGGGCACGCCGTCGATCGGGCCGGTGTAGCCGGAGGTGATCCGTAGCCAGTTCTGCATCCGCTGGTAGAAGATCGGGCCGGGGATGCCGTCCTGCTCGGTGGTCGTCTTGGGCAGGCCACCGCCACCCGGGTTCTGGCCGATGTAGGTCAGCGGGTTGATGCGTACCCCGCTCGGGTTGATCATGTGCCAGTGCAGGTGCGGGCCGGTGGAGCTGCCCGAGCCGGGGGCACCCACGGCGCCGCCCGACCGTCCCACGATCGTCCCGGCGCCGACCGCGGTCCCGTTGGCCAGCAGGAACTGTGACAGGTGCATGTACTGGCTGCGGTACCCGTCCGCGTGGTAGATCGTGACGGTGTGCCCGCCCGTACCGTTGTAGGGGATGTTCTGGATCGTGCCGGCGCCGCAGGCGGGCAGCGCGGTGCCGACCCCCATCCCGAAGTCGATCCCGCCGAGCGACCCGTAGTCGAGGTGGTCCTGCCAGGTGCCGGTGATCGGGTAGCCGGCGAACGGGTTGTAGATCGCCGGTGCCGCGTGGGCGGTGCCGGGCAGCCCGAGGACTCCGCCACCGACAACGAGGGCACCGGCGGTCAAAGTCGTACTGCGCAGCAACGTACGGCGGCTGAGCCCGGTCGGTGGCCGGTCTGTCGCACCGCCACAGCAGTTGGGCTGAATCTCCTCACTCATCATCGGCTCCTCATCCGTGTCCTGTGGTGCGTGGATGGCGACGACACTAAGGGCATCGGACTGTACAAATATCGGCTGATCGACCGATCAGGGAGAGGCGCCAGTTGAGGACCTGCGAGGCGTACGTTCGACCGACAGCCGTCCCGGGCAGGAAGCCAACCAGGCACACCGTCACAGATCGTCGAGCTGGATCAGCCCGTCCTGGATGGCGCGCGCTACCAACATCGCCTTGGTGGGGGCCGCCCGGCCACGCATCGCGTACTTGATCCGAATGTGCTCCAGATGGGAGTTGACCGTGCTCAGCGAAATCCCCAGACGCTGAGCCACGAACTCCTTGGACTGCGACTGGAACCACTGGATCAGCACCTCGGTCTCGCGCGCCGACAACACCGGCCGTTGGGCGGAGCGGTCGGCGGCGAGCGCGCCCGCCAGGGATGGCGCGGTGTACGCCTGACCGGCCGCTGCGGCCCGGGTGGCGTTGAGGAGATGTTCGGTGCCCTCAGCCTTGGTCAGGTAGCTCAGCGCGCCCAGTTCCAGGCACTGAAGTGCGATCACGTCGTCGGCGCGCATCGAGTAGACGACGACCCGTCGCCCTGCCTGCACCAGTCTGCGCAGGTCGCCCATCGCCGGGGTCGGCCCGCCCAGGTGCAGGTCGAGAATGACCACGTCGGCTTGGGCACCCTCGTCGAGCCACGCGACGCGGACGTCACTGCCCGCGGCGGCCACCCGTATCGGCGGTGTGCCGGAGGACAGCCAGTGGGTCACCCCGGCCAGCACGGCTGGGTGGTCATCGACGATTACGGCGCTCAGCTGCTCCTCGTCTGCCATCTGGACTCCATTCGCACGTACTCGCCATAGGTGTCATAGTCGACTACGACCTGTGCGGAGGCCGCGGTGACCATGTCGGTGTCGGTGCCGGCATCCGCCATCACGGCAACCCGCACGTCCTCGTGGGTGCGCAGCACACTCACCCGCGCGTGGGACCGCGCCGCCGCCAACGTCGCCACGACCGGGCTGGTGAGTTCCCGACGAACGTCGGGGGGCACCGCCACGGCCGCGCCGCTGACCGCCAGCGACACCTCGATGCCGCGTCGTTCGGCCTCATCGACACAGGCGGTGACCTCGTGCAGCAGCGGATCAGGGACCTCGTCGTTCTCGGCGAACAACCTGCGGAGCTGGGTCGCCGCGAGGGAGCACCGTCGTCGGGTGTCGTCGTCGCGGGGGTCCAGCACGCCATCGGCCAGGTCCGCCAGTAGCGGCAGTGTCACACCCAACTGCCCGGCGAAGACGGTGCGCTGTTCCCGTTCCCACTGCTCGACCGCCATCACCCTGGTGATCAGTTGCTCCTGCTCGGCGGCCACCGACATCGCCTGACGGGTGCTGTCGTGCAGCATCCGCGAGATCGGCACGACCGCCAGTTGGATGCTGGCCGTGCCGAACGCGACGATGCCCGCGGCACCGATCCCGGCGCGGTCCGGCATGACCGCCAACAGGAATTGGCCGACGCTCGCCGTCAGATGCACCGCCATGGCGGTGAGCAGCACGGGCACGCGGTCCAGGAGCAGCAGCAACAGATGCCACCCCACCAGGCCGAACGACCAGTCCGGTGTGCCGAAGTGCTGGCCCGGTGGCAGGACGCGGGCGGCACCGGCCGAGGCTGCCAGCGTGACCGCCGTGCCGACCACCACGACGACGGCCGGTATGGGCTTTCGGCGCACCACCCACACACCACAGGCCGCGGTGACGAGCGCCAGTGCCGTGAACGCGGCCACGGCGACCCACCTCGGCTGGTACTCATATTCGATCAGCGGCCGTACGCACAGCCCGAATTGCACGACGCCGGTGACGCACAGCAGCGCGATCCGCATCGTGGGGTGCACGTGGTCGCGCGCGGCTCGGCTCTCAGGCACCGGGCCACACCAGCCGCACCGAGGTCCCCGTACCGGGGCGCGAGGTGACAAGGGCGCTGCCGCCGACCGCGGTCATGCGTTCGACGATCGAGCCGCGAATGCCGCGGCGGGAGTGCGGCACCTCGCCAGGGCAGAACCCCACGCCCGCGTCGTCGACCGCAACGACGACGCGGTCCTCCTCGACGTGGATGCTCAGCGTGGCGTCGTGTACTGCGGCGTGCCGCTCGACGTTGGCCAGCGCTTCGCGTACTGCACGCACCATCGCGAGTGCCGCCGACGCGGGCACCACCGTCCCTTCCCGCCAGCGGACGTCGACGGTCAGTGGAGTTCGATCCACGACGGAGCGCAGCGCGGCATTCAGGTCCACCGGGCTGTCCTGCGAGGCCGGTCCACCCGTAGCGCCGGTGAGCACGGTCAGGTCGTGCCGTGCGTACTCGGCCACCTGCCTGGGGTCGGTGTCCCGGCCGTGCGTCGTCACCAGGAGAAACGTCGCCGAGGCCGTGTCGTGCAGCAACGCGAGGAACTCCCGTTCCTGCGAGTGCCGTGCCACCGCCACCGCCTCGGCCCGCGCCAGCGCTGCCCGGCGTGCCCGCAACACGTCCACGCGCCTGCTGGACCGCTGCAACAACACGAACGCCAGACGCGCCATGACGCACTCGACCAGCAGCCGCAGGCCGACCGCGCTCCCCTCGTCGACGCCCACCATGGCGAAGCCGACCACGAGCAGCCCGGCCGTGACGGGCAGCGACACCCTTGGCGGCCAGTCCCACTGGAGAGTGATCGACGTCGTGGTCAGCGCGTTGAGTGCCCACTGACCGGGCTTTCCATCTGTCCACTCCTGCGTCACGCAGATCGCCGCAACACGCGCCACCGCGAACGCAAGCGCCAGTAGCGCCGCACGCTCGGAGCACCCGGCCTGGCAGTCCACCACGGCACCGACCACCATCAGCCCGAACAGTGCGAACCCTAGCGGCAGGGCATCGCCGGGAACCGTCAGCAGCCCGAAAGCGCTGATGAGCAACAGCACGAATCCACGCATGGGCGCCGCGTACCGGCGTGCTAAGGCCAGGAACTCCGCCTCTACGCTGCCCGGCCCTGAACTCGACGGCATGGCGATCTGTCATGTCCTGCGGCAGGAGCAGGACGCCTGCGGCCGCGTCACAAGACTGCGATCGACTTCGATAACCACGCGAAGACCCTAACAACGGGGCCCCCTGTTTCACATCGACCGGTGCCGTCGGCGTGATACAGCTCGACGATCTGTGACGGTGTGTCTGGTGAATGGCTCCCCGCCCTGAGTGGCCGTCGGTCGAACGCACGATGCCTGCCGTTCGCGCCCTGTCTAGGTTCGGGCGGGGGTCCGGCGTCCGGGCAGGGAGTAGCCACCCGGGTCGGCGTCGGTGGCGCTGCCGCCGCATGAGTTCAGTCAGGCGGACCACGGTGCGGGTGAGCGGCGAATCGCAGCCGGATGCACGTTGGGCCTGAGTTGGCAGGGACCTTTCTCAAGGGAGACTTGACATGACCGCTTTCCTGGGGCGGCTTGCGGTGGCGGCCGCAGTTGCCTTCGTGTTGCCGGTGAGCGCCGCGGCGGCACCTGCCGCCGCGGCGGTGCCGGCCGGCACGGTGTCCGGCATTGACGTTTCCACCTGGCAAGCCGGTATCGACTTCGCCGATGTCCGGGCCGACGGCTACCAGTTCGTGATCGTGAAGGCTGGCGGCTCCCAACTGTCGGAGGGCCCCTACACCGGCTCGCAGTATGCGATCCAGGTGGATGGCGCGCGGGCAGCGGGGCTCAGGATCGGCCACTACTGGCTCGCTGGAGACTTCCAAGCCCCCGTTCAGGCTGCTGACTACTTTGCCGACCACCTGCACGACTATCGGCCTGGTGACGTGATCGCGCTGGACAACGAGGTGCTCGACGACTCGACGAGGCTGTGGAACGACACCGAGGTCGCGACCTTCTTCCAGCGCATGCGCGACCGGATCGGCAACCACGCGCCCTGGCTGTACATGGGTGCGGCAGACCTGCGCTCCGGGACGTGGCCCCGAACGATCGCGGCCGGCGTGAAGCTCTGGGTGGCGTCGTGGGGCGCCAACAACGGCAGCTACCCCGGAGAGCCGAACCTGGGCGGCGCCTACCCGACATGGAGTGCGCACCAGTACAGTTCGTCCGGATCGACCGGCGGTATCGCATCCGTCGACCTGAACGTGGCCAAGCCGAGCGCGTTCGAGATCGTCGACGGCGCACCGGTCGACCCGCCGCCGGACGACCCGCTGCCCAAGACGACCACCGAGCAGGACGGCATCCCCGGCCCGATCTTCTACCAGCGGATGCAGAACTGGCTACGGATCACCGCCGGCTACACCGGCCCGATCGACGGCGTGCCCGGCGTGAACACGTACGCCGCGCTGCAACGAGCCATGCGCAACTACGGCTACACCGGCCCCATCGACGGCATACCGGGACCGAACACCTGGAAAGCGGTGCAGCGACTCGCCTCCGGCTGGGGCTACACCGGCCCGATCGACGGCGTGATGGGACCGAACTCGTGGCGGGGCTTCGCCCGCTTCCTCAACCAGGACCAGTGGGACTAACTTGATCTTCAACCTGCGGCGGCGCACCCGGAGACTCGGGTGCGCCGCGCGGGGGCACCGAACGGCCGGGCTCGCCAGGAGCGTCGAACCCGGTTTCCGGTGCCCGTCAGCGGCTCCGGTCGACCTCGATCCGGGCCTCGTCGGCCAGGCGGTAGCCGACACCGTGGACGGTGGTCACCAGCGGCGTGTCGGCGCCGAACTTGGCGCGCAGCCGGCGGACGTGCACGTCGACGGTGCGGGCCACCGCGTGTTCGTAGCCCCAGACGTTGGCGAGCAGTTGGAGGCGGGTGAATACCTGGCGGGGTCGCTCGGCCAGGAACAGCAGCAGGTCGTACTCGATGCGGGTCAGCGCCACCGCCCGGGAGCCGTGGTGGACGACCCGGGGCCCGGCGAGGATCCGGACCCCGTCGGGGCGCCGGGCGTCCGAGGCCGGGCCGGGGTCCGCGACGGCCGCGGCTCCGCCCGCGACGGCTGGGACCGGGCGGGGCGCCACCGGCGGGCCATCGGCGGCGGCGGGGCGCACGCGCCCCTCCCCCGACTCGGCGAGTTCGCCGATCAGTTCCAGCAGCCGGGCCAGGCGGGGGCTCAGCGGCCCGGGAGCGACGTCGAGGGTGATGGTGAGGGTCGGTGCGGAGCGCGGGCGGACCGGCCCGGGGCGGCCGGCCGGCCGGGGCCGGGGGGTGAGGGCGACGACGGACATGGAGCCTCCTGGGGACGGCGGTGCCGCCACGCCCGGTGGGGCGGGACGGTCAGGACGGCGCCCGGCCGGCGGTCACCGGGGGCGCGGTAGTGGACGGACGGGGTGGCGGGGTGGGGCCGAGGACGGGCAGGCCGGCGAGCCGCCAGGCGACGAAGCCGCCGACCACGTCGGTGGCGCGGTGCAGCCCGAGGTCCTGCAGGGCGGCGGCGGCCAGCGAGGAGGTGTAGCCCTCCTGGCAGATGACCACCACCGGCAGGTCGTAGCCGACCGCCTGCGGCAGCCGCGCCGGACAGCGCGGGTCGAAGCGCCACTCCAGCACGTTGCGTTCGACCACCAGCGAGCCGGGGACGGTGCCGTGCGCGGCCCGCTGGGCGGCCGGGCGGATGTCGACCAGCAGCGCCCCGCCACGACAAGCCAGGTGCGCCCGCTCGGGATCCAGCCGGTCGAGCCGCGCGCGGGCGGCGGCCAGGATCTCGTCGATGCCCCGGGAGCCCGGCGGCGCCGGGGCCGGACAGGCGTGCGGGTCGGTCTGCGGCATGGTCGTTTCCTCCGGTGGGTGCTGGCGGTCGGTGGCGCGGGACGGTGGGGCGTTCACCAGGCGACCCCGGCCTCGGCCACCTCGGCGGCGCGGAGCCGGCCGTCGGCGAGCAGGTAGCGGGTCATCCGGCGCAGGGCGGGGCGGTAGACGTGGACGCTCACAGCCGGCTCGTCGCCCCGGTTGGTCACCTGGTGCACGTGTCGGGGCCCGAAGCGGCGGCCGGAGCCGGCGGCCAGGTGGTGCGGGCGCAGCCGGCCCCCGCTGACGGTCTCCTCGGTGAGGGCGCCGGCCACGACGAGGAACGCGCCGCCCGAGCCGCCGTGGTCGTGCAGGTCGGTGCCCTGCCCGGGCAGCCAGCTCAGCGCCCAGACCTCGTGGTCGGCGGTCCGGGCGAGCCGGGCGTACCACCGGGAGGCCGGGTCGAAGCGCAGCGGCACCGGCCATCCGGCCCGGTCGGCGGCCCACGCTCCGGCGATGGCGAGCAGGTCGGGCTGGCGACGGTCGGTCATGGCGGTCCTTCGGGTACGGCGACGTGCGGAGCCTCAGTCTAGCCTGCAAACCCTATGGGTTTAGTAGGTAATTCCGCATGCCGGGACACGAGCGTCCACGCGTCGGTACGTTCAGCGCCGGACCGGCGGCTCCACCCGGTAGCCAGGGACCGACGGCCAGCGGACGGTCAGCACGACCGCCTCGCACTCGGCGTACCAGGAGTGGTCCACCCCGCGGCCCCACACCACGTAGTCGCCGGGCTCGCGCAGCACCACCGTCCGGTCCGGCAACTCGACCCGGAAACGCCCGCTGACCAGCACCAGCAGGGCGGTCCGCCGCTCGCCGGTCGCCCATCGGGAGCGCGCCTCACCGGCCGGGTGCACGCCCCACTTGACCTCGACGTCGGTGCTGTGCCGGACGTCGCCGGGCGGCATGAAGTGGCCGAGCAGCCAGCCGGCGTTCGTCGCACCGTCGACACCCGCGTTGCCCACGTACACCGTGCCGTCCATCGACCCTCCCCAACGCGCCGGCCGAGCAACCTACCAGGCTGCCGCGCGACTAACCTGGACCGGTGAGTGAGGAACTCGACGCCGAGACGCTGGCGTTCGCACACCGGATGTTCGACCTGGCGCGCGACGGCGGCACCGACGAACTGGCCGACTACGTCGACGCGGGGCTGCCGGTCGACCTGACCAACGACAAGGGCGACACCCTGCTGATCCTGGCGGCCTACCACGCCCACCCGGAGACGGTCGCCGCGCTGCTCGCCCGGGGTGCCGACCACGCCGGCACCAACGACCGGGGACAGACGGCGCTGGCCGCCGCGACGTTCCGCAGCAGCGCCGAGGCGGTCCGGGCGCTGCTCGCCGCCGGGGCGGACCCGCACCACGGCAACCCGTCGGCGGTGGAGACGGCCCGCTTCTTCGACCTGCCCGAGATGCTCGCGCTGCTGACGACGCCGGCCGGCTGACGGCGACGGCCCCCGCGCCCGGGTCGGGGCCGGTATACAGAGGCGGTGGAAGATCCGCTGCCCGAGCAGATGCGCACCGCCGGCACGGCACTGCTGGCCGCGCTGGACGAGCCCGCCCGCGCCCGCGCCGCCCTCCGGTTCGACGACGAGCAGGCCCGGCGCTGGCTGGAGTACCGGCCGCGACCCCGGCCCGGGGTGTGCCTGGCCGACCTGGACCGCGCCGGGCGCAAGGCCGCGCACCGGCTGCTGGCCACCGCGCTGAGCCCACCGGCGTACGCCCAGGCGATGGCGATCGTCGCGCTGGAGGAGGTGCTGGACCGGGCGGAGGGATGGCGCCGGGGCCGACACAGCGGCGACTACTGGGTGGCCGTCTTCGGCGACCCGGCCCGGGACGACGCGTGGGCGTGGCGGCTGGAGGGGCACCACCTCTCGGTGAGCATGACCGTGGTGGCCGACCAGGTCTCCCCCGCGCCGATCTTCCTCGGCGCCAACCCGGCCACCGTCCGGTACGCCGGCCGCCCCGTCTCCCGGCCCCTGGGCGTCGAGGAGGACCTGGGCCGCGCCCTGCTGGACGCCATCGGTCCGGCCGGCCGGGCCGCCGCGATCGTCGCCGACGAGGCGCCCGGCGACATCATCAGCGCCACCCGCGCCCGCGTCGACGCGCCGCTGGAGCCGCTCGGGGTGCCCGCGGACCGGCTCGGCCCCACCGGGCGGGCGCTGCTGGACCAGCTCGTCGCGCTCTACCTGGACCGGCTCCCGCCCGAGCTGGCGATCCGGGAGGCCCGCCGGCTGGCCTCGGGGCAGCTGCACTTCGCCTGGGCCGGCCCGACCCGCCCCGGCCAACGCCACTACTACCGGGTGCAGGGCGACGACCTGCTGATCGAGTACGACAACACCACCGACGACGGCAACCACGCGCACACCGTGCTGCGCCGCCCGGCCAGCGACTTCGGCGCGGACGTCCTGGCCGCCCACCACGCCGAATCCCACCCGACCCGCTGACCCTCCCCGCCACACTCTCCGCCTCGCGATCTCGCACTTCCAGCCCTCGGATCGGGCGGAGTTGCCACCTTCGTCGGGGGCGCCAAGTGCAAGATCGCGGGGGCGGCAGGCAGGGGCGGCGGGGGTGGGATGGGTCAGGGACGGGAGCGGGCCAGGTCGACGGTGGAGCCGGAGACGCCGCCCAGCGCGTCGAAGGTGGTCGCCTCGGCCCGGCGGCCCGCGTCGAACAGCCGCACCAGCCGGGCGCCCAGCCGGACGCCGACCGCACCGACGGCCAGGGCCACGACCTCGGTGAGCAGCAGCACGACGCTGGCGCCGCGCTGCGGCGCGTCCGCGCGGACGAGGCAGGACACCAGGAACAGCGCGGCCATCGCCACGTTCACCAGGTTGAAGGTCACCGCCGTGCGCCGGGTCCGGCCGCCCGGCACGTCCCACAGGTCGATCATGCCGGCCACGGCGGCCAGCGCGGCGGCGACCAGGGCCGCCACCGAGCTCCAGTAGCCCACCTCGCCGAGGAAGGCCGGTCCCCCGAGCACGTCGGTCAGGTCGAACACGGTCGCGCTCACGAAGAGCCCGAACGGGAACGTCACCAGCATCGGTTGGATCGGGTGCCCCTGCACCCGAAGCCGGCTCTGCATCGTTCCTCCCCCAGGTCGGCTCACCCCACGAATCCAGAGTGCTACCCGGGCGCTCCCAGGGCGAAACGACACGCGCCCCATCGGCCCCGGATGTCACGGCTGGGAGGGCCGGCGGACGGGGCGGCGACGGGGCTCAGGTGTCCCGGGGACGCGACACGGTGCTGACCAGCCGGTCGGCCACCTCGCGCAGCGGGATGTCCAGCGACGACGCGGCGCTGCGCAGCACGTCGAGAGCCTCCTCGGCCGGGCAGCCGCGCTGGGTCATGATGACCCCGATCGCCTGCCCCACCACGCCGTCGCCGAGCAGCGACGAGTCCAGCTCCCCGGCCCGGGCCGCCCGGCGCGCCCGGTCGCGGACCGCCGCGAGGAGCAGCCCGGCGTGCTCGGCGAGCAGCATCGCGGTGAGCTGGTGCCCGGGGGTGAGCAGGTCGGCCGCGCCGGCGTAGAGGTTGATCGCCCCGATCACCTGCTCGTCGACGTCCACGGGGGCGGAGATCACCCCGTGCACGCCCAGCTCCCGCGCGCGGGGCGTCCAGGCCGGCCAGCGCGGCTCGCGGCCCAGGTGCTCGGAGAGGATCATCTCCCGCCGCCGGATCGCGTCCATGGCCGGCGAGTCCGGGCCGTGCCGCAGGTCGTCCAGCCCCGCCAGCCGCTCGTCGGAGGCGGCCACGCCGGCCGGCTCCCCGGCCCGCAGCGCGGTGAAGCCGCACCAGCTCACGCCGTCCACCGCGTCCCGGCCGATGCGCACCAGCGCCGCCAGCGCCTCGTCGAAGTCGTCGACGGCGATCAGCCCGGCCGTCAGCTCCCGCAGCAGGGCGGCCGTCTCCAGGACGCCGAGCCGCTCCACCGCCGGGTCCCGCATCTCCAGGTTCACCGCGGCACAGCCTCCACCGACCCCGCGCCTGCCCCCGCGCGCCCGACCGGCGCCGTCACCCGTTCCATCTTCTGATCTCTCCCGACTCTTCGGACCCGCCCTACTACCCTCGCAAACCGGGGTCGAAACGGCGCAAAAGGGGGCCCCTTCCGGCGCCGCGTGGCGCGGAAGGGGCCCCGACGCGTCAGCGGGAGCCGGCGCTGAGCCGTCGACCCACGGAAGCGATCAACCGGTCCAGCTCGGAGCCGAACGGGTTGTCGTGGACCAGGTACGTCCAGGTGGCGCTCGGCCGCACGAGCTTCGCCTCGTCCGGCTCCCAGTCCTCGCCGAACTCCGTCTCCTCGAAGGTCGCGATGGTCCGCTTCTCGATCTCCGGGATCAGGTTGTTGAACGCCGGCACCGCCGCCCGGTGGAACTCGTCCAGCGGGTCGAGCCGGCCGAGCGCCCGCAGGTGCACGCCCTCGCGCACCTCGGACAGTTCGGCGAGGTGCTCCGCCCAGAGCCGGTCGAGGTGGTAGAGGGCGATCGACCGGGCGACCCGGGCGAGCAGGTCCTCGTCCATCTCCTCGGCCTTCTCCGGCACCCGGTCCAGCAGCATCAGCGCCGCCACGTCGCTGGTCAGCAGCCGCTCCCGCCGCTCGGCGAGGGCCTTGCGCTGCTGCTCGATGACCACGCTGTAGCGCCAGGTGTTGCGGTGGATCTCGTGGTTGACGCCCTCGGCGACCCGCTGGGCGTGCTCGACGGCGTAGTCGACCTGCTCGTCGGTGACCAGGCCGTCGGCGTTCATCCGGGGCGACGCCGGGACGGCGTCGCCGGCGTGCCGGACGACCAGGTCGTCCTCGAGGCTGACGAAGAAGACCGAGCCACCCGGGTCGCCCTGGCGGCCGGCCCGGCCGCGCAGCTGGTCGTCGACCCGCCGGCTGTCGTGCCGGCCGCTGCCGATCACGTAGAGGCCGCCCAGCTCGGCGACCCGCTCCCGGTCGGCCTGGTCGCTGCCGCCGAGCCGGATGTCCACGCCCCGACCGGCCATCTGGGTGGAGACGGTCACCGCGCCGTACGCGCCGGCCTCGGCAATGATCGCCGCCTCCTCGTCGTCGTTCTTGGCGTTGAGCACCACACAGGGCACCCCGGCGGCGTTCAGGCCGGCCGCCAGCCCCTCGGACTCCTTCACGTCCAGCGTGCCGACCAGCACCGGCCGCCCCGCCGAGTGGCAGCGCGTGATCTCGTCGATCAGCGCCTCCTCCTTCTCGGCGCGGGTGGCGTAGATCCGGTCCGGCTCGTCCTCGCGGACGCACGGGGTGTTCGGCGGGATCACCGCCACCTCGAGGCCGAAGAACTCCCGGAGCTGGTCGCCCACCAGCACCGCGGTCGCCGTCATGCCGCACACCGTCGGGTAGAGGGCGATGTACGCCTGCACGGCGATGGTGCCGAGCACCTCGCCCTCGGCGGTGGCGTCCAGGCCCTCCTTGGCCTCCACCGCCGCCTGGAGCCCGTCCGGCCAGCGGCGGCGCTGGGCCACCCGGCCGCGCATCTCGTCGATCAGCTCGACGGTGCCGTCGCGGACGATGTAGTCGACGTCGCGGTGCAGCAGGGCGTGCGCGTGCAGCGCCACGTTCACCGCGGAGAGCTGCGCGACGTGCTCCTCGTCGTACAGGTCGATGCCGAGCTTGGCCTCCACGGCGGCCAGGCCGGCAGCGGTGAAGGCCACGCTGCGGCCGTCCTCGGCGACCGTGTAGTGCTTGCCCTTGCGCAGGCCGCGCATCAGGGCGGCAGCCGCGTGCACCGGGTCCTGCTCGCCGGCGACCGCGCCGGCGAGGACCATCGGCACCCGGGCCTCGTCGATGAGGATCGAGTCGGCCTCGTCGACGATCGCCGTGCGCAGCGGCGGCTGCACCCGGTCGTCGATGTCGGTCACGAGCTGGTCGCGCAGGTAGTCGAAGCCGGCCTCGCTGACGGAGACGTAGGTGACGTCGCAGGCGTACGCGTCGCGCCGCTCCTGGGGGGTGGATGCCTCGTTGACCCAGCCGACGGTCAGGCCGAGCAGGGTGTAGACGGGCTCCATCCACTGGGCGTCGCGGCGGGCCAGGTAGTCGTTGACGGTGAGGACGTGCACCGGGCCGTTGCCGAGCCGCACGTGCCCGTACGCGGCGACGGTGGCGGTGAGCGTCTTGCCCTCACCGGTGGCCATCTCGGCGACCTTGCCCGAGAGCAGCGCCATGGCGCCGAGCAGCTGCACGTCGTACGGCCGCTGGTCGATGCCGCGGCGGGCGGCCTCCCGGCCGATCGCGCAGATCTCCTCGTAGCCCGTGGCCGTGCCGGCGGCCTCGGTCAGCTCGGCGTCGTCGAGGGCCGACAGCTTCTCCTCGCGCGCCTCGATGGCCGGCAGCAGCTTCTCCAGCGGCCCCAGGTCGACCGTCGTCCCCGGGCGCTGGAGGAACCGCCGGAACCTGCTCTTCAAGCGTTGCGACACACCCATGAGCGGCAACGGTACGCGACCGGACCGGGTAGCGGCGGCCCGCCCGGCGCGGCGCCGCGCGGGGTGTCGCTGCCGGGCGGGTCGGACCGCCGGCCGCTCAGGTCACCAGGAGCTGGTGGGCGGCCAGCTCGCGGTAGAGCGGGCTGGTCACGGTCAGCTCGTCGTGGGTGCCGGTGGCGGCCACCCGCCCGCCGTCGAGCACCACGATCTGGTCGGCGTCGACGACCGTGGAGAGCCGGTGCGCCACGATCAACAAGGTCCGCCGGACGGCCACCGCGTCGATGGCCCGGCGCAGCGCGGCCTCGTTGCGGGCGTCGAGGTTGCTGGTCGGCTCGTCGAGCAGCAGCACCGGCGGCCCGGCCAGCAGGGCCCGGGCGATCGCCAGCCGCTGCCGCTCGCCGCCGGAGAGCAGCACCCCGCCCTCGCCCACCTGCACGGCCAGCCCCTCCGGGGCCCGCTCGGCGAGATGACCGAGGTTGACCTCGTCGAGCACCGCGCGCAGCCGGTCGTCGGTGGCGTCCGGCGCACTGATCAGCAGGTTCTCCCGAAGCGTGCCGGCGAGCACCGGCGCGGACTGCTCGACATAGCCGAGGCGGGCGCGCAGCGCGTCGCGGGGCAGGTCGCGCACGTCCACCCCGTCCAGCCGCAGGGTGCCCCCGGTCACGTCGTAGAAGCGCTCGACCAGGGCCAGCAGCGTCGACTTGCCGGCGCCGGAGGGGCCGACGAGTGCCGTGCGGGTGCCGGCCGGCACGGTGAAGCTGACCCCGCGCAGCACCGGCGGGCCGCCCGGGTAGCGGAAGTCGACCCGGTCGAACTCGACCGCCGCCGGTGCCCCGTCGGCGGTGCTCGGCCAGGTCGGGGCGGCGGCGTGACGCACGGGCGCGGGGCGGTCGGCCGCACTCTCCACCGGCACCGCGAGCACCTCCTCGATCCGCTGCAACGCGCCCAGCCCGGTCTGCAACTGGGCGTAGGCGTGCACCGCCTGGCCGAGCGGCAGCACCAGGAAGAACAGCAGCATCACGAACGCGACCAGGTCACCCACGGTGATCACACCGGCCGCCACCCGCGCCCCGCCCACGCCCAGCACCAGCAGGAACGCGCCCTGGATCGTGACCGTGCTCACCGGGCCGACGAACGCCTGCACCCGGGCCACCCGCAGCCCCGCCGCGTACGCCTGCGCCGCGCTGGCGCCGACCGTGTCGGCCTCGCGCCGCTCCGCCCGGGCCGCGCGGATCGTCCGGACGGCGGAGATCGCCCGCTCCACCGCCGAGGTCATCTCCCCGATGCGCTCCTGGGCGGTCCGGGCCAGGTCGCGCATCCGGTGCGCGAAGGCGACCGCAAAGCCGACCCCGGCGGCCACCCCGAGCAGGGTCACCCCGAACAGCACCGGGTCGAGCAGCACCATCGCGCCGGCCGCGCCCAGCACCATCACCGCGCCGGTGACCACCTCGAACAGCCCGGAGGTGACCACCGCCCGCAGCAGCGTGGTGTCCGAGCCGACCCGGGACAACAGGTCGCCGGTGCGGCGGCGGTCGTACTCGGCGATCGGCAGCCGCAGCAGGTGCCCGGCCAGCCGCCGCCGGGTGCCCAGCACGACGCCCTCGGCGGTGCGTTGCAGCAGGTAGTCCCGCAGCCCGCCGAGCGCCGCGGCCCCCAGCACCAGGGCGACCAGCACCACCACCAGGCCGGCCACCGGCCGGGCCGCGGACACGCCGTCGAGCACCGCGCGGGTGAGCAGCGGCTGCGCCAGCGACGCCGCCGCCCCGGCCAGCGACAGCGCGGCCACCACGGCGAGGGTGCCGCGGTGGGCGCGCAGGTACGGCAGCAGGGCGGCGAGGCCGACCCGACGCTCCCCGGGGGCGGTGGCGGGGTCGCCGGCGGGAGCCTCGGCGGCGGGAGCAGCGGCGGCGGGAGCGTCGGCGGTCACGACGCGGTCCTGGCAGTCATGCCCGCCAACGGTAACCGGCCCCGGCATCCGCCCCGGCCGGACGCGGATGTCAGACGGTCAGCACCACCTGGAGCTCCTGCCGGCGCCGCTCGGCCAGGTCGGTCAGCAGCGTCGGCGCCTCCTCGAACGGCACCACCGCCGACACCAGGTGCTTGCGGACCACGTCCCCGTACGCCCGCAACAGGTCGATCGTCTCGGCGGAGAGGCGCTCGCGGTCCCAGGTGGGGGCGAGCCCGCGCGGCACCCGGCCGATCTGCGCGCAGCGCAGCGACAGTCCGTTGTGGTGGAACTCCTCGCCGAGCCGCACCGCGTCCGCGCCGGCCTGGTAGAAGGCCAGGTCGACGACGGTGCCCTGGGGGCGCAGCAGGCGCAGCGCGAGCTGCAACGCCCACGCCTGCCCCCGGCACTGGAACACCACGTCGGCGCCCCGGTCGCCGGGGCCGTGCGCCCAGCGGGTCTTGAGGACCACGGCCGGGTCGTCGGCCTCCGGGTCGAGGCTCTCCAGGCCGAGCGCCTCGGCGACGGCCCGCCGCTGCGGGGTCGGGTCGAGCACCACCACCGAGGCGGCGCCGTGCCGCCTGGCGAACAGGGCGGTGAGCAGGGCCACCACCCCGCTGCCGACGACAGCCACGCGGCGGCCCCGGACGCCGTCGCCCAGCGACCGCACGTCGGCGCCGTGCAGGTCGGCGGCGGCGTGCAGCACCCCGTTGGCGCAGATCGGCCCCATGTGCGCCACGTAGACCCCGAGCAGCGGGTCGAGGTCGTCGGGCAGCGGCACGAACCGCTCGGCGACCGGGTCGGCGACCCAGCCGGTGCGGTGGCCGTACGTCATCGCGCCGACGGTGCCCACGGCGACTGCCGGGGTGCGGCTCTCCACGACCCGACCGACCTGCATGTAGCCCAGCCGGGTCACCGGGTAGGGCGTGCTCGCTTCGCCCGCCTGGAACAGGCCGAGGTCGGCGTTCCAGGTGACGTGCAGGTAGGGGTTGGTGCCCTTGACGTAGCTCAGCTCGGTGCCGGCGGAGACGCCGCTGAACAGCGTCTCGACCCGGAACGTGCCGTCGGTCAGCTCGGCGGCGTCCTGCTCGACCAGTTCCACCCGGCCCGGGCCGCTGACCACCACCACCTTGTCACGCATCGACGGTCACCCCCGTGGCGAGCGGCGCGGCGGCCGGGCGGTCCAGGCGTACGGTCCGGCCGGTGCGGGCGGAGTCGGCCACCGCGAGGGCGAGCCGCTGGGTGCCGAGCGCCTCGGCGTACGGGACGCGGACGTCGTCGCCGACCCCGCGGACCGCGTCGACGAAGGCCCGGTCGACGGCCACCCGGGCGGCGTCGGGGTCGGCGTCGAAGCGACGTTCGCCGTCGGCGTCGCAGACCACCAGGCTGTCCTCGGTGAGCGACAGGGCCATCCCGTCGGCGAGGATCTCCAGCCCGGCGCGGTGCTTCCAGCCGAGCACGCAGGCGGCGGTCAACGTGCCCACCGCCCCGTTGGCGAAGCGCAGCGCCGCGGTGGTCACCGAGTCGATGTCGGCGCCGTCGACCGGCGGCGGCGTGCCGTTGCCGTACGCGGTGACCTCGGTCGCCTCCCCGACCAGCGTCCGGACCAGGTCCAGCACGTGGGCGGCCTGCTCCACCACCGGGCCGCCGGAGCGGTCCCGGCTGCACCACCAGGCGACCGGGGGCACCTTGTCCCACCACGCCCCGCTGACCATCCGCACCGGACGACCGGCGAGCAACTCCCGTGCCTGCCGCACCACCGGCAGGTACCGCCAGTGGTGCCCGACGCCGGTGAGCAGCCCCCGGCGGGCGACCAGGTCGGCGATCCGCTCGGCCGTCGCCAGGTCGACCGCGACGGGCTTCTCCACGAACATCGGCACCCCGGCCGCGATCACCAGTTCCTCCGCCGGCCCGTGCGCGAACGGCGGCACGCAGACGTACACCGCGTCCGGCCCGGCGGCCAGCAGTTCCTCCACGTCGTCGAACGTCCGGGCCCCGTGCGCGCCGGCCAACTCCGCCGCCGCCTCCGGCACCACGTCGGTCACCCCGAGCAGTTCCACGTCCGCGAAGCCGCCGAGCACCCGGGCGTGGCGCTGCGCCACCCCGCCGGCCCCTACCAGTCCCACCCGGCACGTGCGCATGTGAAAGCCCTTCCGCCACGGTTTCGCGTTCCGTCGAGTGCACTCCCCCCGCGTGGGCGCAATCAAACGTTCACCAGGGGGGAACCCGACCGCGTGACCCCCGTGATCAAGCTGTTAGGCATGCTGCGGTTAGCGCGAGCGCAGTAGTGGGAAAAACAGAACGGGTTTTTCCGCCACGATCAGGGGGTGCCTGTGCGGAATACGGAGACGATGGTTTCACCGGTGGTGGAGGCCTGGGCCACCTACCGCACCACGTCCGCGGCCGACTGGCCGGCGCGGCGGCTGCTGCGCGCGAAGGGCGACAGCAGGGTCAGCGTGGTCCTGCCGGCCCGCAACGAGGAGGCGACGGTCGGCGCGATCGTGTCGACGATCCGGGAGCACCTGATGGACCGGGTGGCCCTGGTCGACGAACTGATCGTGGTGGACTCGCGCTCCACCGACCGCACGGCGCAGGTGGCCCGCGCCGCCGGCGCGGAGGTGGTCGGCCAGGACGCGATGACCCGGGGGCTGCCCCGGCTCACCGGCAAGGGCGACGCGCTCTGGGCCGGACTGGCCGCGGCCGAGGGGGACGTCGTCGCGTTCGTCGACGCCGACCTGCGGGAGTTCCGCCCCCACTTCGTGACGGGGCTGATCGGCCCGCTGCTGACCGACCCGTCGGTCGACTTCGTCAAGGGCTTCTACCACCGCCCGCTGGTCGGGACGACCGGTGTGGAGGCCGACGGCGGGGGCCGGGTGACGGAACTGGTGGCCCGGCCGATGCTCAACCTGTTCTGGCCGGAGCTGGCGGGCTTCGTCCAGCCGCTCGCCGGTGAGTACGCCGGCCGCCGGGAGGTGCTGGAGCGGGTGCCGTTCGTCTCCGGCTACGGGGTGGAGACGGCGATGCTGATCGACCTGCTCGACCTCGTCGGGCTGGACGCGCTGGCCCAGGTGGACCTGGGCGAGCGCAAGCACCGCCACCAGGACACCGCCGCGCTGGGCCGGATGTCGGCCCAGATCATGCTCACCGCCTGGTCGCGGTTGCAGCGACGCGGCTGGGCGGCCCCGGGCGCGATGCCCGCCGCCCTGCTGACCCAGTTCCGGCGCGGCGGCTCCGACGCGCTACCCAACCTGGACCGGGAGATCGTCGTCAGCGACGTCTCCATCGAGGAGCGACCGCCCCTGGCGGAGCTGCGGCACCGGATCCCCCGCCGACGGGTGGCCGCGGCGTGACCGCCCGGCCGCACCAGAACGCAGGTGACCGGTCGCGGACGGCCCAGGGCCCCGCCGAGGGAAGGAACCCCGCACGATGAGCCTCACCGTCCTGATGAACGCCGGTCCGTGGCTGTCCGTGCCGCCGCCCGGCTACGGCGGCATCGAGAACGTGATCGCGACGCTGGTGCCGGAGCTGCGCCGCCTCGGCGTACGGGTGGTGCTCGCGTCGGTCGACAGCAGCACCCTGCCGGTCGACGAGAAGCTGTCCGTCTTTCCCGACGGGCAGTTCCACTCGCTGCAACGGCCGTACAACCAGGTCTGCGGCATCTCCCAGGCGCACCTGAACGGGGTGGTGCGCGCGCTGCACTCCCGCGACGACATCGACCTGGTGCACGACCACGTGGAGGCGGTGGGCCTGGCCACCCTCGCCGCGATGGGGCCGGACGCCCCGCCGGCGCTGCACACGCTGCACTGGGACCTGGCCAAGCACCCAGCGCTCTACGGCAACCTGGACGGCGGCGACCGGGTGCGGGTCAACGGGGTGTCCGCCTCGCAACTGGCCCGCGCGCCCCGGGCGCTGCGGGAGCACTCCGTGGGGCACGTGCACCTGTCGACCCCCCTCGCCGTCGACGCCGACCGGCGGCCGGCCGCGGACAAGGGCGACTACCTGGTCGTCCTGGGCCGGATCAACCCCGGCAAGGGCCAGGACCTGGGGGCCCGCCTCGCGCACCGGGTGGGGGTACCGCTGGTGCTCGCCGGGCCCGTCGGGCCGTACCACCGGCCGGAGGACCTGGCTGCCGCCGGGGACGAGGCACGACAGAACCCGGACGTCCGGTTCTTCTACGACGAGGTGGCGCCGCACGTCGACGGCGACCTGGTCCGCTGGGTGGGCACCGTGGCCGGGCAGGAGCGCGACGACCTGCTGGCGGGCGCCCGCGCCTCGCTGTTCCCGCTGCGCTGGGAGGAGCCGGGCGGCACGGCGGTGGTCGAGTCGCTGGCCCTGGGCACGCCGGTGGTGGCGACGGCGCGGGGCTGCCTGCCCGAGCTGATCGAGCACGGCCGCACCGGCCTGCTCACCACCGACGAGGACGAGCTGGCCGACCTGCTGCTGGCCGCCAGCCTCCTCGACCCCGACGAGTGCCGGCGCGAGGCCGCGGCGCGCTTCACCCCCGCCGTGATGGCGGAGCAGTACGTGGGCCTCTACGAACGGGTCCGCCAGCTCACCGCCGCACCACGGCTGCAACCGGTCTGATCCCACGCTCCGTGCCCGGGGCCGGGCCGCCTGGCAGGCGGGCCGGCCCCGGCGTCGCGTGCCCGGGCCGCCGGAGGGCACGGGGAGGTTCGCCGGGGCGGCTCCGGTCGTCTCGTGCCCGGCACGAGGAGATCCGCCGGCCGCGGGTTTGGCGGGATGAGGAGCGGGAAGGCGCGGACGGCCCAGCGTTCCCGCACAGTGAGGAGAAGGCGGTGACCGGTCCCATGGCGCACTCCCGCGCCCGGCACAACCCGGCCGACGGCAAGGCGCCGGTCCGGCGGGCCGCCGCCGTCGTGGCGGTGGTCTTCCTCCTGGTCGGCGTGCTCGGCTTCGTGCCGGGGGTCACCAGCGATTTCGGGGACCTGCGGTTCGCCGGTCACGAGTCCGACGCCAAGCTGCTCGGCGTGTTCCAGGTCTCGGTGCTGCACAACATCGTCCACCTGCTCTTCGGGGTGGCGGGGCTGGTGCTGGCCCGGACGGTCTCCGGCGCCCGCACGTTCCTGGTCGGCGGCGGAGCGATCTATCTGGTGCTCTGGCTCTACGGCCTGGTGGTCGACCACAACAGTGGGGCCAACTTCGTCCCGGTCAACAACGCCGACAACTGGCTGCACCTGTTCCTCGGCGTCGGCATGATCGCGCTCGGCGTGCTGACCACGCGGGGGCAGCCCCGCCGGTGACGCACCGCGAGCGGCGGGCGACGTGACCGTCGTCGGGGTCGCCCGCGTTCCGGTTTGACTCCCCCGGCGCCCGGGTAGTTCGCAGGTCCCCGACCACGCGAAGCGAGGGCGCAGATGTCGAGCCGGATCACCTGCGAGGTGCGCGACGCGTCGCCCGTGACCGTCGTACGGCTCCGCGGCGGCCTCGATGTCGGCACCATGCGCGCGGTGCACGCCGTGCTGGCGGACTGCCTGGCCGCCCAGCCCGACGCCCTCGTGGTCGACCTGACCGACGTCACCGTCCGTGACCGGCTCGCGCTCTCGGTCTTCGCGGCCGCCGCCCGGCGCGCCGCCGACTGGCCGGCGGTGCCGGTCGTGCTCTGCGCCCCGCCGTCGGAGGCGGCGGACTGGCTGGCGGAGTCGACGGCCTGCCGGGTGGTGCCGGTGCGCCGCGACTGCGAGGAGGCCACGCGGGTGGCGAACGCGGCGGTGGTGCCGCGGCTGCGGGCCCGGCTCGAACCGGTGGCGGAGGCTTGTCGGCGGGCCCGCGAGCTGGTCGCCGACGCGTGTGCCCGGTGGAACGTGCCGCAGGCGGCCGGCCCGGCCTCGCTGGTGCTCAGCGAGCTGGTCGGCAACGTGGTCCGGCACGCCGGGACCCCGATGCAGGTGACGCTCACCCTGCGCCAGCCGTACCTGCACCTCGCGGTGGTGGACGGCTGCCGGGCCTCGGCGCGGGCCGGCTCTCCCGAGCTGCTGGCGGAGGGCGGCCGTGGCCTGATGCTGGTCCGCGAGCTGGCCCAGCGCTGGGGCAGCGTGCCGGCCGGCGACGGGAAGGTCGTCTGGGCCGTACTGCCCGCCAATTGACCGAAATTACCGCTCTAGCCTGAATAGCCGCTGTCGCCTGGTTACATGGGCAGAGGGGCGGGTAGGCACGCCGTCCTTTTTCTGTCGTCATGGCGGGGTGAGAGTCACATGCCCAAGCGGGTAACCACGGAACCTCCACGCGACCGGGGCCCGGCGATCCTGGCACCGGCACGCTTCGGTGGCTTTCCCGGGCCGCTGCGCAAGCCGCTCCCCGGCGGAACCCTGATCCGGTTCCTGGCCACCACCGACCACAAGCAGATCGGCCTGCTCTACCTGCTCACCTCGTTCGGCTTCTTCCTGGTCGCCGGGATCGAGGCGATGCTGATGCGGGCCGAGCTGGCCCGACCGGGCCTGCAGTTCCTCGCCCCCGAGCAGTACAACCAGCTGTTCACCTCGCACGGCGCGGTGATGCTGCTGCTGTTCGCCACCCCGGCGGCGTTCGGGTTCGCCAACTACATCGTGCCCATCCAGATCGGCGCGCCCGACGTGTCGTTCCCCCGGCTCAACGCCCTCGCGTACTGGCTCTACCTGTTCGGCGGCCTGATGGTGATCGGCGGCTTCGCCCTCCCGGGCGGCTCCGCCGACTTCGGCTGGACCGCGTACACGCCCCTGAGCAGCGCGGAACACTCCCCGGGCGTCGGCGCGAACATGTGGGTGGTCGGCCTGGTCATCTCCGGGCTGGGCACCATCCTCGGCGCGGTCAACCTGGTCACCACGATCCTGACCCTGCGCGCGCCCGGCATGACCATGTTCCGGATGCCGATCTTCACGTGGAACATGCTGTTCACCAGCGTGCTGGTGCTCCTGGTCTTCCCGCTGCTCGCCGCGGCGCTGCTGGCGCTGGCGGCGGACCGGCTGCTCAACGCGCAGGTCTTCACCCCGGAGAACAACGGCTCGATGCTCTTCCAGCACCTGTTCTGGTTCTTCGGCCATCCCGAGGTCTACATCATCGCGCTGCCGTTCTTCGGCATCATCACCGAGATCATCCCGGTCTTCGCCCGCAAGCCGATCTTCGGCTACACCGGTCTGGTGCTGGCCACCATGGCGATCACCGTGCTGTCGATGACCGTGTGGGCGCACCACATGTTCGCCACGGGCCAGGTGCTGCTGCCGTTCTTCAGCATCCTGAGCTACCTGATCGCGGTGCCCACCGGGGTGAAGTTCTTCAACTGGATCGGCACGATGTGGAAGGGACAGCTCACCTTCGAGACGCCGATGCTGTTCGCGATCGGATTCCTGGTCACCTTCCTCTTCGGCGGCCTCACCGGGGTGCTGCTGGCCAGCCCGCCGGCCGACTGGCACACCCACGACACGTACTTCGCCGTCGGGCACTTCCACTACGTGCTCTTCGGCACGGTGGTCTTCGCCCTCTTCGGCGGCTTCTACTTCTGGTGGCCGAAGATGACCGGGCGGCTGCTCGACGAGCGGCTCGGCAAGGCGCACTTCTGGACCATGTTCCTCGGCTTCCACGGCACCTTCCTCGTGCAGCACTGGCTGGGCAACGAGGGCTTCCCCCGCCGGTACGTCGACTACCTGCCGAGCGACGGCTTCACCGCGCTGAACACCTTCTCCAGCATCTCCGCGTTCGTGCTCGGCGCGTCCACGCTCTTCTTCATCTGGAACGCCTGGAAAACCTGGCGCTACGGCGCCATGGTGGCGGTCGACGACCCGTGGGGCTACGGCAACTCCCTGGAGTGGGCCACCACCTGCCCGCCGCCGCTGCGCAACTTCGACCGGATGCCCCGGATCCGCTCCGAGCGTCCCGCGTTCGACGCCAAGTACGGCCCGCTGGTCGCCGACCTCGGCCGGGACCTGCCCCAGCGCACCACGAAGCCGCCGCAGCAGTTCCGCGAGGAGCTGCACCGCGAGAGGCACCTGCCCGAGGCGCCGGCCGCCGAGGGGGCGCACGGCGCACGGGAAGCGGCCGGCTACCACCCCGCGCCGCAGTCCGGTGCCCGGCCGGTGGACGTGCCGGAGCCCGAGGAGGTGCGCCGGCCCAGCTTCGAGTACACCGAGCCGGAGGAGGAGCCCCGGCCCGGCGCCCGGCCGGAGCCGCCGGAGAAAGACCGCTGGCGGCACCCGCGCGAGCCCGACGACACCCCGGAGCGCTGAGCGGGCGTACGCGAAAGGGGCCGGCGCCCGTGCGCCGGCCCCTTTCCGTCGTCTGGCCGGCAGGTGCCCGGCGCGCGTCAGTTGTCGCGGGCCGGCGCGAGGCCCGCGGCGGTGAGCGAGCGGCGCACGGCCGGCTGGACCCGGGTCAGCCGCAGCGGCACGCCGGTGCGGGCGGCGGCCTCGCGGCCGGCCATCAGCGCGGCGATGCCGCCGGCGTCGAAGCCGCCCGCGCCGACCAGGTCCACCACCACCTCGGCGGGCTGGCCGGTCACCGCCTCCAGCATGGCCCTGCGGAGCTGGTCCGCGCCGTCCCGGTCGACCTCCCCACCGACCTCCACGACCACCCGGTCGCCGTTCTGCTTCACGGAGATGCGGGTCTTCGTGCTGTCCGACTCGGCCGCGCCGTTCTGCCACGGCGGCGGGGCGTCGGCGAGCATCGCCTGGCGCAGCCAGGTCAGCGCCCGCGACAGCAGCCGCGAGACGTGCATCTGGGAGATGCCGAACCGGGCGGCGATCTCCGCCTGGGTCTGGTTGCCGTAGAAGCGCATGGCCAGGATGCGCCGCTCCCGCCAGGGCAGCCGGTGCAGCAGCCCGCTGACGGTCACCCTGTCGTCGACGGACTCCAGCGCGTTGTCGGACTCGCCGACCAGGTCGCCGAACTCGGCCGAACTCTCCCCGCCGACGGGGGCGTTGAGCGAGGCCGGGCTGTAGCCGGCCGCCGACTCCAGCGCGGCCAGGATCTCCTCCTCCGGCGTCTCCAGCCGCGCCGCCAGCTCGGCGACCGACGGGGCCCGGGACAGCTCGCTGGTCAGCGCGGCGGTCGCCTGCCCCACCTCCAGGATCAGGTCGCGCAGCCGGCGGGGCACGTGCACGCCCCAGGTGCGGTCGCGGAAGTGGCGCTTGATCTCGCCGACGATGGTGATCGCGGCGTACGCGGTGAACGAGCCCCGCTCGGGGTCGTACCGGTCGACGGCGTTGACCAGGCCGAGGCGGGCGACCTGCTCCAGGTCCTCCAGCGGCTCCCCCCGCCCCCGGTACCGGCGGGCGAGTCGGCCGGCGAACGGCAGGGCGAACCGGACCAGGTCGTCACGCGCCTCCTGACGCCGTTCGGGCGGAAGACCCTCGATCCGGGCCGCGTACGCCAGCGCGGCCGCGTCCAGGTCCTCCAGGCCCCGATCGGTCGGAGGTGGTGTGGTTGTGGTGCTCTGTCCGAACATCCGCGCCTCCCTCAGGAAGGTCCCCCGCCCGGATTCAGGAAACCGGTCGTGCGCGCGCGTGGTCGCACCACGCACCGGGCCGGAAGTGGGTCACATGACTGGGATGCCAGCGGGCGACGACGCCGCGCCGGACGGCGTGATCAGGCCGTCGCAGCCAGCGGTGTTCCCGCTCCGTAGGTACTCAATCACGGGACCCCGGTTTCGCGAGGATGTTTCGACAGGGCTGGTTCAACAGATCAGCAACCCCTGGTGGGCGCCGCTGTCCCGCAGTGCCGCGAGTGCCTCGGCGACGGTCATCGGCGGCGGCGTCGGCAGGTCGTACGGCTGGGCCCGCAGCACCTCGGTGGCCCGGCGGGTGGGCACGGAGGTGACCGGGTAACCCCGCGCCGAGGGACGGTCCAGCGCCCGCCGGCGGCGGCCGAAGCCGGCGACGGCCAGCCACTGCGGCAACCCAGCGAGCGCCGGCGACCGCAGGCCGGGCGGCTCGGGCAGGACGTCCACCGAGCTGAACGGCTCGCTGCCGGCGAGCCACCACTCCACCCCCTCCACGCTGCGCCGGGTGGCGTTCTCGCACCAGTACGGCACCATTCCGGCCCGCACCACCTGCCACGGGTCGAGCAGCCGGCCGCACTCCACCACCAGCCGGTTGCCGGTCTTGCCGGCCGCGCGCAGCCAGCGCCGGTACAGGTCGGCGGTCGCGGCGCTCAGCGCGCCCGGCCTCGGGACGAGCACGCGGTGCAGCGGATGCCGGTGCCGGGCGGTCCACTCCCGGGCACTGTCCTCGAAACCGGACTCCACGCCGTGTTCGGCCGGGGCGGGTGGCGCGCAGACCTCCGGCGGCTGCCAGTGCGCGCCGTCCCCGCCGGCGGAGCGGAGCACCTGGCGCAGGGCGTGACTGTCCGGGTGGAAGTCCACCGGGTCCAGGCCGCTGCCCGGGCAGCCGACCTGGAAGCTGTGGCCGGGCGCGGAGTCGAACACCGGCCAGGTGCGCACGTCGCGCAGCAGCAGCACCGGTGCGCCCGGCTCCAGCAGGTCGGCCAGGAACCGCGCGTACGCGGCCGGCAGGGACCGCCACCGGGCCGCGAGCGACACCGTGGCGCCGGCCAGCACGCCCCGGCTGGCGGGGCAGTGCACCTGGCGTACGTGCAGGTCGGGGTTGCCGGCGAGCAGGCGGGCCGTCAGCGCCGCTCCGTGGTCGAGGGCGGCCTGCGGCCTGTCCACGGCGCCCTGGGCCCAGTGCACGCTCATCTCGAACCCGGCGGGCAGCCAGGGCACGCCGAGCGCCGTCGCCAGGTGCGCGGCGGCCCCGTGCGGGGAGCCGAGCAGGGCCCCCGGGTAGCGGCGGCGGGGGTACTGGTCGGCGAACCAGCGAGCGATCCGCTCGGCGTCGACCTCGGCCGTCTGGCCGGGGGTGAGCGCCACCCGACCGGCGGCCCGGACCACCGCCGCCCGCCGGACCGGCTCGGGCGCGCCGGTGAACCGCGACAGTGGGCCGGGGTGTCCAGGGTGTCCCAGGTCGGCGCAGTCGGTGCCGCGCAGCGCCCGCGCGGTGGCGGCCACCAGGACCCGGGCCGCGCTGCCGGCGGCCACCACCCGGTCGCCCGCCAGTCCGGCACCGTCGGCCGTGAGCCCCTTGCGCACCTTGTGCACCGGCCCCACCTTGCCTCGTTCGCTCACCACGCGGCCCGGCTTCCCGTCCCGATGGGGTTCAAACGGGGCATCCCCCACCGGGCGGGAGTAATCAGAAGATCCGGGCGGTTGCCGCCGTCCCCGCCGCCAGCCCGGCACCCCGGCCGTGACCAGGGGTTTCGGCACCGGGACGGCGGGCACATGAGCGCCCATGCGCGCAGACGACGACACGCCCGCCGCGGCGGCCACCATCACCCCGTACCAGGACGGCCCGCTGCTGGTCCGGGGCGACTTCGCCCTGCTCACCCCGGACGGTGAGACCATCGACGCGCGGCGGGGCACGGTGGCGCTGTGCCGGTGCGGCAAGTCCGCGCTCAAGCCCTTCTGCGACGGCACGCACAAGGCGATCGGCTTCCGCGCGGGCACCGACCGCCAGACCTGACCCCACCCACCCCGCGATCTTGCGTTTGGCGCCCCGACGAATCAGGACGGACAACCCGCAACGGGGGCCGAAAGTGCAAGATCGACGAGCGGTGGATCGGTGAGGCGCGGAGCGCGGGCCGCGCCGGCCCGAGGGGACTCCCGCAGCGTGACCCGGGGCGGGCCGGGGGTCGGGCGCAGCGAGGTGCGGCCGGCGGCCCAGGCCTCGAGCAGGTGCGCGGCGAAGAGCCGGTCCACCGCCAGCGCGGCGGCGGCACCGAGGAGCACGTCGGGGGCGAGCCCCGGCTCCACCCGGACCAGACCGCCGCACAGGTCGTGCGCGGCGATCTGCTCGTGCACCGCGTCGGCCTCCACGTGCTCGTCGTAGAAGCGGGTGGCCGCCTCGTCCAGGCCGAGCCGGCGCAGCCCGTTGCCGTACCGGCGGTTCGGCAGCGACGAGGTCATCTCGTACGCGGCGAGGTGCCCCAGCAGCGCCCCGCGCAGCCGCCGGTGCAGCCCGAACAACGACATCAGGTTGTTGGTGGCCAGGGTGACCGCCGGCACCGCGTCCAGGTGGGCGGCGTATCCGGTGTCCAGCCCCAGGCGGTCCAGGGTCACCCGGAACAGCTCGGCGTGCATCCGGTCCAGCCGCCCGTTGCCGTACTCGTCCGTCTGGATCTCCACCAGGGCGGCCTTCGCCGGTCCGCCGAGGCGCGGCAGGGCCCAGCTGTGCGGGTCCGCCTCCCGCAGGTGGTAGATCGAGCGGTGGGTGACGAACTCCCGGAACTGTGCCAGCGACGCCCGGCGCTGGAGGTGACCGGCGAGCGACGGCCCGGCGTCCGCGGCGACCACGTCGGCGAGGGCGGCCGGCACGCCGCCGGGCAGCACCGCCGGCAGCGGCCCCACGAGCGCCCGCACCGCCGCCTCGAAGACCCGTTCGGCGTACGCGCGCAGCGCGAGCAGGGACGGCTGCCACTCCCAGTCGTCGTCGACGCCCCGCCAGCCCCGGTAGTGCAGCTCGTAGCAGCAGAAGAGGGTGAGCTGGAGGTCCTCGTCGGTGAGCGGGTCGACCGGGTCGAGCCGAGCGCCGAGCCCGGCCGGCAGGTCGTGCG
The DNA here is from genome assembly GCF_040295705.1 of Micromonospora sp. NPDC002717. Taxonomy (NCBI): domain Bacteria; kingdom Bacillati; phylum Actinomycetota; class Actinomycetes; order Micromonosporales; family Micromonosporaceae; genus Micromonospora; species Micromonospora sp. NPDC002717. Next base: position 8,575 of record NZ_JBEOVW010000007.1, on the reverse strand, counting down.
GCTCCTGCCGCAGCGCGTCCAGCACCGCAGCCGAGACCGGTCCGCGGGGCTCCGGCAGGCGCGCGGGACCGTACCGGCGATCGGTGGGCTCGGACAAGGCGACCTCCCGCGTCTGACTGCCGGTCCTCAGTGCCCGCCCGCCGGGCGGCTAAACGAGGTCCTCGGTCTCCACGGTCACCCCGGCGGTGAGCATCCGGTCGCGGACCCGCCGGGCGGCGTCGCCCTCGGCGAAGACGCCGCGCAGGTCCGCGAACGCCGGCTCGGGAGGCGCCAGTCGTACGGCCGGGTCGACCACCGCCTCCACCACGCACGGGCGGTCGGCGGCGAGCGCCTCGTCCCAGGCCGCCCCCACCAGTTCCGGCCGGTCGACCCGCACCCGTGCAGCCCGAGCAGGCGGGCCCAGCCGGCGTACGGGACGTCGGGGCGGCGGCGCGCGGGGTCGGTGGACGGCGGACGGCCCCCGCCCATGCCGGACTGGTCCCGGTTGTTGAGCACCAGCACCACCAGCCGGGGATCGCGCCACTCCTGCCAGTGGTGCGCCACGGTGACCAACTCGGCCAGCCCGTTGAGCTGCATGGCGCCGTCGCCGAGCAGGGCGATCACCGGCTGGTCCGGGGCGGCGAGCTTGGCGGCCACGGCGTACGGCAGGGCGCAGCCCATCGAGCCGAGTGTGCCGCAGAGCTGCGCGTTCACTCCCGGGGGCAGTTCCAGGTGCCGGGCGTACCAGTAGATGACCGAGCCGACGTCCACCGCGACCGCCCCGCGCCGGGGCACCCGGGTGGCGAGTTCCTGCATCACGAGCTGCGGGTTCACCGGCTCGGCGGGGGCGGCGGCCCGGTCGGCGCGCTCGGCCCGCCAGCGGTCGACCGAGCCCTCCACGGTCTCCCGCCAGCGGGCGTTGGGCCGTTCCGGCACCCTGGCCAGCAACGCCCGCAGCGTCTCCGCGGCGTCCCCCACCAGCGGCACGTCCACCGGGTAGCGGGTGCCGATCCGGCGCCCGTCGATGTCGATCTGCACGGTGCGGGCCTGCCCCGGCATCGGGAAGTAGTCCGTCCACGGGTCGTTCGTGCCGACCAGCAGCAGGGTGTCGCAGCCGCCCATCAGCTCGGCGGCGGCCGGGGTGCCGACCTCGCCGAGCACGCCCGCGTGGAAGGGCAGCCGCTCGTCGAGCACCGGCTTGCCGAGCAGCGAGGTCGCCACCCCGGCGCCGAGCCGGTCGGCGAGGGCGACGATGTCCTCCGCCGCGCCCCGGGCGCCCTGCCCGACCAGGATGGCGGTGCGCTGGCCGTTGGCGAGCAGTTGGGCGGCCGCCTCCAGGTCGACGTCGTGCGGCAGCACCCGGGCCAGTGGCTCCCCGGGCGTCGCCGCGAGCACGCCCGCCGCCTGGGGTTGCAGGTCGGGCACCGCGATCTCCTGCAACTGGCGCGGCAGCACCACGCAGACCGGGCTGCGGGTGGCCGCGGCGGTGCGGAACGCCTGGTCGAGCAGGGCCGGCACCCCGGCGGGGGTGCGGCCGTACCGGACGAACTGGTTGCACACGTCGCCGAACAGCCGGCTCAGCCCGATCTCCTGGTGGGCGCCGCCGAGCGGGCCGGAGACGTCCTCGCCGACGATGGCCACCACCGGCTTGCTGTCCAGCTTGGCGTCGTAGAGCCCGTTGAGCAGCTGGACGGCGCTCGGCCCCTGGGTGGCCAGGCAGACCCCGATCCCGCCGGTGAACTTGGCGTGCCCGGTGGCCATGTAGGAGGCGGTCTCCTCGTGCCGGGCGGGGACGAACGCCGGGTCCCCGCCCGAGGCGTCGAGCGCCTCGACCACGGGGGCGATGGCCTCCCCCGGGTAGCCGAAGGCCCGCGGCACCCGCCAGGCACGGAGCCGCTCGACCACCAGGTCGGCCACGGTCCGCTCAGGCATTGCCACGCCCCGGCGTGGCGGCGTCGACGTACCGCAGCACCGCCCCGACGCCGTCGGTCAGCTCGGGCGCCTCGTCGGGGCCGAGCACGGTCAGCTCGGCCTCGGTGCCGACCAGGGCGCGCACGAGCGCGGCGTCGGCCCGAACCTTCTCCGGGTCGCGCACCGACATGTCGGCGAGCTGCCGCGGGTCGGTGGCGATCGCCGTCGGGTCCGGCCCGATCCACAGCTCCCCGTTGGCCGACGGGTCGTCGACGATGAGCATGGTGTCGACCTGGTTGCGTTGCAGCGCGGAGACCACCGCTTCCAGCCCGGCGCCGACGTCCTCCTGCATGCCGAACCGGTCCAGCGCGGCGGTGATCCGCTGGTCGGCCACCTCTGCGATGGTCTGCACGGTGAGGTCGTCGAGAAGCGTCTGGTCGGCGCCGCCGGCCCGGGAGCCGGCGTCGGTGCGGACCATGGCGTCCTGCCAGCGTTGCGGCATCTGGGCGGCGATCACGCCGGTGGCCCGCACGTCGCCGGCGACCACCACCACGTCCGCGCCGACCTTCTCGGCCAGCTCCACCGTCGCCGCGGTGACGTCGCCGGCGTTGTGGTGCCAGGCCTCCATGGCGGCGCGCTGGTAACGCGACTGGGACCAACCGCCGGGCCGCACCCGGCGCAACTGGAAGTCCTCCCGGCCGGTCACGTGGGCGCGGCGCGGCACGCCGCCGGCGCTGATCGCCATGGCATCGGCCCCGGTCCGGTCGGCCAGCACCCGCACCCACGCCACCTGCTCGCCGCGCTGCGCCAGCATCGGCATCACGTGCGGCAGCGGCGTGAACGCGGCGAGGTCCCGCCGCGGCGGGGCGGAGAGGTACTCCGACAGCACCACCCGACCGCGGGTGCCGAAGACCGCCAGGCCGTAGTCCCCCGGCATCGGATCGTGCCCGCGGACGACCCGTTCGACGGCGTCGATCGTGTCCACGTCGGCGCGCTGTTCCTGGAGTTGGTTGCGCAGGCCCCGCCACCGCAGATCGAGCGCCGGGTGGGCGTCCTGGGTGTTGGCGGAGGCGTCCAGGTACACCGAGACCCACGGCCCCGGCCAGTCGTAGAGCGGGCGCAGGAAGGACAGCTGCATGCTCGACCCCTTTCCAGCTCGGCCCCCCGCTTACCCGCGCCGATCCCGTTGTCACCTGGCCGCCGTGAGCGCGTGACCAGGATTCATTCACGTCGTTCAGGCCGGATGGCCGATACCATCGGTGAACGCAACCGGACTCTGGGTGGTGACCATGGACAGCGACCTCCATATCCGGCGGATCGTCCACCCCACCGACCGGATCGTCACCGGCCGGGTCGTCCGCCTGCTCGACGGCTACCCGCGCGAGGTGCGGATCGGCCAGCCGGTGCTGGTCGCGGTGCTCGCGGCGGCCGGGGTGGCCGGGCTGCTGGCGGCGGTGGTCCGGTCCCTGTTCTCCACCGGCTCCGGCGCGGCCCGCCGACGGTTCAAGGACCTGAAGAAGGGCCCCGAATACCTGGTCACCCCGGTGCGGCTGCGCGACTCCGCCGGGCAGCTCTGCGAGGTCGAGCTGCACGGGCACCTGCCGCAGAGCGCCCTGCACCCCGCCGACCACGTGCAGCTCACGCTGCGCCGGCAGGGCGACCCCGACCTGCCGCCGAAGATCGAGCGGATCGTCAACCTGACGACCGGGCAACTGCTCACCCCGCGCACCGCCACGCTGTGGTCGCACCTCGGGCCGCCGCTGCTGCTCCAGGCGGCACTGGGCGGGCTGCTGGTCGCCGCCCTGCTGGCCTGGGCCGCGCTCACCTGAGTCACGCCCGGCGCCGACCTGGCTCGCACGCCCGGTGCCGACCCGACGTCTCGCGCCCGGCGCCGGCCTGGCTCGCGCCCGACACCGACCTGACGTTTCGCGCCCCGCGTGGCCGGGCACCGCAGGCGCCATGTTCGCCGGATTCACGCTCGACGAGATCGACCTCGGGCCGGTACGCCTGCGCGTACGCCACGGCGGGTCCGGGTCGCCGGTGGTGCTGCTGCACGGCCATCCCCGCACCCACGCCACCTGGCACCGGGTGGCGCCGCTGCTCGCCGAGCGGCACACGGTCATCTGCCCGGACCTGCGCGGCTACGGTGGCTCGTCGACGCCGCCGAGCACGCCCGACCACGCGCCGTACTCGAAGCGGGCGATGGCGGGCGACGTCGTGGCACTGCTCGACGCCCTCGGCCACGACCGCGCGGCCGTGGTGGGGCACGACCGGGGCTGCTACGTGGCGATGCGCACCGCGCTGGACCACCCCGACCGGGTCAGCCGCCTCGGGGTGCTCGACGGGGTACCGATCGGGGAGGCCCTGGCCCGCGCCGATGCCCGGTTCGCCGCCCGGTGGTGGCACTGGTTCTTCCTGGGGCAGCTCGACAAGCCCGCCGAGCAGGTGATCAACGCCGACCCCGACGCCTGGTACGGCGGCTCCCCCAGAGAGATGGGCGAGGAGGCGTACGCCGACTACCGCCGGGCCATCCACGACCCGGCGACGGTGCACGCCATGTGCGAGGACTACCGGGCGGGCCTCGGCCCGGACCGGGCGGCCGACGACGCCGACCGTGCCGCCGGCCGGCGGATCACCTGCCCGGTGCTCTTCCTGTGGTCCACCCGGGACGACATGGTGGACCTCTACGGCGACCCCGCCGCGATCTGGCGGGAGTGGGCCGACGACGTGCGGGCCGCGCCGGTCGAGTCGGGCCACCACATGGCCGAGGAGGCCCCGGAACAGCTCGCCGCCGAACTGTCCGCCTTCCTCGCCGGTTAGTTCCCAGTACGTCAACTCCAACGGCCGGGTTCCGGGCGGTACGGTGGTCGAGGCGGGGACCGTCACGTTCACGGGAGCCGAGACGGCGGCGCTGAAGGCCGGCAAGGTCTACGCCGTCCGCCTGATGTCTCGCGACAGCAACACCAACGTGTCGGACTCCCTGGACATCACCGTCCCTGCTCCCCGCACAAAGACGCTCAAGGCACTTGTGACCTTGTTCCGAGGCCTGGGTTGGATCGACAACGACGGGATCGCCGACAGTCTGCGGACGAAGCTCGACGACGGGGAGTTGGGCAGCCTGCTCAACCAGTTGCGGGCGCAATCCGGCAAACACCTGACGGAGGACGCGGCCCTGATTCTCAAGGAAACGTCGAATACCTGATCGAATCGTCGCCGCACACGAGGCGCTAGCGTCCGGCCAGTCCGAAGGGCAGATTGCTCATTCCACGAGCAATCTGCCCTTCGTCTCGGAAGCCCTTTTGTCCTGCCTCGGTTTGCGGCGGTTCTGCCGCCGGGTCGGGCGGGTCAGCCGACCGGGGCGGCCTCGCGGGCGGGCTCGCGGGCGGGCTCGCGGGCGGTGTCGAGCATGCCGCGCCGCCGCGCCCAACGCTCGAAGGCGAGCGTGGCGAAGGGCGGCACGGCACAGGCCAGGGCCACCCCGGTCGCCACCAGACTCCACCGGCGCAGGCGGGCCACCGCGAGCACCAGCACGCCGTACGCGATGAACAGGCCGCCGTGGATCGGCCCGAAGACCTGCACGCCCAGCTCGTTGGCGGGCGGGCCGTACTTCACCGCCATGCCGGCCAGCAGGGCGGCCCAGGAGATCGCCTCGGCGATCGCCGCCACCACGAACAACCGGGTCACCTTCTCGCGCATCAGCATCTCCACCTCTCGCCGCCGGCCATGCTATCCGTGATCCCGGGCGCGTCCGGCACGCGGGCGACGGGGATCACCCGGAGCCCCGCTGGGTAGAGAAGAGGTCCTCAGGTCTTCCCCGGCCCCGACGCGACGTGCGAGGTTTAGGGGACCAGCGGTGACAGGGTGGTGACCATGGGCGAGGAAGTCGGCGTACGGACCTTCAGTCGCGAGGATCGGGCCCGCTACCGGGAAAAGGTGCGCCGTTGCCTCGACGTGTTCGCCGAGATGCTGCGCGAGTCGCGGTTCGACGTCGACCGGCCGATGACCGGGTTGGAGATCGAACTAAACCTGGTCGACGGGGACTCGATGCCCGCCATGCGCAACGCCGACGTGCTGGCCGCCGTCGCGGACCCGAGCTTCCAGACCGAGCTGGGCCAGTTCAACGTGGAGATCAACGTGGCGCCCCGCCGGCTGACCGGCACCGGCACCGCCGAGTTCGAGGAGCACGTACGGGCCAGCCTGAACGCCGCCGAGCAGAAGGCCCGCGCGATCGGCGCCCACATGGTCATGATCGGCATCCTGCCGACGCTGCGCCCCGAGCATCTGACCGCGGCGACGCTGTCGGCCAACCCCCGCTACGAACTGCTCAACGAGCAGATCTTCGCGGCCCGGGGCGAGGACCTGCGGATCGCGATCAACGGGGTGGAGCGGCTCGCCGTCACCGCCGACACGATCACCCCGGAGGCGGCCTGCACCAGCACCCAGTTCCACCTGCAGGTCAGCCCCGCCCAGTTCGCCGACTACTGGAACGCCGCCCAGTCGATCGCCGGCATCCAGGTGGCGCTCGGCGCCAACGCGCCGCTGTTCTTCGGCCGCGAGCTGTGGCGGGAGACCCGCATCCCGCTGTTCCAGCAGGCCACGGACACCCGCGCCGAGGAGATCAAGGCGCAGGGCGTACGCCCCCGGGTTTGGTTCGGGGAACGCTGGATCACCACCGTGTTCGACCTGTTCGAGGAGAACGTCCGCTACTTCCCGGCGCTGCTGCCGGTCTGCGACCCGGAGGACCCGGCCGAGGCCCTCGCCGCCGGCGGCGTGCCCACGCTCGCCGAGCTGCGCCTGCACAACGGCACCGTCTACCGGTGGAACCGGCCCGTCTACGACGTGCTCAAGGGTCGCCCGCACCTGCGGGTGGAGAACCGGGTGCTGCCGGCCGGGCCGACCGTGCTCGACACCGTCGCCAACGGCGCCTTCTACTTCGGCCTGGTCCGGGCGCTCGCCGAGGCCGACCGGCCACTGTGGTCGCAGATGTCCTTCAGCGCCGCGGAGGAGAACTTCACGAGCTGCGCCCGCCACGGCATCGACGCCCAGGTCTTCTGGCCCGGCCTGGGCTACCTCCCGGTCACCGAGCTGGTGCTGCGGCGGCTGCTGCCGCTGGCCCACCACGGGCTGGACCGGTGGGGCCTGGACCCGGGCGAGCGCGACCGGCTGCTCGGCATCATCGAGCAGCGCTGCCTGACGGGGCGCAACGGCGCGAGCTGGCAGGTGGAGACCCTGCACCGGCTGGAGTCCACCGACCACCTCGACCGGCCGGAGGCGCTGCGCGAGGTGGTGCGGCACTACGTGACGCTGATGCACAGCAACCGGCCGGTCCACGAGTGGCCGCTGCCCTGATCAGGGCGGGCCGGGCGACCGGCGGGATCGGCGCGGGCACTTTGGGGCACAGGTCGATCACCCAGCGCGATTGCGCAGGGCGGAAGAACCCCCGAGGCCGGAAGCGTCCCATGATGAGACGCGGACATCGATCCCGCACGATTCGTTGCTGGTAGGAGGGGTCGGGCGGGTGCGTCCAGGCCGACCGGTGGCCCCCGTTCGCCGGTCGCGGGCGGCGTCGCCAACGTCGACGTCGCGCCCGGGTTCCACCCCCACCCTGAGGAGCGCACGTGACGCAGACCCAGCGGTCCCCCCAGCAACCCGACGTACCCGTCCGGATCCGGCCCGACACCGCGCAGACCGGCACGTCCGCGTTCGTCACCGGGCACTTCCCCCGGCGGCGCGGGCTGATCATCCTGCTCAGCGTCCTCGGCGGCTTCCTGCTGACCGTGATCTGGTCGGCGGAGTTCGTCGACCGGACCATCGGCGACAACGTCGCCAACACCCTGCTCGGCCACGACGCCAAGGAGACCCCCATCCAGGGCGTCGCGGCCGGCGTGCTGTTCGCCTTCGTCTCCGGGATCGCCGGCACGTTCACCGCCTGCAACATCGCCGCGTTCGGCGCCCTCGCCCCGCTGACCGGCACCACCGGCAGCAGGCTCAGCAGGTTCGTGCAGCCGCTGAAGCCACTGGGCTGGATGTCGGTCGGCATGATCGCGGTGTCGGCCACGTACGGCGCGATCGTGGGCTTCGTCGGAACGTCGATGCCGCAGTTCTCCACCGCCAGCAACAGCCCCGGCAGCCTGTCGCCGCGGAGCATCCAGTCGATGGTGGTCTTCGGCGTGATCGGGCTCATCATGATCTACCTCGGCCTGGCCGCACTCGGCGTGGTGCCGGATCCGTTCGCCCGGATCGCCCAGCGGCATCCCAACGTGCCGATGGTCTTCATGGGCGCGCTGATCGCCGGCTTCCTCATCGGCCGGCCGTTCGCGCTGTTCCGGCAGATGTTCCGCGACGCCGCCGAGAGCGGCAACCCGCTCTACGGGGCCGCGGCGTTCACCCTCCAGTCGATCGGCAACATCGTCATCATGGCGGTGCTGTTCCTGCTGCTGGCCTGGCTCGCCGGTTCCCGCCTGCAACGGTGGTTCAGCGCCCGGCCGACCCGACTGGCGACCCTGACCGCGGTCGCGTTCATCGTGGCCGGCGCCTTCACGTTCCTCTACTGGGACGTGCGGATCCTCGCCCGCCGCGAGATCATCCCCTGGTATCCGACGGCCCCCTGGTCCTGACCGACCCCGGCCGGGGGCGCGGGCGGGGGCGGCCCCCGGCCCCCCCCGCCCGGCGCGAACGGGCCCGA